>JAHJST010000018.1 GCA_018829905.1 Patescibacteria group bacterium
CAAATATTTATTTAAATGAATTAGACAGATTTATTAAACACGAATTAAAGATTAAACACTATATTCGTTATACAGATGATTTTGTAATATTAAATAAAAGCAAAAAAGATCTAGAAAAATTAATTCCAGTAATAAGAAAATTTTTAAGAACTAATTTGAAATTATCATTACATCCTGATAAAATTACTATTAGAAAGTATAATCAAGGCATAGATTTTCTTGGTTATGTGGTTTTGCCGTATTATATAGTATTGAGAACAAAAACAAAGAAAAGAATATTTAAAAAGATTAAACTTAGAATTAAACAATTTAAGAATAATCAAATCGTTGAACAATGTTTAAATCAATCAATTCAATCATATTTTGGTGTTTTAAAACATTGTAATTCATATAAATTAAGGAGGGAGTTAGAGAAATTTATAAAACAATATTATTTATGATATAATTAAATCATATGAGCAAAATACATTTATCAGTAGTAGTTCCAGCATATAATGAGGCTAAAAGAATAAAAGCTAGTCTTTTAGATATGGATAAGTATTTATCTAAACAAAATTACACTTATGAGATTATTGTTGTTTCTGATGGTTCTAATGATGGAACAGGAGATGTTGTTAGAAGCGCTAATCTTAATAGTGTAAGATTAATTGATAATAAGAAGAATCATGGAAAAGGATATGTTACTAAGCAAGGTATGTTAGAAGCTAAAGGAGATTATAGGATATACGTAGATGCAGATAATGCTATTTCAATGGATCATATTGAAAAGTTTTGGCCTTATACTAAAAATTATGATGTAATTATTGGTTCAATAGAAGTAAAGGGTGCAAAAATTGAAGAACATGCTGGTTGGCATAGAAGATTTTTAGGTAAAATATCTAAATATCTTATTAGATTTGTAGCTGGTATTTGGGAAATAAAAGATTCTCAAAGAGCTTTTAAATTATTTCCAGCTGAAATTGTTAAAAGTGTTTTTCCTAAGCAAACACTTGAAAGATGGGGTTTTGATTTTGAGATTTTAGCCATTACTAAGAAACTAGGGTATAAGATTAAAGAGTTACCAGTAGAATGGATTAATGCTGAAGGAAGCAAGGTTGGTTTAAAAGCATATTTTAGAACTTTTATTGAATTATTTAAAATTAGATGGAATTTTATTATCAATAAGTATAAAATATGAAAATTCCTGATTTTAGAAAAAAACAAACACGTGAAGGCTTTGAAAACGTTTCTGAATTAAGACAAGATTTAATTAGTAAAGAATGGGTTGTTATAGCCACTGGTCGAAGTAAAAGACCAGGTGCCTTTGCAAAGGGTAAAAGAGAAAAATTTGAGCAACCTATTTCAGAATGTCCTTTTGAGGATCCCCAAGCTAGTGGCAATGGGGAGCCTCTTTTAATTTATTATTCAGACAAAAGAAAAAGAGTAAAAGGAGCTAAAAAAATAATTAAAGAATGGAGTTTGCAAGTTATTGGAAATAAATATCCAATATTTGGACCAGGAGATTGTTCTGAAACATTTAAAGAAGGTCCATATACTTTAATGGATGGTTCTGGTTTTCATGAGGTAATTATTACTCGTGATCATGAAAAACATATTGCTTTGCTTTCTTTAAAAAAAGTAGAAGAAATTATTAAAGCTTATCAAGAAAGATATTTAAATTTAATGGAACATAAATGTGTAAACTATATTTCAATTTTTTATAATCATGGAAAAGAATCTGGTGCTTCTTTGTCACATCCTCATTCTCAATTAATTGCTATTCCTATTCTTCCTTCTGATATTAAAAGAAGTTTACGTGGGGCAAAACAACATTATGAAGATCATAAAAGATGTGCTCATTGTGCTATGCTTAAATGGGAAAAAGAAGAAAAAAGAGTAATATTTCAAAATGAGTATTTTATAGTTTACGCACCTTTTGTTCCAAGGGTTAGTTTTGAATTAAGAGTTTATCCTCGTAAACATCAGCCTAATTTTGAAAAAATTAAACCTAATGAAATAAAATATTTAGCTGAAGCATTAAAAACTGCTTTGTATAAATTAAACAAAGGATTAAAAGATCCAGCATATAATTTCTTTTTTCACACTGCTCCATGTGATGGAAAAGATTATTCATATTATCATTGGCATATTGAAATTTTACCAAGAACAAATATTTGGGCTGGAATTGAATTAGGAACAGGAATAGAGGTTTCTTCTATTGAACCAGAGCAAGTTGCTAAATTTTTAAGAAAGATAAAATGAGTTCAGAAATTATTGTTTTGTTAATATCAATGTTGCCCATTGTTGAATTAAGAATCGGTATTCCTATTGCCCTAGCTGTTTATAATTTACCTGTTTGGTCTGCTTTTGTTTTTTCTGTTATTGGTAATTTAATTCCTGTTGTATTTATTATGTGGTTTCTTGGTTTTTTAGTTAAATTTTTAATTCATAAAATATATTTTTTAAATAGGTTTTTTTCTTGGTTATTTGAAAAAACAAGAAAAAGACATTCTGCTAAATTTGATCGTTTTAGAGATTTAGCTCTAATTGTTTTAGTTGCTATTCCTTTACCTGGCACAGGTGCTTGGACTGGTGCTTTGGCTGCTTTTGTCTTTGGTATACCAATTAAAAGAGCTTTTCCATTAATTGCTATAGGTGTTTTAATTGCTGGTGTAATAGTTACGATTATTACTTTGGGCATTGTTAATTTATGAAAAAAATAATTGTTGCAAATTGGAAATGTAATCCTAATAGTTTTTTAAAAGCTAGAAATCTTTTTCATGACATTAAAAAGATTAAAACAAACAATCTAATAGTTGTTTGTCCGTCTTTTGTTCATTTTAATATTTTTAAGTTTCAGATTAATAATAAGATTAAGGCTGGAGCTCAAGATGTTTTTTATAAAGAAGGTGCTTTTACTGGAAAGATTTCTGCTTCTATGCTAAAAGATTATAAAATTAAATATGTAATTATTGGTCATTCAGAAATAAGAGCATTAGGAGAAACAGATGAACAGATTAATAAAAAGATAAAATCTGCTTTAGATCATGAATTAATTCCTATTTTATGTGTTGGAGAGAAAAAAGATGAAGATGTTAAAAAAATATTAGAATCTCAGTTAAAAAATATTATTTCTAAAAAAATCATTATTGCTTATGAACCTGTTTGGGCTATTGGTACTGGAAAATTTTGTTCTTCTGAAAAAGCTAATAAGGTTTTAGAATTTATTAAAAAAAGATTTAAAAACAAAATTATTTACGGAGGCAGTGTTAATGGTGATGTGGTTAAAAATTATTCTAATTTTGATGGTGTTTTAGTTGGTTCAGCTAGCTTGAATTCAAAGGAATTTATTAAAATTGTTAAAAATGTATAAAAATTTAAAAAATACAGATGTTTTTAAAAAACGCGTATTAGTGCGCGTTGATTTAAATATACCAATTGGTGATAATTTAAAAATTGATAAATCTGAAATATGGAGATTAGAAGCAATTATTCCTACATTAAAATATTTAATAAAACAAAAATCAAAAATTATTTTAATTTCTCATTTAGGAAGACCAAAAGAAAAAAAATTATCTTTAAAATCTGTTTGTAATTCTTTAAGTAAATTATTGAGAAAAAAAATATCTTTTTCTGAAACATTAAATGTTAAAAAAACAATAGAATTGATGAATTTTGGAGATATTCTTTTATTAGAAAATATCAGATTTGATTCAAGAGAAGAAAAAAATTCTGATTCTCTTGCTAAAGAATTAGCTGATTTAGCAGATATTTTTGTTAATGAGGCTTTTTCTGTTTCTCATAGAGAACATGCTTCTATTGTTGGTATTCCTAAATATTTAGATTCATGTATTGGATTTCTTTTTGAAAAAGAAATTGATGAATTAAATAAGGTTTTAAAAAACTTTAAAAGACCATTAGTAGCTATTATTGGTGGCAACAAGATATCTACCAAGATTAAAGTTATTAATAAATTTTTAAATATATCTGATAAGGTTTTAATTGGTGGTGCTTTGGCTAATACAATATTTTATTCTCAAGGAGTTGATATGAGTGATTCTCTGGTTGAAAAAATAGATTTTAATATTGATTTAGATAATAAAAAACTGTTTTTACCTCAAGATTTTGGTATTTGGGATAATAATGTTGTTAAATATTCTGATAAAGTTCAAGGAAAAGCTTTAGATATTGGCCCAAAATCAATTGATTTATTTTGTAGCGCAATTAAATCAGCCAAAACAATTGTTTGGAATGGTCCTTTGGGTCTTTATACTCAAAAACCATTTGATAAATCTTCTTTAGAAATTACTAAAGCAATTATTAAATCAAAAGCTTATTCTGTTGTAGGTGGTGGTGATACAGTTGAGTTTTTAAGAAAAATTAAAAAAGATAAAAAATTTAACCATATTTCTACTGGAGGGGGAGCTATGTTGAATTATTTAGCTAATGAAAGATTGGCTGGATTGGATGCTTTATGAAAAAACAATGGAAATTAAACAAAGAAGCACCTATGGTGTTTTTAAATAAATTCCCAGAATATTCTAAATTAACTCTTCAATTATTATGGGATCGTGGATTAGATACTCAGAAAAAAATTGATGAGTTTTTTAGTCCTGATTATGATCAGGATCTTCATGACCCATTTTTATTAAAAGATTTAAAAAAAGCAATAAAAAGAATAGAAAAAGCTGGAAAGGAAAAAGTTGCTCTTTTTGCTGACTATGATGCTGATGGTGTTTGTGGAGGAACAATTATTGTTGAAGTTTTAAAACTTTTTAAAATTAAACCATCTGTATATATTCCAAACAGAAATCTTGAGGGATATGGTTTAAACTTAAATGCAATTAAAAAATTACACAATGAAGGTATTAAATTAATTATTACCACAGATTGTGGTATTACTGACTTTAAAGAGGTTCAATTGGCGAATAAATTAGGAATTGATGTTTTAATTTTTGATCATCATGAGGTTCCTGAAAAAATCCCAAAAGCCTTAGCTGTTGTTAATCCAAAACAAAAAGATTGTAAATATCCTTTTAAGTTTTTATCTGGTGCTGGTGTTGCTTTTAAATTAGCTCAAGCTGTTGCCATACTTAAAGGATTAGATTCTTCTTGGGAAAAATGGTTATTAGATTTAGTTGCTATTTCTATTGCTACTGATGCAATGCCATTATTGGGTGAAAATAGAACTTTAATGAAATATGGTTTGATTGTTTTGTCTAAAACAAAAAGAATTGGCTTGGTTGCATTAATGGAAAAAGCTAGAATTAATCCTGTATGTAATTCTCATACACTGAAAACCAATTTAAGCGTAGAAACATTAGGATTTGTTATTGGTCCAAGAATAAATGCTGCTAGTAGAATGGATCATGGTGATTTAGCTTTTAAGTTATTAAATTCTAATAATAAGGAGAAAGCAAAAGAAATATCTGAGAAACTAGAAAGACAAAACAAACAAAGACAGCAATTAATGAAAAAAATATTTGAACAAGCTAGAAAAAGAGTTTTACATGGTTCAAATAAAAAATTTATACTAGAAGGGGATAAAGATTGGCTAGCTGGATTAGCTGGATTAGTTGCTCAAAAACTTAAAGATGAATTTTATTTACCTGTTTTTATCTTTCAAGTTTTGCCTAATTTTTGTACTGGATCTGTTAGAAGCATGCAAGAAATTGATGTTGTTAAAGTTATGGATAGGTGTAAGTCTGTTTTATTTGAATTTGGTGGTCATCCAGTAGCAGCTGGTTTTAAAATTTTAGAAAAAGACATAGATAAATTTAGAGAATTATTGGATAAGAATATTAGTGATAAAAAATTATCTTCCATATTAGAAATAGATGTTGAAGTTAATATTAAAGATTTAAATTTTAGAGTTTTTGAAGAAATTCAAAGATTTGCTCCTTTTGAATGTGGTTTTAGCACAAAAATTAAAAATAGAAATAGTGCTCCTTTATTTTTACTTAAAGGAATAAGTGTTTTAAGTATTCGTAAGGTTGGCTCTAATGGAGGTCATTTAAAAATGTATTTAGAGAAAAACGGAAAAAAATTTGATGCAATTGGATTTAATTTAGGTGATTTTTGTGGTAAAATTAATACAGGAGATAAAATTGATATTGTTTTTGAATTAATTGCCAATGAATGGAATGGTTCTAAAGAATTACAATTAAAGATTATTGATTTAAAATGAAATTAATCAAAGATCAAATTACAACCGAAGAATTAAAAGAAATGTCCAAAAGAATGTTTGGTAATTTAGTAAAAGCAGTTATTGATATTGAAAAAGAAGAAATGGTTGTTGATATGGAATTACATTCAGATGGTCAGGAGCTTTTAATAGAAAATGGTTCAATAAATCAAAATACTTGGGGAATTAATATCTATCCTGAAATGGAGGATTTAATTGAATTTGATTCTATGATAAATCTTAAACCAGTTTCTGGAAATAGAACTAGGGGCGTAGAAGACGAAAGAATAAGAGAAAGAATAAAAAAAATTGTAAATAAATTTGTTAAAAAATGAATTATCAACACAAAAAATTAGCATCTGGAAATTGGAATAAAATGTCATTTTTAAAACAAATGGCTAATGTTGGTAGTGAAGTAGAAAGAGCAATTAATTGGAAAGAAAAAAACAAAGAATATAGTCGAATGGCATTTGATCGTGCTTTAGAGCTTTTAGATTTAACAATTAAAGATAAAAAAAATCATAAGCGTGGTTATTTAAAAGAACTTTTAAGATTGCGTGAAGTTTTATCTGACTATTTCTATTTTGATAACATATATAAATCAACTGATGAGAGTTGGAGAAAATATTTTCTAGCCTTTAATTATGCTGCAAATATTTCATGAAAACAGTAATTTACACAGACGGTGGATCAAGGGGGAATCCTGGCCCAGCTGCGATTGGTGTTGTTTTTACTGATGAAAAAGGAAAGGTTATTAAAGAATATGCTCAAAAGATTGGAAGAGCTACAAATAACGAGGCTGAGTATGAAGCAGTAATATTTGCTTTACAAAAAGCAAAATTGCTTTTTGGCAAGAAAAAAGCAAAAACAATGGAAATAGAAGTTAGAATGGATAGTCAATTTGTTGTTAAACAATTGAATGCACAGTATAAGATTCTCAATAGAAGAATCGAACAATTTTTTTTACAAGTTTGGAATTTAAGAATAGATTTTAATAAAATTGATTTTATACACATTACTAGAGATAAAAATATTGAAGCTGATAAATTAGTTAATCGAGCATTGGGAAGCAAAGACAGAGGAAAGCAAGGTTATTTGATATAAAAGTTGACACAATTTAATAGATATGATATATTTGTATTGAACTGATATATATCAGTTTTTAAATTTTAAAGGAGGATATGAACATTGAAAAGATTAATTATTAGTGGAATTATTTCAGTTATTTTGGCTTTAGGAACCTTTCTTTTGATTTTTTTTCTTATGAATGGCTGGGAGAAGATTAAAGACGAACGATGTGTAGTTGCTACTGTCGCTGCTACCATTTCAATGATTGTTATTATCGTTGCTATTTTTATTGTTGCTATCGTTGCCTTTAATATCTTTATTACTACTTTTCTTGAGACTGCTCTTGTTGCCATTGGTGCTGTTATTTCTTCTGTTGTTATTCTTACTGGTTCTTATGTTCTTATTACTACTATTATTTTTTCCTCTATTGTCGTTGCTGCTATTGTTACTGCTGTTTCCCCTCCTTCTATCGCTGATGATAATAAATTTAAGATAGGGACTCCAAAAAAAATCATATGGTTTTTTTTAATATGGTTTTCTTTATTTGTAGAGGGAATAGCTATATCTATTCCAATTATACTGATTATTTATTCTTGATTACTATGAGCGTCAATTGTTTATTAAGACAATTAGACGCTCTTTTTTTAAATCATTAAACAGCTTTTAATGCGTTACAATCTTTAATCTCTTTTTATGTTGACATTTATTTTTTAAATTGCTATTATTTTATTGTCGGGTAAGTGTGATGATCGCTCCTTTTTGGAGAGGAAAGTCCGAACACTCATTAAAGCCTAGCGGGTAACCCCCGTCGTTCGTAAGAATAGGGATGCGAATAGTGACGTTGATATCCGAAAGGATTGATACATCTTTTTTAAAGATGAGTCTTCTAAGTAATTAGAAGAGTGAAACGGCTAAATTCCTAGGTGAGTGCAAGAACAAGTCTGAAAGAAGGTGATTTATGATTTTCTTTCAGTTAAAGGTAGTTCGCATGAGCTTATTAGTAATAATAAGCCTAGATAAATGATCATCCTTTGAACAGAATTCGGCTTACTACTTGCCCGACATTAAAAGTCCTTCACATTTGTGGAGGATTTTTAATTGATTTTAGATTCATTTTAAGCTACAATATGAGTGATATGAAAAAGTCAGAATTAATCTTTAGTAGTTTATTGGTTCCAGTAGATTTTTTAATGTTTTTAGTAGCTGGAGTGGCTGCATATTTTTTGCGTGTTAGTTCTTTGGTGGCTAATTTAAGACCAGTTATGTTTGCTTTAAATCTTCCATTTCAAAGATATTTTATTCTTCTCATTTTTGTTTCTGTTCTGGGTGTTTTTGTTTTCGCTATTTCTGGTCTTTATACTTTTAAAGCAAAAAAACGTTTATTTAAAGAATTTTTCCAGATTATTGTAGCTGTTTCAGCTACTCTTTTAATTCTTATTCTATATATCTTTTTTAGTAGTCAATTATTTGAATCTCGTTTTATTGTTTTAGCTTCTTGGGTCTTAGCTATATTTTTTGTTAGCTTGGGCCGTTTTTTTGTTAAAAAACTTCAGAGATATTTAGTTGGTAAGTATAATATTGGTGTTCATTATGTTCTTATTATCGGCCATGACAAAATGACCAGAAAAGTTATTCAAGAAATTACAAAAAGACCTGATTTAGGTTATAGAATAAAAAAGCATTTTTCAGAATTAGAATTTGAAAAAATTAAAAGATTTTTAGATAATAATTTGGTTGATGAGGTTATTTTAGCTAGTCCTAAATATGAAAGAAGTGAGGTTTTAGAAATTGTTGATTATTGTGAAGAGCATAGAATTGGATTTAAATTTGTTCCAAATTTATTTCAAACCATGGCTAGTAATTTAGAATTAGATACATTTGACTCTGCGCCATTATTAGAAATTAAAAGAACTTCTTTAGATGGATGGGGAAGAATAATTAAAAGATTGATAGATATTATTTTTTCTTTTATTGGATTGTTAATTTTATTTCCATTCTTTTTAATTATTGGAATAATAATTAAATTAGATTCTTCTGGATCTGTTTTTGTTAAACTAGATAGAATTAGTCAAAAAAGGAAATTTAAATTATATAAATTTAGATCAATGATAAATAACGCAGAAAAAATGAAAAAAGATTTATTAGATAAAAATGAAAGACAAGAAGGAATTTTGTTTAAAATAAAGAATGATCCAAGAATAACAAAAGTTGGTAAATTTCTAAGAAAATCTAGAATTGATGAGATTCCTCAATTATTAAATGTATTTTTTGGAGAAATGAGTTTGGTTGGTCCTCGTCCACATCAGCCAGATGAAATAGACAGATATGAAAAACATCATAAAAAGGTTTTACTTATTAAACCAGGAATGACTGGTATGGCTCAGATTAGTGGAAGTTCTGACTTGCCATTTGAAGAAGAGGTTAAATTAGACACTTATTATATTGAAAACTGGTCTTTAAAAAGAGATGTCTATATATTATTAAAAACATTTATTATATTATTTACTGATAATTCAGCTTGTTAACATATGAAAATAGCTTTAGTACATGATTATTTAAATCAATATGGTGGAGCAGAGAAAGTTTTAGAGGCATTTACTGAAATTTTTCCAGATGCCCCTATTTTTACTTTAATTCATGATAAAAAGCTTTTTTCTGATAAAGAGGTTTATACGTCGTTTTTGCAAAAAGTTCCTTTTGCTGTTAAAAAGCATAGATTTTTTCCTCCTTTAATGCCAATGGCAATAGAAAAATTTGATTTATCTGATTATGATGTTGTTTTGTCTGACTCTGCTAGTTTTGCCAAGGGAATAATTACAAAACCAGAAACTTTACATATTTGTTATTGTCATACACCAACTAGATATGCTTGGGATGATTCACATAAATATATTAGAGAGTTTTCTTTACCAATATTTTCTCGTACATTTGTTTCTTTATTTTTAAACTATATTCGTTTGTGGGATAGAGAAGCAGCTTATAGGGTAGATAAATTTATTTGTAATTCAAAATTTGTTTTAAAAAGAATTAATAAGTATTATAAGGTGGATGCTAAAGTAATTTATCCTCCTGTTAATATTAATGATTTTGAAATAAGTAAGAATATTGATAATTATTTTTTAATTGTTGGTAGATTATTGCCTTACAAGCGATTTGATTTAGCTATTCAAGCTTTTAATAAATTAGGACTTCCTTTAAAGGTTGTTGGAGATGGTCCTCAAAGAAAAAAATTAGAAAAAATTGCTGAAAAAAATATTGAATTTTTAGGAGAAGTTAAAGATTTAAAAAAATATTATCAAAATTGTAAGGCTTTGATTTTTCCACAAGAAGAAGATTTTGGAATTGTTGCAATTGAAGCAATGGCTTGTGGTAGACCAGTAATTGCTTTTAAGGGTGGTGGTGCTTTAGAAAGCGTTATTGATGGAAAAACTGGTATATTTTTTAATGAACAAAATCCTGATTCTTTGATTAGAGCTGTTAAGAATTTTGATCCTAAAAAATTTAAACCATCTAAAATTAGACAACATGCATTAAAATTTGATAAAGAAATTTTTAAGAAAAAGATTAAAGATTTTGTTGAAAAAAATTATGAAAATTGGAATTGACATTAGAGCACTAATTAAAGGAAGAAGAACTGGTGTAGAAGAATATATTATTAATCTTTTAAATCATTTAATTCCTTTAGATGAATCAATAAAATATGTTTTATTTTATAATGGTCTAACTAAAGCAAAAATAGACTTTGATTTTTTAAAGTATCCTAATGTTAAGGTTAAGGAAATGAATATCCCCAATAAGATTCTTGATTTATTGATTAGAGTGTTTAATTTTCCTAAAATAGATAAGATTCTTGGGAAAATAGATGTTTTTTTTAGTCCTCATTTTATATTAGCCCCGGTTAGCAAAAAAGTTAAAAAGGTTTTAGTTTTTTATGATTTGGGATTTATTCGTTTTCCTGAGTTTTTTTCTTTTAAAAAATTAGCTTGGCATATATCTGTTGGTCCTAAAAAACAAGCCCAAAAAGCTGATAAAATTATTGCTATATCTGAATCTACTAAAAATGATTTAATTGATTTGTTTAAAATTGATAAAGATAAAATAAAAGTAATATATCCTGGAATTTCTGATAAATTTAAAAAAATTAAAAGCAATATTGCTGAAAAGTATAATCTACCAGATAAATTTATTTTATACCTTGCTACTATTGAACCAAGAAAAAATGTTTTAGGATTAATAAAAGCATTTGAAAAATTAAAAAGAGGAGATTTAATAGAAGAGTATGATATAAACTGGAAGGGATTTGAAGGAATGGTTAAAACAAAAAAATCTTTTGATTTTTCAGAGTATAAATTAGTTATTGCTGGTTCTAAGGGTTGGTTGTATAAAGAAATATTTGATTATATTGAAAATTCTAAATTTAAAGATCAAATAGTTTTTACAGATTTTATTCAAGAAAATGATAAAGAATATTTATATAATTTAGCTGAAATTTTTGTTTATCCCAGTTTTTTTGAGGGATTTGGATTGCCACCCTTAGAAGCAATGGCTTGTTCAGTGCCTGTAATTGTTTCTAATAGATCTTCTTTGCCAGAGGTTGTTGGTGATTGTGCAATTATGATTGATCCAAACAATTCTAATGAGATTGCATTTGCAATAGAATCTGTTTTAAAATACAAAGAATTAAAAGATTATTTGATTAATAAAGGGATAGAAAGAGCTAAGGACTTTAAATGGGATAAAAAGGCAAGAGAAGTTTTAAAAGTGTTAATTGAAAAATAAAAAACCCTGCTAAATGCAGGATTTTTTAATATATAATATATTTTAAACCTCAAATTTAACTTTAATTTTCTTTGTTTTTATTTTTTCTAATTTAGGCAATCGTATGGTTAATATTCCATTTTTAATTGATGCTCTTGCTTTGTCTGAATCTACTTCTGCTGGAAGGATTACTGAACGAGAAAATACTCCCCAGTATAATTCTTGATAAAAATAGTTTTCTGTTTCAATTTTTTCATCTTTTGCTCTTTTCCCCTTTATTGTTACCATGTCATTATTAATATCAATATCAATATCATCTGGATTTACTCCAGCTACTGTTGATTTAATTACAATTTCTTCATCTGTTTGATAAACATCAATTGTTAATTGTCCTTCTTCACTGTCTGCTTCTTCTAACCAGTCTTTTTCTTCTGTTTCTGGTTCTTCTATTTTGGGTTCAATTAATGATATTTCTTCTGAATCTTTTTTTAATCTAGGCATAGATATATTTTCTTTTTTAATAGTTTTTTTAGGCCCGCGCTTCGACTCGGCTGGTTTAGCAGCGAGGTCTTTTGGCCCTTCTTTTATGGGCCCTTCTGGAGACTCTTCAGCTCCAGTTAATTTTTCGAAAAAAGAAGCCATATATTTTTCTTAATTATTAAATTTCGCAAATTGATCTGTGTTTTTTTATTTTCTTAAACATGAAAGAAACTATTACTGCCATTGTTACTAATAATACTAATAAATATATATTTCTTTCAGCAATACTAATAAATGTCTGACTATTTAGTATTATAATATAATTAAATATCGAATGCAAAATAGTAGCACATATTATTCCTCCAAATGTTAAAAGTTTTCTTATTTTTGAATCTATTAATAAAGATGCTGCTAAAAAATATCCAAGAATTGCAGAGGCTAAAGCGTGTAAAAATGTTGCCCCTAAAAATCTTGTTGTCATAAATTCTAATGCTTGTAGCATTGGCAAATCAGTTGGAAATACTTGCATTAATAAATAAATATTTTCAGCTGCTGCAAATCCTAGGGCAGCTATTATCATATACATCATTGCATCTACTGGTTCATCAAATGCTGAATTTCTTAGTATTCCAAATTTAATTACTAAATATTTTAATAATTCTTCTACAAAAGCAAATAGTATAACAATTAATCCTATTTTTTCTAATAAATTAATTTTTTCTAAGCTCATAAATATTCCTTGTTCTAAAAATCCAGCTATTGGGACAGCTATTATTCCTAAAATAAATATTTTAATGATCATTTTATTTGGCTCAGGATGCTTGTCTTTTCTAAGATAAAAAGCTAACCAAATTAAACTTGGAATAGATGCTAGAATAATACAAATTATAATTTTCATAAAAATTCTTTAATTAAATCTTGTAGTTTAATATTTTCTTTTCTTTTTTCAATAATCTTGTTTTGTATTTTTTCAAATTCTTTTTCTGTTTTTTTATCTATTAATTTTTCGTTGTGTTTTGGCCAATTAGAAATAATTAATGGATTTTTTTTATCATTGTAAAGATGTTCTGTAATAAAGGGCATAAATGGGTGGAGTAGTTTTAATATTGTTTCAAATATTTCTTTGTTTAGAGATTTATCTTGTTGTTTTGATATTTCAACATACCAATCAGCATAATCATGCCATACAAAATCATATATTTCTCTAGAGGCTTCTCCTAGTTTGTATTCTTTAATATTATTTGTTGTATTTTTAATTAAGGTATTTAATTTGCTTATTATCCATTTATCAGCTAATGTTTTTGGTTTTTTGGTTTCTGGTTTATCTAAAAATTCTTTAATAAATCTATTAATATTAAATAGTTTATTTGCAAAATTTCTTGATGTTTTTGCTGTGTTTTCTGAAAATCTAATTTGTTGTTGTTCTAGGCTTGTTATATACATTAATCCAAATCTTGTTGCATCTGCTCCATATTTTTCTATTAATTCCAAAGGATCAATTCCTGTTCCTAAGGATTTGCTCATTCTTTTTCCTTCAATATTTAAAACCGTTGAATGAATATATACATCTGTAAATGGAATTGTTTTTAAAAACTCTAATGATGAAAATATCATTCTAGCTACCCATAGATAAATAATATCTTGTGCCGTTGATAAAAGAGTAGTGGGATAAAAATCTTTCATGTCTTGTGTTTTTTCTGGCCATCCTAAAACTGCAAAAGGCCACAAAGCGGAAGAAAACCAAGTATCTAAAACATCTGTTTCTCCCTTGATTGGTATTTTATGTCCCCACCACAATTGTCTGGAAATACACCAATCATCAATATTTTCCATCCAATCTAAATATATCTTTTTATATCTTTTAGGATAAAATTTAATTTTATCTTTTTTAACAGCTTGTATTGCTGGTTTAACTAATTTATCCATTTTTACAAACCATTGTTTTGATATTAATGGTTCTATTGGTGTGTTGCATCTATCACATAAAGATAAAGAATGTTCATAATCTTCTTGTTTTTCTAAAAGATTTAATTTTTGTAAATCTTCTAATATTTTGTTTCTTGCTTCTTTTATTGTTAGTCCAGCATATTGTTTACCATTTTCTGTGATTTTTCCATCTTCTCCAATAACATTAATTATTTCTAATTTATTCTCTTTTCCTATTTTATTATCTATAACTGAATGAGCTGGCGTAAGCTTTAATGCTCCTGTTCCAAAATCTTTTTCTACTAATCTATGAGAGATTATTGGAATTTCTCTATTTATTAGAGGTAATATTACTTTCTTTCCTATTAAATCTTTATATCTTTCATCTTTTGGATTAACTACTATAGCTGTATCTCCTAACATTGTTTCTGGTCTTGTTGTTGCTACTGTAATAAATTTTTTAGAATCTTTTAAAGGATATTTAATATACCATAATTTAGTTTTTTCTGGTTTGTATTTTATTTCAATATCAGAAATAGCTGTTGAACATCTTGGACACCAATTAACTATTCTTGGTCCTTGATAAATATATCCTTTTTTATGGTATTGATTAAATGCTGTTTCAACTGCTTTTGCATATCCTTTGTCTAATGTAAATCTTGTTCTTGACCAATCGCAAGAACATCCTAGTTTTTTTAGTTGGTCTATAATAATATCTATGTGTTTTTCTTTCCATTTATGAGTTAATTCTACAAACTTTTCTCTTCCAATATCATGTCTTGTTTTTCCTTGTTCTTTTAATTCTTTTTCTACTTTATTTTGTGTTGCTATTCCTGCATGATCTGTCCCTGGAACCCATAATGTTGGTTCTTGATTCATTCTATGATATCTAACTAATATATCTTGTATTGTGTTATTTAAAGCATGGCCCATGTGTAGAGCTCCGGTAATATTTGGAGGAGGAATAGTAACAACATATGGTTTTTTTCCTTTTTTTGGTTGAAAAAATTTACCTTTTTCCCAAAGGTTATAAATTTCTTTTTCTATTTTTTCTGGTTCATATGCCATGCCTTTATTATCTCATTTTTTATTTTATTCGTAAATTGGCATCTGCTTTAATTTTATGTAAGTTCTTTGGTTTTTTAGAAAATGCTGCTATTGCAATCATTGCTCCATTGTCTGTACATAATTTAAAATCTGGAATTAAAACATTTGTTTTTTCTTGAAATTGTTTTCTTAATTCTTTATTAGCTGCTACGCCTCCTGCTAAAATTACTGTTTTTGCCTTGTATTGTTCTTTTGCTTTTATTGTTTTTTTAATTAAAACATCTATTATTGCTTGTTGAGATTCTTTTGCTATTTCTTCTGTTTTGTATTTATTTTCTTTTACTTTGTGTAAAACAGCTGTTTTTAAGCCAGAAAAAGAAAAATCATAGTTTTTTTGATGAATCATTGGACGGGGGAGTTCTAATTTAGTTGTTTTACATTTTTCTGCTTGTTTTGATATTTCTGGTCCCCCTGGATAACCAAGATTTAATAATTTAGCTATTTTATCAAAACATTCTCCAGCTGCATCATCTCTTGTTTCTCCAATAATCTTATACTTTTTATCTATTAATATTAATTGTGTATGACCACCTGACACAATTAAAGCAATTGCTGGTAATTTTATTTTTTTGTTTATTGCTAATATATGTGCTTCTATATGATTTATTGGTATTATTGGCTTTTTATATTTATATGCCAATGCTTTAGCAAAATGAACTCCTATTAATAAAGATGGAATTAGTCCTGGTCCTGTTGTTACTGCTATAGCATCTATATCTTTTATTGTTTTATTTGCTTGTTTTAAAGATTCTTTTAAACATGGTTCTATGTTTTTTACATGTTCTCTGGCAGCTAAATTAGGAACAATTCCTCCATATTTTTCATGTATTTTTATTTGTGAGGAAACAATGTTTGATAAAATATTAAAATCACCTCGTTTAGAGGCTTCAACCACAGCTATTCCTGTATCGTCACAAGATGTTTCTATTCCTAGGATAATCATTTGATTTATATGTTTTTAGTGTTATTATATGTGTATAATAGCTTATTATTAATGTTTATACAATAAAGGTTGTTATTTTGTGAAAGGTTCGTATAGAAATGAATTAGGCAAAATTGTGTTGATTTTCTTTTATTATTTTGCTACTTTAACTATTAACTTGTAATTTTATGAAAAAAATAACCATTTTAATTATCGTACTTGTTATTTTTGGTGCAGGTTTTTTGTTGTGGCAATCCAAGTCTATGTTTCCACAAAAGAATTCTAAAAAGATTAATCAAGCTGATACTTGGCAGACTTATCGGGATGAAAAATTAGGATTTGAAATAAAACATCCGACTGATTGTAATTTTTCAACAGATATGGGAGGTAATATCACAGGTATCAGTGAATGCGAAAAATATACTACATTTCGTTTTGAAGAAATTCCTAGTATTCCAGATTTTAGTAAGTTCAATATTGAAGAAGTTTCTAAAATATATCATAAGGCAATGAAAGAGGACAATAATAAGAATAAGCCGGATAATAGATTTTTAAGTGACATAGAAGAAATAATAATAAACGGAATTAAGGTTTATCAATTTACTTTTGATTGGGCTGATTGCAAGTCTTTTAATAATGATTATTCATGTAATGGCGGTGGGCTTGTTGAAGAAAAAACAATTTTAACTTTTATGGAAAGCAATAGAAATAAAAAAATAAAATTTGAAATGTTTGAGAATGATAAAGTTGCAAATAAAATTTTATCCACTCTTAAACTTATAGATTAGAAAAATTAGCATAACTTTCGACTAACACGGTGTATCTAACTATATGAAATCGCAATTTAACATAAATTAATATACATGATTTTACTTCGTCATAATTTTTGCCATTGTTGATCATAAAAAATACGCATACATAGATACTTCATAATTCGAAATCAATGAAAAATAATAAATACAATTTAGCAGTAATTGGTGGTGGGCCAGCTGGAATGATTGCAGCAGGACATGCAGCAGAAAGGGGTTTTTCTGTTGTTTTATTAGAAAAAAACGAAAGTCTA
Source organism: Patescibacteria group bacterium (assembly GCA_018829905.1). Taxonomy (GTDB): domain Bacteria; phylum Patescibacteriota; class Minisyncoccia; order RBG-13-40-8-A; family RBG-13-40-8-A; genus JAHJST01. The sequence continues at coordinate 17,488 of JAHJST010000018.1, forward strand.
GGAGTAAAGCTTTTAACTACTGGTAAAAATAGATGTAATATTACAAATGCAGAAGAAGATTTAAGGAAAATGATAGATGTTTATGGGAAAAACGGAAAATTCTTATACCCTGCTTTAAATAAATTTTCTAATAAAGATGTTATTAATTTTTTTAAGAAACATAGAGTTAAAATAAAAATAGAAAGAGGGGGTAGGGTTTTCCCTGTTTCAGATAGTGCTAGGGATGTTGTTGGTTGTTTAAAAAAATATTTAAGAAGAAATAATGTAAGAATCAGACTTAATAGTTCAGTTAAAAGAATAGTTTTTAAAAATAATAGAATAGATAAGGTTGTTTTAAAAGATGGTGAAAAAATTACTGCTGATAATTTTTTATTTTCAACTGGAGGTAAATCTTATCCTAAAACTGGTTCTACTGGCGATGCGTATAAATGGCTTAAACAAATGGGGCATACAGTTATAGAACCAAGACCAGCGCTTACGCCGATTATAGTAAAAGAAGAAATAGTTAAAAAGCTTGAAGGATTGAGTTTAAAAAATGTAGAAATAAGTTTATGGAAAGAACGCAAGCTTTATTCTTGTTTTGGCGAGGCAATTTTTACTGAGAATGGTTTAAGTGGGCCAATAGTATTAAATTTAAGTAAAAAAATAAATGAAAAAGATTTAAAGATAAAAATAGATTTTAAGCCTGCGCTTGATTATCCAACATTAGATAAAAGAATTCAAAGAGATTTTGAAGAACAAAAAAATAAACAATTTAAAAATAGTTTAAATAAATTATTACCAAAAAAACTTATTCCAGTTATAGTTGAATTATCTCGAATTAATGGAGAAAAAATGGTAAACGAAGTAACAAAAATTGAAAGAAAAAGAATAATTAAGTTATTAAAAGAATTTGAGCTTAGCTTTAAGGGGCTTGTTGGTTTTGAAAAGGCGATTATAACTTCAGGTGGAGTAGATTTAAAAGAGGTTGATCAAAAAACAATGAAATCAAAAATAATAGATAATTTATATTTTGCTGGTGAAATTTTAGATATTGATGGTCCTACTGGTGGATATAATTTACAAGTTGCATGGAGTACTGGTTATTTGGCTGGAGAGAGTGATTTTTTATAAGAAAGAGAAGCTGATCAAGTTTTTTCGTTTTTAATTGATGTTTTTATTTTTAGGATAATTTTATTTTATGTGTTTTTAGTGCTACTATTTATAATAGTTTAATATTGTTGATTGTACGGACTATTATATTTAATTTTTAAACTTACCATTAAAAAATTAAAAGAGCGTTGTGAAAAATTATCCATTGATAATTAAAAAAATTAAGGAACAATTTGCTATTTTAAAAGAAGAGCATTTTGTAGTTGCTCAAAGTGGTACAAATTATAAAGTTTTTATTTCAAATAATTATGTTATTCGTTTTAGAGACGACAATCCAAAGCTTTTATTAAGAGAAGTAAATTTTTTAAAACAACTTAATCATGTGTTAATACCAAAGATTTTGTTGTTTGGAGAAATTGATCAATCATTTTTTATGATTGAGAATCGACTTTCAGGAAAAACAATAAATTTAGTTTGGAAAAATCTTTCAATAAAGAATAAGAAAAACATTATTGAACAAGTTGTAAAATTTTTGCAGTATCAAAAAACACAAAAAAGAGATCATATTTGTTCAGTAAAAACTGGTAAAAAATATAAAAGATTTTTAGATTATCTCATTGATGGAATAAATGAAAAGATTGTTGATATTAAAAAATTTAAACAAACAAATGATATAATAAAAGATTTATTATTAATTATTAACAATCAAGAAATTAAAAGTTTATTTAATATTAAAACAAGGGCCACATTAATTCATGGCGATCTTATTATTCATAATTTGCTTACAGATGGAGAGAATTTAACGGGGGTTCTTGATTGGGAGCTGGCACTGTGGGGTGATTCTGATTATGATCTTTTCCGCCTTTTTTATTATAAAGAATGTGCTAAGGCATATAAAGAGCAAGGAATTGATAAAACATTTGAATTTGATTATATGGATAGATTAGTAAAGATGATTTTAAAATCTGATTTTGTAAAAAATAAAATATTGTTTCAAAAAAAATATCAATTAGTACGTGCCATTTTTTATATAAATGCGCTTTATTGGGCGATAAATTCAAGTAGTCCGAAAAAAAATATTAATGAAATTATAGTAGAATGGAATAAAAAAAGCGGGACTAAATATTTGCACATTTAATCCCGCAGGCTGTATTATTTACAGCTAGTTCGTTTGCCGGTGGATGACGTTCCTGATAATAGTGGTTTTACTTTTTTGATTTTGATTTTTTTTATTACAATTTTTTTCATCTATCTTACCTCCGTTTATAGAGCACAGGATTGGCGATTGCCTACCATTGTAGTTTTGTTTGACAGAAGATATTTTATGGCAAGCGCTTCAGTGACTCTACGATAGAAATTACACATGTCAGCAAAAAAATCTTCCTGACTTCTAACTACTGAACGAGAAACGACCTCTCTTGTGACATGACATTGCCCACCACATAGTCCTTCAATTTTACAGCCGGAACAGTATTCATTTGTTCCGGGGAAACGGTTTTTGACTATTTGTATTAAGTCACCTCCTTTGTCGAATATTTTATTAAAATTATTTATATGACCGACTGTTGTGGTTGTGTGGCCACATATTTTAATACTACCTTCTATATTAAATTCAAGAGATTTGCCTTGAACAGCGGCACAAAAAGCATAATTTGTAGATAAAAAATTTTCTGACGTAAGATTACGGAATGGAGAATCCCATGTTCCAAAAAAATCAATACCATATTTATTTGCATATTCTTTAAATTTTATAAGTTTTGATACTCGTTGTTCTACAGGAACATGCATTAAGTTAATTAGGTCGTAATCAAAAGCTATTGAAGTCATTTTTCTTTTAATCGCCAAATCAAGAATGTCTGTATTGATGAGCTCAAAATTTTCTTTTGTGACAGTGATACTGAATCCATCGAGAGGGTAGCCAATTTTTTCTAAAAGATCAAATTTTTTAATAATATCAGAAAACGTTCCACGTCCATTTTTTGTGATTCGGATAGCATCATTTGCCATTTTAGTACCATCAAGCGATGTTGCAATGCGAACTTGATATTTCTTAAGTATTTCAGCGATTTGTTTGGTCATAAGTATTAAATTTGTATTAATAGAGAATTCAAACGAAATATCATTTATTTTTTCACAGTATTTAAGTGCTTGTTTAATTGTGGGCCAATTGATTAGCGGTTCTGCATTTCCGAAATGAATCTTTCCATCAGTTTTTCCATGTTTTCTCATTAATACAATATATTGGTCTATGCATTGTTTTGCAGTTTTCCAAGTCATGTTGATTTGTGAAATTGTTTGTTGGTGTGTTGGTGGTTTTTTGCCAAAATTTGTTGTGGGTTGAAAATGAATACAGTGCGCACATCTTAAGTTACACGAATCACTTATTGCGAGACCAATTCGATCAATTGTTTGTTGTTTTTGCATTTGAATGAGTTGTTGTTCTCTTTTTTCTCGTAAGAACTTTTTTTCATCAAAACCCAATTTGGTGATAAAAAATATTTCAATAAATTCTTGAATAATGTCTTTTGGATCTTCATCGCAAATTTTAGAAACCTTCTCTATTGTAACTGGTTTTCTAAAAAGGTTTAAAAATCGTAAGCCTTCATTGTTGATAATTCGAGGATTGCCATATAGGGTGTGATAAATCATTTTTGTTTTTGATTTATGACTAGATATGATATGAAGATTTGGTGACAATTGATATTTTTGCTTTTCCATGTTTTTCTCCTTTGTTATTTTTATATTCAATTTTAAAAAACTATTTATATATTATCATTATTACACCACACTGTCAATCATTTTGGGGGGTTTCGAGAAGTTTTTAAAATGTTCACAAAATAATATTTTATAGAGCCTGTTTTAATTATTTGTGTTAAAAAAAATTAAGGATTTTTCAATCCTTAATTTTTTATATATATCTATTAAATCTTTATTTCAATATTTCTTGTAATTCATCTATTCCTAGAATTGCTTCAAAGTTACCAGCAGCATAAGCTGCTATTTCATATGGATCAAAGTTGAATATGATTCCTTGTTCTACCAAATTAAAGTTATTGTAATTTTCTGCTTTTGGTTCTGTTCCTGTTTCAAATAAAGAATCTGTTTCAATATTCTTTTTCTCAAATTCTGCTTTAAGCTTTTCTTTTACTAATTCTGATAGTTTTTCAAAATCACTTACTATATCTGTAATTTCTATTTTTCTATTTGTTTCTAAATCAAAGTTTAAAGAATAAGTATATGAATTAGGATGAGCAGCCCCAGCCATGCTATCTGAAATTACAAAATATATAGAAGCAATATTATCTAGTCTTCTTAAATTGTAATCCATCCAAAATCTACTATATGCTCCTTCTGGAATATTTTCTGTATCCCATGTTTCAAGATTTTTCTTAAATTCAGAAACAAATTTATCTATGTCTTGTTTAATCACATTGTTTATATCTATAAAGCTCTTATTTCCTTTAAATTCTGGATAAGATACATCTATGTATTGTTTCCCGTCTTTAACGTCTGTGATTCTTTTGGTTAGAGTATATGTTTCTTTGTCTGGTTGAATTGATTCTAAAAATTCATCTACTTTATCAAGCATTTGCGTATATTTATCAAAGTCTGTTGATCCGGGTTCAAATGGCATGTCCAATGGTTGAGAGGTTGTATAATATTTTTCTGCTGTTTGTGCAAATATTCGTGTGTTTGGTGTTGTTTCTAGTTCGAAGATATTAATGCTTGCTGGATAGCTTGTAACTATTGCTAATAAGGCAGTTGTTCCATCTTCTGCTAAATAATTAAAAACCGTTCCTCCTTCTCCTTGATTTGCTTCATAATAATTTTCCCATTCTTCTGGTATTGTAACTGTAAATCCATATATTTCATTTGTATATGTAATTTCTTCTGGTTCACTTATTTCTTCTATTTCTCCTTTATCGTTTTTAATAAAAAGAAAAAACCCCAACGCTACAAGGATGATTATAATTATAAAGATTAAAATTTGTTTTTTCATATGGTATAATAGTATCATAAGAATTAAATATTTTCAATAAAAACATGAAAAAAACATTAGAAAATTTAACAAAAGCCTTTATTGGTGAATCACAAGCAAGAAATCGTTATTCTTTTTATTCTAAAATTGCTAAAAAAGAAGGTTATGAACAAATAGCTGAAATATTTTTAATTACAGCTGAAAATGAAAAAGCACATGCTAAAAGATTATTTGAACACATTCAAGAATTAAAAGAAAATGATGAGATTAAAGTAGAAGCAACTGCTCCATTGTTTTATGGAAACACATTAGAAAATCTTAAAGCAGCTGCTAATGGAGAAAATCATGAACATACTCAAATGTATCCTGAATTTGCCGAAATAGCAGAACAAGAAGGATTAGATGTTATTTCTGCTAGATTAAAGGCAATTGCTAGCGCTGAACAGCATCATGAACAAAGATTTAAAAAACTAATTTCTGAAATTGAAGGAAATACTGTGTTTGAGAAAAATGAGGAGGTAGAATGGATTTGTAGAGAATGTGGGTATCCTCATAAGGGAATGACTCCACCAGAAAAGTGTCCTTCTTGTGATCATGCAAAATCTTTTTATCAAATTAAATGTGAAAAATATTGATTATATGAAGATATATAAATGTAATGTTTGTGGAAATATTGTAGAACTTATTCATGAAGGTAGAGGAGAATTGGTTTGTTGTGGACAGCCAATGGAATTATTAAAAGAAAAGAATCAAGATGAAGGACTGGAAAAACATGTTCCTGTTGTTGATGAAGATAAAATAAAAGTTGGTTCAATTCCTCACCCAATGGAAGATTCTCATTATATTGAATGGATAGAAGTAAATGGATGTAAAAAATATTTAAAACCAGGAGATAAGCCAGAGACTGAATTTAAACAAGGCAATGTGAGAGCCTATTGTAATATACATGGGCTTTGGAGAAAATAAATAGATTTATATATTAAAATAGCGGTTATGTACCGCTATTTTAAATTCTTGCAGACTACTGTATTAAGAATTTAAACCCCTTGATAAGAGAAATTAAGAGATGGTATGGAGTTATTTTGGGGTTAAACTATTAAGGTTTTATTACCGTTTTTATCAAAATAATCAATAATTTGAGGTTCAATAAAATTATTTAGAAATGACATGTTTGTAAATATATCTTTATATTGAAATTTCTTTTTTCCTTGTCTTGTCCTATATGCTGTATAAATTAAATCTTTATATTCTTTATCTAATTTCAATTTTTTGGATAGTTTATAAATTTCATCATAGGATACTACAAATTTTTTAAGCTTTAATATTTCTAAATCTCTTAATCCAAACATGCAAGATTTATAAAAAGTATAGTTAGCAGTAAATCTATCTCCATTTCTATATGAATGCATTGCATCAAAAGCACGACCAAGATTAAATCTTAAATCTTGGATTATGTCTAAAACTTTTATTGCTGGTACTTTAATACTTTCAATAATTTTTTCTCCTTTTAATGTTTTTCCTGCCTTAATTATTTCTTGTAGATAAATGGCTTTTTGGAATGGCGTATCTAATTTACCTTTAATAAAATCTTCATATTTAAAAGGATAAATATTAAACCCTTTTTCATTAATACTTTTCTTAATCTTGCTTCTGTTTACATATTTATTTTTTTTAATTAAAACACCAATTTCATAATCGCTTCTACTCAAATAGTCGGTCCTTGCCCTAGAACCATAAAGAAATATTGAGACAGGATTACATAATTTTTCTATTTTATCTAAAACAATATCTAATCTCATATACTTTTATTATATCAAAAAACCGCTAAAAAAGCGATTTTTTAAACCCAATAGCGCCACGGGGAATCGAACCCCGATTACCAGATTGAAAATCTGGCGTCCTAACCGTTAGACGATGGCGCCATAATATTTAATATAACAGATTTGTTTGTTTTTAGCAAATTGTTTGTTATGTGGTATAATAAAAAAATAAATATTTTAAAGATATGTTTCCTAAAAAATCAATTGGTCTAGATGTTTCTGATCACACAATTGAAGTTGTTGAATTACAGAGAGGTGGTAATAAAATGAAGGTTTTGAAAATTAATAGGGTTAAAATAGAACCTGGTATTATTGAGCATGGAAGAGTAAAAAATTCAGAAAAATTAATTTTAATTCTTAGGGCATTATTTAAACAAGCAAGACCTAAATCTATTTTTATTAATAAAATAGCATTTGCATTACCAAAGTCTCAAACCCATATTAAAGTATTAGAAGTAAAATCAACAACAGAAAAAGATTTAATTAGCGTTGTTGAAGAAGAGGCTATTAAAGTAATTCCTTTAAATAAAGAAGATTTAGTTTTTTCATATAAATTACTTAACAAGACAAAAGAAAGTGTTGAGGTTTTATTGGTTGCAGCTTCTAAAAAAATTATTTTAGAATGGCAAGATGTTTTTAATAAATTAGGAGTTAATATTGATTTTTTTGATATTGAAGTATTAGCTAGTTTTAGAGGCTTAACAGAATTACCTGAAAAGCCTTTTTGTATTGTTGATATTGGTGCTTTTTCTACAAATATTAGTATTTTTAATTCTTTTGGGTTGCGTTATTCTTATTCTATTAATATTGCTGGTAATAGTTTTAATAAGGAGCTAATGAATTCTTTGGGTATTAATAAAGAGCATGCAGAGGGACAAAAAATTAAATTTGGTCTTTCTGATAAAAACAATCCTGTTTTTCCGGTTTTAATTAATGTTTTAGAAAATATTTCTAATGAGATAAAAAATTCTATTAAATTTTTTGAAGAAAAAACAAATAAAAGAGTTAAAAATATTATTTTAATTGGTGGTTCTAGCAAATTAAAAGAGATTGATAAATATTTTTCTTCTAGTCTTGGTTTAAATGTTATTTTGGGTAAGTCTGTTTTATATAAATCTAATTTAGCCAGTGAATATATTGGTGCAATTGGTGTAGCTTTAAGAGGATTGGATAAAAAATGGGATAGAGACCCTTATTTGGATTTGGAAAAAAAAGAAATTATTAAAAAGAAAAAACTTGAAGTAGATGAAGCTATTAATAAAGAATTTGTTGTTAAGAAGAAAAATAATAAATCAATTATTTTAATTGTAATTTTAATAATTATTTTAATTGGTATATATTTTTGGTATATGGATTCTAAAAAGGTTGATAAACAAGAAGAAATTAAAATAGAACAAGAAGAACAATTAAATGAAATTATTGAACAAGAGCCTATTATCGAAATGATTGTTATAAAAGAAACAGAAACTGGGTGGTTAAATGTTAGAAAGGGTCCAGGAATAGATTATGAAATTTTAATGAAAATTTATCCAGGAGAAGAATATGAATTATTGGGTCAAGATAAAGATTGGTATAATATTAAAATAGAAGATAAAGATGGTTGGATTTTTGGAGATTATATAATTAAAAAATAGTTATTTTTAAAAATTAGTAATTATTGTATTACTGATTTTTTTATTTTAGAATTAACTTATGCGGGGTTAGTATAATGGTATTATACTTGCTTCCCAAGCAAGAGACGCGAGTTCGATTCTCGTATCCCGCTTTATGGATACATTTCTATTTATTTATATTTCATAAAAAAGCCAGAAGAAATTTTAAAATACAGATTCGTTTACAAGTTGTTGACAAGTTGATTTTTTTATTAGTATAATGTACTTGTAAACAAAATAATTATGGATATTAAAAAATTAATTTTAGAAAAATTAAAAAAAGAAAAAAAGATTAAAGTTTCTGATATTGTTAAAGAAACTAATTTTAGTCGTGCATATATTCATAGATTTTTTAAAGAATTACAAAATGAGAAAAAAATAGTTTCTATTGGTAAAACTAAAAAAGCTTTTTATTTTTTAATTAATGAAAAAAATATAAAAAGACCATTGGCGTTTCGTAGAGCGTTGATTAATCAAGGTATTTTAGAGGATTTAATTTTAGAAGATATTAGAAAAGAAACAGATATTTTTAGAAATTTAAATAAAAATGTTTCTAATATTTTAGAATATGCTTTTACTGAAATATTAAATAATTCTATTGAGCATTCAGAATCAAAAAAAATATTGATTGAGATTAATAAAACATTAAATTTTATTAGATTTCAAATAACAGATTGGGGGATTGGAATCTTTAACGACATTAAAAGAAAATTCAAGCTTAAAAACACGTTTAGCGCAATAGAACATTTATTAAAAGGAAAACAAACAACTAAGCCCAAAAAACATTCTGGTGAGGGAATATTTTTTACATCAAAGATTGCAGATGAATTTATTATTAAAAGTCAGAGCAAAAAATTAATCTTCGATAATAAAATTAATGATATTTTTGTTAGAAATTCAAAAAAAACAAAAGGAACAAAAGTTTCTTTTGAAATTTCTATTAATTCAGAAAAAGATTTATCTAATGTTTTTAAAGAGTATTCTAATGAAAATTTTTCTTTTGATAAAACAAAAATTATTGTTAAGTTGGTTAAATTAGATGGTGATTCATATATTTCTCGATCTCAAGCTCGTCGTTTATTGTTTGGGTTAGATAAGTTTAGTAGAATAGTTTTCGATTTTAGGGAAGTTGATTCGATCGGTCAATCTTTTGCTGATGAAATTTTTAGAGTTTGGCAGAAAAAAAATAAAAAAATTAAATTAGAATTTATTAACTTTAATGAAAATGTAATGTTTTTTATAAAAAGAGCAATTAGGCCCATGTAGCTCAGTTGGTTAGAGCAACTCTTTCGTAAAGAGTAGGTCGTCTGTTCGAATCAGACCATGGGCTTATTGTTGTAATATTTTTTTTAAGATATAATTAAGTTAATGGATGTTCCAGAAAAAATCAAAGAATTAGAAAATAAAATCCTTCAAATGAAGGACTGTCTTTGACTTAGTTAGTAAAAAACAAAAAATTATTCAATTAGAAATTTTAGTTGGTGAAAAAGATTTTTGGGATAATCCAAAAAAGGCAGCAGAAATTAGTGAAGAATTATCTGATTTGAATGAACAGGTTAATTTTTGGGAGGGAATAGAAAAAGAAGTTTCTGATTTAAAAGGATTGGTTGATGTTGATGGAATTGAAAAAGAAATTGTTGCTTTAGAAAAAAGATTTTCTGAAGAAGAATTTAAAGTTTTTTTCTCTGGTGAATATGATAGAAAAAATGCTGTAATTAGTATTTTTTCTGGAGCTGGTGGAACAGAAGCACAAGATTGGGCTGAAATGTTAATGAAAATGTATATTGCATATATTGAGAAAAAAGGATTTAAATATAAAATACTTGATATATCTAAAGGACAAGAAGCTGGTATTAAAAGCGTTGTTTTAGAGGTTATTGGTTCTTATTCCTATGCATATTTAAAAGGAGAAAACGGTGTTCATAGATTAGTTCGTTTATCACCATTTAATTCTGATAATCTTAGACATACTTCTTTTGCATTAGTTGAGGTTTTGCCTGAATTAGAAGTTGAAGACGATATTGAGATTAAAGACGATGATTTAAAAATTGATACATTTAGAGCTTCTGGTCCTGGTGGCCAAAATGTAAATATGCGTTCTACTGCTGTTCGTATCACTCATTTGCCTTCCAAGATAGTTGCTTCTTGTCAGAGTGAAAGGTCACAGGCACAGAATAAAGAAAGAGCTTTTAAATTACTTTATACAAAGCTTTATCAAAAAAAGCTTTTACAAGACAAAAAAGAAAAAAAACAAATTCGTGGAGATTTGCCTTCTGTAGAATGGGGTAGTCAAATACGTTCTTATGTATTACATCCATATAAAATGGTAAAGGATCATAGAACTGAGGTTGAAAGTTCTGATCCAGAATCTATTTTAAATGGTGAATTAGATAAATTTATTGAGGCTGAAATAAAATTATGATAAATTTTAACAAAACATCTAGGTATTATGGTGATTATTGTGCTTTAAAGGACATTTCATTTAGAGTAAAACCTAAAGAGTTTGTTTCTATTGTTGGAAGATCTGGTGCTGGCAAAACCACATTATTAAAACTATTATTAAAAGAAGAAAAAGCAAGTTCTGGAGAAATACTTGTTGATGGTAAAAACATAGATGAAATTAAAGAAAAAGATGTTCCTAATTACAGACGTAAAATTGGTTCAATTTTTCAAGACTTTAAATTATTACCAAATAAAACAGCTTATGAGAATATTGCCTTTGCAATGGAAGCAGGCGGTAGAACAGATGAAGAAATAGCTGAAGATGTTCCTCAAATATTAAATTTAGTTGAGCTGGCTGATAAAGCTGATAATTTTCCTTATCAAATGTCTGGAGGAGAAAAACAAAGAGTAGCTATTGGTAGGGCATTGGTTCATAAGCCAGATATTTTAATGGCTGATGAGCCTACTGGTAATTTGGATCCTTTGCATACTTGGGATATAATTAGATTATTGTGTAGAATCAATGAATTAGGAACAACTGTTCTTTTAGCTACACATGATAGAGAAATAGTTAATGCATTAGGTCGTAGAGTAATTAGTTTAGATCGTGGCCAATTGATTCGTGATGAAGAAAAAGGCCGCTATATTGTATAATGTTTGAAGGTTTTAAAAGAATATTTAAATGGGGTTTAAAAAACTTCTGGAGAAACGGTTGGTTATCAACCGCTACTGTTTCTATTATGTCTTTAACCCTTCTTGTTATAACAGTCCTTTTAATGTTAAATGTTGTGGCTAATGTTATTTTAGAAGAATTAGAGAATAAAATTGATATTAGTGTATATTTTAAATTAGATACATCTGAAACTGATATTTTAAAAGTTAAAGATCAATTAGAAAAACTAGAAGAAGTAAATAGTATTACTTATGTTTCGCAAGAAGATGCTCTTGTTAAATTTAAAGAAAGACATAAAGACAATCCTATTCTTTTACAAAGCTTAGATGAATTAGATGTTAATCCATTAGAGGCTAGTTTAAATATTAAAGCCAAAGAAACTAGTCAATATGCAAGTATTAATCAATTCCTAGAAAGTGTTTATTATCAAGAGATTATTGATAAAGTAAATTATATGCAGAACAAGGATGTAATTGAGAAGTTAAATAAGATTGTTACTGATGTTAAAGCTGGTGGTTTGATTTTAACTCTTCTTTTAGCTTTAATTGTATTTTTGGTTACATTTAATGCTATTCGTTTGGCTATTTATTCTTCTCGCGAAGAAATAAATATTATGAGATTAGTTGGTGCAAAAAATTGGTTTATTCGTGGCCCATTTCTTGTAGAGGGTGTTTTGTATGGGGTTATAGGAACTGTTGTTTCTTTGCTTGTTCTTTATCCTGTGTTTTACTTTTTATCACCAAAGCTTTCTGGGTTTTTACCAATTGAAGATATTTTTGGATATTTTCAAGATAATCTTTTAGCATTTTTCTTTCTTTTATTGGCTGTTGGTATTATTTTGGGTGGTTTTAGTTCATGGTTTGCTGTTAGAAAATATTTAAGAAGATAGTTATTGAAAATATCTTTATTTTGTTTTAACCTAAGATTATTAGGTTTTTTATTTTGCCGGGTGGTGTAATGGCAGCACGCAAGGTTCTGGTCTTTGAAATCTAGGTTCGAGTCCTAGCCCGGCAGCACTATACTATATTCCCGATTTTCCGTTCCGTTTTGCGCCTCGCCGCTTCGCGGCTCGGCGCTGAAATGGGGCAAATTTCCGAGTATTTTCCACGCACCGCGTGGAAAATATTTTATAGTTTGGTCTGTCAAAACAAGGTTCGAGCCGACTTTTTTGAGAAATTCGGCTTTTTCTGCCAAGTCGGTGCCGGAAGCCGCATTTTTAGCTTCATTTGAGACCAGAATGAAGTTTTTGGCCGGTTCGAGCCATGAGTACCCCTTTTGCTGAAAAACCTTCAATTTCTCTGAAATCTCAATCTTTTGATTGAGGATTTTTTGTTTCTTTTCAGCGTATTCTTCGGTAGATATGGTTTCGGAAAGTTGAAGGTCTAAAAGTTTATCCAGCTTATCTTTACATTCATTGATTTGAGATTTCAGATTTTGAACAAAAGAAAAGTCGGCTCGTTCCGTTTTATCTTTTTCCTTCTCTAATTCAGCAATCATCTTTTTTGTCCAAGCCGAAGGCAAAGAAACTTTTTGAAGGATTTTCGAAATCTGTTCATTCAGACTTTCTTCTCTGACATATTTTTGAGAGCAGGAGGTTTTCTTTTTGGTACAGCGATAGTAGTTATGTCCTTTTTGGGTTTCAGCGGTAATTCCACAGCTGCACTCGCCACAGTTGAAAATCCCTCGGAAAGCAAAGAATTTTATACCTCGATTAGTATGATGAGCTTTGCTTTTCATTACTTTTTGGCATTTATTAAAAAGTTTCTTTGTGATTGCCGGCTTATGATTGCCCTGATATAGTTCGCCGTTGAATTTAAAAGCGCCGTAGTAAAAAGGATTTACCAGAATTGCTTGGATATTTGAGACGCAAAGTATTTTTCCATTCCTGCTCCTCAAACCGGCTTCCGTAATTATATTTCTTACTTCTTTTAGGGAATGATTGCTGGTTGCGTAAAGTTGGAAAATCTTTTTGACAAACTTAAATCTTTCAGGATCAGGCACCATCTTTTTGGTTAGCCGGTTGTTCAAATATCCGGTTGGCGCAACTCCCGGATATTCGCCGCGCCTCACTTTTTGCCTTAAACCTCTTTTTACGTTTTCTGAAAGATTATCAATATAGTATTTGCTTTGGCCGAAAGCGATGTTTAACATAAACTTTCCTTGAGGAGTTGACTCAAACCAAAAAGTGGGGAATTTTAGTGATTGTATTTTGCCAGTATCCAAAAGAAAGATAATTCTGCCGCCATCAACCGAATTTCTGGCCAATCTATCAGGATGCTAAGCTAAAATTCCTTCGGCTTTGCCTTTTTCAATTTGAGATAACATATCATTGAACATCGGCCTGCCCGGTTCTTTGACGGTTTGCGATTCAATGAAAGTTTGAGCAATGTTTAATTGTTCTTTAGTGGCGAACTCTTTGAGTTCGGCAATCTGGGCTTCAATAGATAGAATTTGTCTATCTGGTTCGTCAGTAGATTTGCGCGCATAAAGAAAGAATTTAGTCATATATTTATACCTTATTTGTTAAAATTTTTTCGCCCACCGAGCTCGCCCAAGGCGAGCGAAGGTTAAGATGAAGACAAAGTCTTCATCGCCTGCGGGCGAAAAATGTTTCGGAAATTTGCCCCATTTCAGCGCCGAGCCGCGAAGCGGCGAGGCGCAAAACGGAACGGAAAATCGGGAATATAGTATAGTGCTGTGTCTTTTGGTTAAAATTCGAACCTTTTTTAGAGAAAATCCTGACGCAGACTTTTGACTGCCAGCCCCGCTTTGCGGGGCTGGCAGAAATCCGCTAACGCGAATTCCCACCCTCCACCCGTAGTCCTGCTATGCAGGAC
>JAHJST010000019.1 GCA_018829905.1 Patescibacteria group bacterium
AGTGTTTTTTTAGACAAAAACAAAAAACCCGAGAGAAATCTCGGATTTTTAAATCGCCAATAGAATCAATCTGTCTAATAGTTCTGTCCGTTTGCTGGAATATTCTAGTGATTTTTTCGGGCGGTAGAGTTTAAAATTATGCGGTGGGTAGAATTATGTTTTTAATTTTTCAAAAGTAATTGCTTTAAGTTGATGATATCTATTAAACCAACTTATTTTACCGCCAAGCGTATCGCTGTATTCATATTTATTTAAACTGTGCGGGATGAATACATCCAACTCGCTTTCATTCATTCCATAATCAAAAACGCGAGCCTCCTCTTTAAATACTTTAATAATAGATTCATCAAATCCTTTACCGAAAGTTATAGAAGCATTAAGACCCTGTGCTTTTATTAGTAGTGCGCGTATAAAAGCTCGATAAACCTCGGCGTTTGGGAGCAAAGAATACGGGTTTTCTACAAGCAAAGTTTTTCTTTGTGTTTTTGATTCAAAGTCATTTATTTCTTTTTGATTTGTTAGTTTAATAATGCTCCTTGCCACAATTTTGCCTTCGTCATTAGCGATATTGAGAACCTTCTTGTTGCTATCAGCCACATACGCTAACAAGCATTCGTTAAATCCACCACTTCTCCATGATTGACAGGTTTCTTGTGGCTCTATGCCGACCTTTAGCAAGGTTAACGGGTCATCAGATTCGTAGGCTGTTATGCTTTTTATGTCGCCGACTGTAAAGATTTTTTCTATTTGTTCTATGTCTAAACCCGCAAGTGGTAGATTGAGTTCTTCAATTCTTTCTTGTAATTCTTTTGTTTGAGTAAGTAATTTTTCGCGAGTAAATGATTTGGGAGTTTCATTTTCAATTTCTAAAACTCTGTTAATTAAAGTCGCCTCTGCTTGTACCGTTCTTTTTTCTATCGCAAGTTGTTTTTTTTCATCTTCGGAAATAGAGAACTTTATCTTTTCAGTTAATTCATTAACTTTTGTGGTAAGTGATTGCGCTCTTTTTTTAGAAAAATCAAAGTTTGGTTGAGAATCAAGAATATGTTCTTTTGCGTTCTTGATTATTTCCTGCGCTGCTTTCAATTCATCTGCTCGTCTACTTCTTTCATTTTCAGAAAGTTCAACTTCAATGATAACTGGTTCTAATGTTTCTTTCCAAAAATCTTTTTGCTCTTTTGTAAGATCAGCAAGTTGCATTTCGCTTCGCTCATGTGCATAACGCCATGATTTGAAATCACCCTCAATAATGTGAGCCGTTATTGTCTTTAAGAGATTTTTAACTTCTATTTCATTCTTTTCTTCATATTTTCCCGTTAACGAAGGAACGATTTCAAATACTCCGCTCTTTAGTAATTCTTCAAAATTATTTTTTATTTTGTCTTGATATTCTTGTGGCAACTCTAATCGTCTACATGCGACTTCTGCAACTTTTTGTCTCATCACGTCATCAATACCTTTGAGTCCAATTAGATTTTGTAAGTTATTGTTTAGTGTTTCAATTCTGTTTTTAATTTTCTTTCTTTCGATTTTGTCTTGCGTCTGCGAGTATTGATTTTGTAGGTCATTAATTTCTATATCTATCTTATTTATTTTGTCTTGGTTGGGTGTTGCGAAATCATATTCCCCAAAACTATCAAGCGTCGAGAGTAGCTGGAATATACGCCTTATTCTTGCTGGATCATTTTTTGTGCCTCGATAAACACTCAGAAGCGTTTCTAAAACAATTTTTCCATTTTCTTTAGAGTTGAGCAAGATTAGACCATCTAAAAATGCCTCTCTTTCAAAACCACTTCTTTTGAAAGTTTTTGTTGCAAAAATATGGTCTATAACTCCCAACATTTTTTCATCAGATATTCTTAAACCTTCTTGTGTGATTCGTTTTGGGAATGTGACGCTTTCTCCATTGCGTGGATTTACAAGAGCAGCAAGAAGTTTATCAGAAGATTGGGTCCAAATATCTAATTTGCTATTAATAATAATTTTTTCAACTTCTGCTCTTGCTTTCAAGAGCGATACTAAGATTTCAGGTGCATCCTCAGTATTGCTTAAGTAAAAATCTTTTAATTTTTCCTCATCAAATTCTTTTCCTTCATCTAAAATTTTTGTTAGTTGTTCTTTTGCTATTGTGAAGTCGCCGTCTTGTAGAAGATTACAGGTGTGATAATGAGAGTGAATTCTGCCGAATCGGGTCATGTAAGAATTTTCATTGACAAGAGTTTCAAGTAAAATTCTTTTACTTTTCGGCAAAGACTCTAAAACTTGTTGCAGTTCTATGGGATTACTTTCTTTTAATAATTTCTCCATTGCATATACGACAGCATTATTGGTATGTCCAGAACCAGAAGCTTCAATGTGTCGTAACATGAGTGGTAATGCTTCAGGGTTGCCCAATTGACATATTTTGCCAGCCGCAGTAGTTCCACTCCACGACTCCCGCCCGCCCGGAAATAATTGTTCATTAAATAGTCGTTGAATTATTATTTTCTCAACGTGCGCAAAAATTTCTCTTGGTATTATATTAGATGGCTCAACAAAGTTTTTGACTATTTGCCATCGTTCCAGTCCATCAAGTTTATCAAAATCATTGATGTGTAATTTGTTTAAATCTAATAAGGGTTGCCAATTATCACTTGGATAAATTATTTCTTCTGTTATTTCTATGATTCTTTCTTGTAATTTGGGCCCCAATGAGTCGTTTAGCGTATCACGTAATTGCTCTATTTGTTTTTTTGTCATTGCTTGAAGCAAAAAATCAAAAATCTTGTCATAGTAGTTATCGGCCACTTCAGCTCCTTCACTACTTACCCGATAACTTATATCTCTTAAATTAAATTTTGATTTTCGATTAAGCTCGTTCAAGCGCTCCATATGTGCTTTAATTGCCTCTCTTCTCTCAATAGGATCATTCCAATCTGATTGGAAGCCCTTGGCCAATTGTATTTTTAGTAAATCGATATATTCTTCTGTGTCTTCTTTGGTAATTTTTTTTTCTGCTTGTAATTTTTCTAATTCGGGTAATATTCTTTTTGCTATTAAGTCAGCGTTAAGATCCTGTTTGACCATGGGTGATGTCAGTTTTTCTTTTAATTGTTTATGTTTTTCTACGACATCCTGAAATAATTGTTCTGCCGTATTAAAAGCAAGTTCTTGTTGTTTTATTGAAAGTTCTTGTATAGTTGATTTTATTTGATTGGTGCGAAATCGTTTTTCTTCAAGCAAAGCATCTTTTTGTGTGATTTGTTTAGACGTTTCTCTAGATTGAGCTGAAATTTCTTCCCGTTTTTTTTTATGAAATAGTTTTGCAAAAAAATTTTTCTGCTCTTCTTCTGTTAATTGAGTAGATAATTTATTAATTTTAGTTTCTAAATTTTCTTTTTCCGAAACTAGAGATTGAACTTCATTCTTGTCTGTTGCTAGCCATGATTGAATGGATTGTGTTTCCGATTCGGAAGCAATCAAAACTTTTGAGATATCATTAATAGTCTGATTCTCGATTTTTGAGAGATTATCTTTAATTTCTTCCAAAATTTCTTCAGGATTATTTATAATTCTTTTTTTCGATGTTTCCGTTTTGTCTTCAGGCCGTCTTTCTAGTAAGCTGAAAATCTGTTGTACTGTTTTGGTTTTTGACTCTATCACAGAATTAAGAGCCTTTTTATCATTAATAATACCTCGGACAATAGATTGTCTTGATTGTTTTGGTTTCGTTTTTGGCTTATCTATCTTTTCAAATTCTGTTTCTGGAGTCGACGATTGTTGTTCAATTTTATTTTCTTCCATGTCTTTATTTTACCTTATTAATCAATTTTTTTCCAGTCTTTAAACAAAAAACCCGAGAGAAATCTCGGATTTTTACTTATAAAAACACTATTCGGGGTGCCGGGGCTCGAACCCGGAATAAATCCTCCCAAAGGACTCGTGTTACCATTACACTACACCCCGTATAGTATTTTATAGTATATCTTTTTTAATTTTTATAGTCAATTGTGGTATAATAAGATTAGGTAATTTTTAATCACAATTTTTATGTCTTTTAAAAAGATTATTAAAATATTTGATATTACAGCAGATTGTAGAAGATATAGTCTAGATTTTTGGCAATGTCCAAATTCATTATTCTTAGTAATGGGGGGAATAATAATTGTTGCAATGATTCTTACTTATTGGATTGGTATTCAATTTGTTGAACCAGAAGTAATTATTGCTGTTGTTAGCGTTGTTACAATAATTCTTTTAGTAATTGGTCATTCTTTGGTTGGTAGTTTCTCTAGAATAGCAGAAGCAAACAAAATGAAAAGTGAATTTGTTAGCATTGTTTCTCATCAATTAAGAACTCCTTTATCTGCTTTAAAATGGTCTGTTAATCTTTTAAAGGGGAAGAGATTGGGTGAATTAAATAAAAAACAAGAAGAATATGTTGATATTGTTAGTGATAGCGCAGTTAAAATGGTTAGATTGGTTAATGATTTATTAAGTGTAAATAGAATTGAACAAGGTAAATTAGCAATGCAAATGGAATTTTTTTCAATTGAAGATTTAATACTTGATGTAGTTAAAGGATTACAAATATTAGCTAAAATGAAAAATGTTGAATTATTTTTTAAAAATCATAAAAATTTACCTTTAGTTTATGCTGATAAAGAAAAAATTAGAATGGTTATCCAGAATTTAATTGATAATGCTATTAAATATTCTAAACAAAAAGGTGGTTTTGTAGAGATAAGTGCTGATACAGATGTTAATTCAAAGCTTATAAAAGTTTCTGTAAAAGATAATGGAATTGGTATTCCAGAAATTATTCAAAAAAGAATTTTTGGAAAGTTTTTTAGAGGTGATAATCTGGTTAAACAAAAAGTTGAAGGAACTGGATTAGGTCTATTTATTGCAAAAGGCATTATTACTATTTGTGGAGGTAAAATAGGTTTTACATCTAAACCAGACAAAGGAAGTAATTTTTGGTTTACATTACCAATAAATACTAAAAAAATTAATAAAAAAGCAATGGAGAAAAAATAATGAATTTATTTCATTATTATTATCTATTTCTTTTAAAAATATGGCCAAGATATTATTTGTAGAAGATGAGCCAAGTCTTCAAAAAGCAATTTCAGAAATTCTTACTCAAGAAGGGCATAATGTGCTAACTGCTTCAGATGGCGAAGAAGGATTAAGCATGTCAAAAGAAAAAGACGTTGATCTTATTCTTCTTGATTTGATTCTTCCTAAAAAGGATGGTTTTGAAGTTTTAAAATCATTAAAGGAAGATGAAAAAACAAAAAACATTCCTGTTATTGTTTTAACCAATTTAGAAGGAACAGGAGATGTTGAAAAAGCTTTAAGCTTAGGTGCTACTACCTATTTAGTTAAAGCTAATTATGAATTAGAAGATGTTTTAAAAACAGTAAAAGAGCATTTGAAATAAATGCCTGTATCAGAGCAACAATTAAAAGCTTTTTTACTTGATAAAAAGTTAGTTTCAGAAGTTCAAGTAAATAAAGCAGAAAAGATTGCTAGGTCTAAAAAAAAGGATCTGGAATCTGTTTTATTATCCCAAAAAATAGTTTCAGAGAAAAAATTGATTGAACTTAAAGCATATATTTTAGGAATACCTTTTATTGATTTAGAAAAAATAGAAATACATCCAGATATTTTAAAAATAATTCCTGAACCAATTGCTAGAAAACATAATATTGTTGCTATTAAAAAAACAAAGCAAGAACTAGAAATAGCTATGCTTGATCCTGCTGATTTACAAACAATAGACTTTATTAAAAAAACAACAAATCTTAAAATTAAACCAAGATTAGCATCTCCTAAAGGAATAGATGAAGTTATTAAACAATATCAAAAAAGCTTAAAAGCTGAATTTGGAGATATTATTGAAAAAGAGTCTAAAAAAGATTTAAAAGTAAGAATTGTAAAAGGTGAAAAAATAGTAAGTAAAGATTTAAAAAAAGTAGCTGAAGAATTACCAATAATTAGAATTGTTGATACATTAATTAAACACGCTGTTTTACAGCGTGCTTCTGACATTCATGTAGAACCAGCAGAAAAAGAAGTTATTGTTCGTTATCGTATTGATGGTATTTTACATGATGCTATGATTCTTCCTAAGCAAGTTAATTCTGGTTTAGTAGCTAGGATAAAAGTTTTATCTAATCTTAAATTAGATGAACATCGTTTACCTCAAGATGGTAGATTTAAAATAGAGATTGAAAAACAAAAAATTTCATTTAGAGTTTCTATTTTACCAATATTTTTTGGTGAAAAAATTGTAATGAGATTATTACCAGAAACTGGGAGAAAATTTACTTTAGAAAGCTTGGGTTTTTGGGGAGAAAGCTTAGAAAGAATTAATAGAGCAATTAAAAAACCTTATGGAATGATTTTAGCTACTGGTCCTACTGGTTGCGGAAAAACAACAACTCTTTATACTGTTTTAGAAACACTCAATAAACCAGGAGTAAATATTTGTACAATTGAAGATCCAATTGAATATCAAATTCCTAGAATAAATCAAACGCAGGTTAAACCAAAAATAGGATTTACATTTGCAAATGGATTAAGATCTTTAGTTAGACAAGATCCAGATATAATTCTTGTAGGAGAGATTAGAGATGAAGAAACAGCTGGTTTAGCTGTTAATGCTGCTTTAACTGGTCATTTGGTTTTATCTACTTTACACACAAACACTGCTGCTGGTGCAATGCCTAGATTAATAGATATGAATATTGAGCCATTTTTAATCTCTTCAACTGTTAATATTATTCTAGCTCAAAGATTAGCCAGACAATTACATCCAGAGGCAAGAGAAAAATATCATTTAACATCAACAGAAATTAAAGAATTATCTAAAGAAATTAATATGAATCAATTATTAATTGTTTTAAAACAAGAAAAAATAGTTGCTCCTGACGCTAAATGGGAAACAATTGATTTTTATAAACCAAAGAGAACAAAAGAATATCCAGATGGATATAAAGGTAGAGTTGGTATTAGAGAAGCATTAGAAATGACAGAAACAATCAAGGAGATGATTGTTAAAAGAGCAACCAGTGATCAAATACAAGCACAAGCAAGAAAAGAGGGCATGTTAACTATGTTAGAAGATGGTTTTGTTAAGGCCATTCAAGGATTAACATCCTTAGATGAAGTATTAAGAGTAACAAGTGAATAATGTCAATATTTTATTACACATCAAAAGCACAAGACGGAAAGATAAAATCTGGAACAATGGAAGCAAGAGATAAACAAAGATTAGCTCAAGCTCTTAGGCAAAGGGGTTTTCTTTTAACTTCAGCTAAAATTATAGGAGAAGAAAAAAAGAAAAAACATATTGTTCAAGAAATTTTTAAGGGTATCTTAGGAAGAGTTTCTTTAGTTGAAAAATTAATGTTTACAAGAAATCTTTCAGTTATGATTGCAGCTGGTTTTTCTCTTCATAAAGCCTTAGAGGTTTTAGCTAAACAAACAAAAAATGCTAATTTTAAAAAAATTATTAATGATATTGTTTTATCTATTAAAAAAGGACAATCATTAGATGAGTCATTAGCCAAGTATCCAAGAGTTTTTAATGATTTTTTTGTTAATATGGTTAAAGTTGGAGAAAAAGGAGGAAATTTAGAAGAGGTTTTAAAGATTTTAGCCAATCATTTAAAAAAAGAACATGATTTTATTACAAAGGTTAAAGGAGCAATGGTTTATCCAGCTGTAATTTTAATAGCAATGATTTTTATTGGTATTTTAATGATGGTTCTTGTTGTTCCTAAAATAGCTGGAATGTTTGAAGAATTAAAAACTGATTTACCTTTTAGTACTAAAATAATTATGGCTGTTAGTATGTTTTTAAAAAATAATCTAATAATTGGTATTATTGGTTTAATAGTAATTGTATTTATTCTTGTTAGATTTTTTAGAACAAATAAAGGAAAACATATATTAAGTTGGTTTTTTCTACATTTTCCATTTTTTAAAAATCTTACTAAAAAAATGAATTGTGCTAGATTTGCTAGAAGTTTATCTTCTTTAATGGAAAGTGGTGTTCCTATTGTAGAGTCTTTAAGAATTTCTTCTCAAACAGTTGATAATGTATTTTATTCTGAATCATTAATGAAAATTTCTAATGAAGTAAAAAAAGGAACAAGCTTAAAAGAAAATTTAGAAAAATATGATATTTATCCTGTTCTAGTTAGTCAGATGATTGGCGTGGGGGAAGAAACAGGAGAGTTATCTAATATTATGAATCGTTTGGCTGATTTTTATGAAGAAGAGGTAAAAAATGTTACTAATAATTTAACTTCAATAATTGAACCTATTTTAATGATTATTATTGGTGCAGTAATAGGGTTTTTTGCCATTTCAATGATTCAACCTATGTATTCAATGATGGAGGGCTTATGAAAAAAGGTTTTACTTTAATAGAAACTCTAATTGCTATAGCTATTTTAGTTATAGTTATTGTTGGAATTGTTGGAGTTTTGCAAATGAATATTAGAATAGCAAATAGAACAAGCTCTAGAGTTGGAGCAGTTAGTTTAATTAATAAGAGAATGGAAATGCTTAGAAATCTTGATTATGATAATATTGGAACTATTGGAGGAATTCCTTCTGGTGATATTCCTCAACAAGAAACAATTATTTTAAATGATATTGAATATACTTTAAAAACATTTATTCAATATTTTGATGATTTAAAAGACGGAATAGGAGAAAATGATGAAAATGGAATTACTGCTGATTATAAAAAGGCTAGATTAGAAATTAGTTGGCCATCAAGAAATCCAGCTGCACCTGTTATAGCTGTTTCTGATTTTATGCCCAAAGGAATAGAATCTATAATTGGTGGAGGAACTTTATCTATTAATATTTTTGATGCTCAAATACAACCAATTTCTTTAGCTAATGTTCATATTATTAATAATGATATTATTCCTTTAATTGATATTAATGTTCAAACAAATGATCAAGGTAAAATTGTTTTTCCAGGCTCTCCTAGTATAGGAGAATATCAAATAACAGTAACTAAGAATGGTTATAGCACAGCTCAAACTTATGATGCTATTTTAGAAAACCCCAGTCCTAGTCCTGGTCATTTAACTATTTTAGAAGGACAAACAACAGATACTAGTTTTACAATTGATTTGCTTAGTTCTTTAACTATTCAAACATTAGCAAATGCTGTTTTTGATATGACTGGAGAAAAAACAATTGGAGATTTAGTATATAAATACAATGAAACACATATTAGTGATATTTATGGTAGAACATACATTCCTGAATTAGAATGGGATCTTTATGATTTTTCTAATTTTAAAATAGGTTCTAATTTGTATGATGTTTCTGCTAGTTCTCCGCCTGAGCCAATGAGCATTGAACCAGGTACAATTAATATTATAGAAATATTCTTGGTTTCTCATGCAACAAATACTTTACTCATAACAGTTAGAGATAATAATCAAGAATTAGTATCTAGTGCTTCAGTTCGTTTATATAAAGTAGGATATGATGAAACGATTTTAACACAAGAATTTGGTCAATCATTTTTTACTCCATTACAATCTGCTAATTATAATTTAGAGGTATCAAAGATGGGTTATCAAACATATTTATTAGAAGATTTTGAAATAAATAATAATCAGGAAATTAATATTACAATTAATATACCATGAAAGGATTTACTTTAATTGAAACAATAGTAGCAATAACTGTTTCTAGTATAGTGTTTCTGGCTGTTTTTGGTTTTGTTTACTATTTTTATAGAACTAGTGGATACAATTTGTCTCAAATGATAGCTGTAAATAGCGCAAGAAAAGGAGTAGAAACAATAGTTAGAGAAACTAGAGAAGCTACTTTTTCTGATCAAGGTTCTTATCTGATTAAAAATGCTGAAGATCAATCTTTTACTTTTTATAGTGATATAGATAAAGATTTAAAAATTGAAAGAGTAAGATATTTTTTAGATGAATATATTTTAAAAAAAGGAATTACTGAATCAAATGATAATTCTAAATATTTAGATGAAAATGAAGAAATTAGAATACTTTCTAATAATATTCGTAATTTAGAAGAACCAATTTTTACTTATTATGATGAGAATAATAACGAAGTAGAAGATTTACAAGTAGTTACTAATATTAGAATGATTCAAATAAAATTAATAGTTAATACTGACCCTAATCGTCCACCAGGAGAATTTACATTAGTTTCTAATGCACAATTAAGAAATTTAAGATATGAATAAATTTAACAAAGCAACTTCATTAACTTTAGTGCTAGTTTTCAGTGCTGTTTTTCTTGTTATAATCGGCTCAATAGTTGGCTTAAGTACTCAACAAAACAGATTAAATAAACAAAAAATAGCTAAAGAATTAGCCTTACAAATATCTGAAGCAGGCATTAATTATGCAAAATGGAGATTAGCTCATTATCCTGATGATTTTTCTAATGAACAAAGAATATATTCTGATCCACAAGGACAAGATTTGGGTGTTTTTGATTTAGAGTTTACTTCTAAGATTTATTGTGGAGATGTAAATTCTCTTATTATTACTTCTACTGCTTATACATATGATTATCCAAATACAAAAAGAATAATTAGTGTTAAGTATTCTCGCCCTTCTATAGCAGAATATGCATATTTAATTGATGATAATGTTTGGGCTGGTGAAGACAGAGAAATAAGCGGAAGATATCATGCAAATGGTGGTATTAGAATGGATGGACAAACAGACTCTCTTGTTACTAGTGCTAAAGATGAATGGAATTGTACGTCTTCTTTTGGTTGTTCTAGTCCTTATGAGGTTAAACCAGGTGTTTTTGGTGATGGAGGCGGGCAAGAACAAGGTCTTTGGCAATATCCTCCAGAATTTCCAATAGAAGAAGTAGATTTTGAAAGTATTTCAATGAATTTGAGTATAATGAAAGAGTTAGCACAAGAATCTGGCTTATACTTTAGAAACCCAACTGCTAAGGGTTATCATATAATTTTTAAAAATGATGGAACTATTGATGTTTGGAATGTTAAAACTACTGATGCAATTAGAGCATATAATGAAGAACAAGGTTGGCATTGGAGTTATGAAAAAATTAAAAATGAAAAATTTGATGGAAATTATTCTATTCCTGAAACATGTAAATTAATTTTTATTGAAGGAGATTTATGGATAGAAGGAACAGTTAATGGGAAAATTACTATTACTTCTGCTGATTTAATTAATCCAAATAAAAATTCTGATATATATTTAAATGGAAATATTAATTATGTTAATAATTCTGGATTGGGTGTTATAGCTGAAAACAATATTTTAGTTCCTCTTTATTCTCCAGACATAATGGAATTAAGTGGTATATTTTTAGCTCAAAAAGGTCATTTTGGTAGAAATCATTATCCATCATATTATTGGCCTTGGTATGATAGAGAAAAATTAGAAATGCATGGCTCTGTTATTAGTAAGGGGAGAGTTGGAACACAATGGACTTCTAATGGTTATTTTGTTTCTGGTTATCGCAATAGAGAAAATACTTATGATAGAAACCTAATGACTGATCCACCGCCATTAACACCATCTTCAGACAATGAATATATGTTTGTTAAATGGGAAGAAGTAGAGTAAAATTAAATTATGGATTTAAAAAATATATTTTTTTCAAATATTTATAAAGGTAATTCAGCTTTTGGTTTAGATATTTCTGATTTTTCAATTAAAATTGTCAAAATAAAAAAAAGAGGCAATGTTTTTGAATTTGAAAACTATAATCGAGTATCAATACCAAAAGGAGTAATAAAAGAAGGTGAAATAATTAAACAAGAGATATTAACTGAATTATTAAAAAAAGCTGTTAAAGAATCAAAATTTGGATCAATTAGAACCCCTTTTGCTGTTTGTTCTTTGCCTGAACAACATGCTTTTGTTAAGGTTATAAAATTACCCAAAATGAATAAACAAGAAGCAAGAGAAGCAATTAAATGGGAAGCAGAGGCTAATATCCCGCTTTCTTTAGATGAAGTTTATTTAGACTGGAAAATAATTAATGATACAGATGTTTTAATAAATGCTGCTCCAAAAACCTTGGTTAACAATTATTTACAGGCAATAACATTAGCAGGGATAGAACCAATTGTTTTTGAAATAGAATCAAATGCAACTGCCAGAAGTTTAATTGAAAAGGGAAAAGACCCAGTTTTAATAATAGATTTAGGATTTAGCAGAACTAGTTTTATAATCTTTGCCAAAGGAGATGTTCGTTTTACAAGTAGCATTTCTATTTCTAATGAGCAAATGATAAAAGAGATTGCTAAAAAATTAGATATTGATGAAAAAAAAGCAAAACAATTAAAATTTGAAATTGGATTAAAAGAAAATGGAAAAATTTTTAATACTCTTATCCCATCTATAAATAAATTAATTAAAAAAATACAAGATTGTATTGGATTTTACGAAGATAGTAATCAAAAAGAGCCAGAATATTGTGGTAATATTTCTAAAATAATTCTTTGTGGCGGTGGTGCTAATTTATATGGAATAAAAGAATATATGTTTGAAAGATTAAAAATACCAATAGTTTTAGGAGATCCATGGACAAATATTCTTGATCATAAAAAAAAGAATAAAATACCTGGAATTCCATTTAAAGAATCTTTAGCTTATTCTACTGCCTTAGGATTATCAATTAGAGGTGTTTTATGAATTTATTACCAAGAAAACAGAAAAAAAGATTAAAATTAGAAATGATTTATAGGAATATAATTTATTCTGGTTTAATTTTAATTCTTTTAGTTTTAGTTTTAATATTTTTCTCTGGAGCATTTTTATTTTTCTTAAATTTTAAATATCATAATATTGAAAAAAATATAATGGAAAAACAATCAAGAGTCATTGAAAGCGAAACAGTTAGAGGAATGGAAAGAAAAGTTAAAGAATTAAATAAAGAATTAGAAAACCTAAAAGAGATTAAAGCAAAACAGAGTAATCTTTATGTTATTTTAGATAATATAAATAATGATATTTTAAAAGATGTTGAACTTTATACTTTGGAAATAGATAAAGACTTGAAAAAAGTTACAATTACTGGGTTTGCATCTGATCGTAATATTTTAGTAAATATTAAGGAAATATTAGAGCAAAAGTATAAAAATATTGATTTTCCTATTTCTAATTTTACTAAAGCTCAAAATATTGATTTTACTTTTAGTTTTATTTATGAATAGTAAACAAAAAATTTATTTATTTTCAGGAATATTTTTAATTATTGTAATTATCCTATTTTCTGGTATTGTAAAACCATTGTGTTTAGAAATTAAACAAACAGCAAAATTAGTTGAAGAAAGAAATAATAAACTTCTTATTCTACAAAAAACAGATGAAGCATATTTAAGAAATTTAGAATTAGAATATATTGAGATTAAAGATAGAATTTCTTTAATTGAATCTGGATTTTTAAATAATGATAGTGTTGTAGATTTCTTTATTAGCTTAGAGGGCATTGCTTCCAATACATTTAATAGATTAGAAATAGAAGCTGGAAAATTTCCAGAATTTACTTTTCATTTATTAGGAAATTTTTCTAATTCAATGAAATTTTTAGGATGGTTAGAAAATAGTAAATATTTTCTAAATATAGAATATTTATCAATGGAAGGATTAAGAAATCAAAGATCTTTTTTAGGAGAAGAATTATTTGAACAAGATGATATTAAAACTGTTTTAAAAATTAAAAATTATACTAAAGATCAAGAAATAGATGAAGAACAAAACCTTAAAAGCAATTGAAAAATTATTAAAAAATAATTGGCATAAATGGGTTTTTATAGCAATTTTAGGTGTTATTGTTTTTATTATTTATTTATTTTATTCATTTATTTATAAACCAATATATGAACCAAGGGATTTGGTTCCAGAAAAATTAGAAATTGACAAAATAATATATGATGAACTAATTAATTTTTGCGATTTAAAAGAACAAAATATTAATCAAATAATTAAAAAAGAATATTCTAATATTTTTAAATAAATTTATGTATAAAATTATATTATTTATCTTAATATTTGCTTTATTTTTACCTTTTTCTGCAAGTGCTTTCTTAGATGGTCCAATTGTACATTGTGGAACAAGAGATCCAGACTCAAAAGAATGTACTCTTTGTGATATTTTTATAATGTTAAAAAACATCATTGAATTTTTAATGGAATTAATTATTGTTATTGCTCCAATATTTGTTTTAGCTGGTGGTGTAATGATTTTAACTGCTGGAGTAAAACCAGATCAAGTTGCAACTGGCAAGAAAATGATAACCTCTGCTTTGGTTGGAATTGTTATTGCTTTAGCATCTTGGATTGTTTTGGGAACATTATTTAATTTTTTGGCAAAAGGACCAAGCGATAGTGGAGATGGTATGCCTTGGGCCTGGAATAAGGTTAAGTGTGAAGGCGGGGGGGTTATTCCAGGGGAGGGCGAAGAAGCAAAAATGTGTACTTGCGGGGCAAACGCTCCTGAAGGGAGTCATTTATTTAACACTGCATCAGAATGTTCTGATCAGTGTGAGTCTTATTGTGACACCAAGTATTCAGTAACGGTAGGATGTTGTGGTACAGATGTTAAATTATCTGGCTGTGAAGGCGCTCTCCCCACTGGTAAATGGAGATTTCAAGGTGATTTAGGTGGTACTTCTGATCAGCAAAGAGCAGATGCTTCAAGCGCTTTAACTAATTTTTTAGATTGTTTCTATAGTAAAGCCCCTAGTGATATAGGATATATTTCAGCAATAACTGATAAAGATATATATAATGGGACATGTGATCCTCAAGATTGTAAAACAGATGTGTGCACTACAAGTGTTTGTGGCGCTGGTAACTCATGTGATCATGCGTGTTATTCATGTCATTATGGGGGAAGATGCAGTACAACAAAATCTTATGCTGTAGATTTTGGTGATGAAACAACTGTTTGTTATATAGCTGAGTATGCTGCAGAATGTTTTGGCGTAAATAAAATATACGGTCCGAGTTTCTATGTAGATAAATGCCCTGGATTATTTACAGCAGATGGTAATCATGAAAATCATGTTCATATTAGCGTAATTAATTCTTGTAATTGCAATTAGCTCCCATAGCTCAACGGATAGAGCATCTGCCTTCTAATCAGGAATGGAACGTGTGTAATTTTAATACATAGTAGAGATTTATTTAGAAAAATGGAAGGATGGAGATTGGGATTACTAAAGGAGCTTGGATTTAATATAAAAGCGCCTGTAGCTCAGCGGATAGAGCAAAAGATTTCTAATCTTTAGGTCGCAGGTTCGAATCCTGTCAGGCGTATATGTTGAAAGATAAGCTATTTATTTTTTTAATATTAGCTATTATTATAGCTAGTTTCATTATTATTGACCTGCCTCGTACCATATTTGTAGTACGAGGTGATTTTTTAAAAAATGTATCTGAAATTGATGAAGTAAAAATTGTTGAAAAAAAACCAGTTTATTCAAAAGGAATATATATTACTTTTAGAACTGCAGGTACCAAAAGAGTTGATGAAATACTAGAATTAATTAAAAGAACTGAATTAAATACAATTGTTATTGATATTAAAGATTATACTGGTCGCATTCCATTTGATACTGATAGTGAATTTATTAATTCTATTGGTGCTGAACAAATATATATTAAAGATATAAGAGGATTGGTTGATAAGTTTAAAAATGAAGGTATTTATACTATTGCTAGAATTGTTGTTTTTGAAGATAATTATTTGCCTTCAGTTATGCCTGAATTAGCTCTTAAAAACATTAATGGAAGTTTATGGAGAGATAATCGTGGTCTTTCTTGGTTTGATCCTTCTTCAAAAGAAGTTTGGGATTATGTTGTTGATTTGTCTAGAGCAGCAGTTAAGGTTGGATTTGATGAAATTAATTTAGATTATATTCGTTTTCCAACTGATGGAAATCTTAGCGCTATTAGATATCCTTTTTGGGATGGTATAACTCCAAAGAAAGAAGTTATACGTCAGTTTTTTCAATATTTTAGTTCTAGAATAAAACCAATGAATGTTTTCATTTCTGCTGATTTATTTGGCTTAACACTAACCAGTCAAAATGATTTAAATATTGGTCAATGGTTAGAATATGCTGGAGAATTTTTTGATTATATTTGTCCAATGACATATCCATCTCATTATTATCCCGGACATAAAGGATTTGAAAATCCAGCTGCTTATCCTTATGAAACTATTTATGATGAATTAGTTGTTGGTAATCAAAGATTAGCTAGCTCTTCTGCAAAAATTAGGCCTTGGTTGCAAGATTTTGA
>JAHJST010000020.1 GCA_018829905.1 Patescibacteria group bacterium
ATTAATGGCCTGGTTGTTTGTTGTATTAATAGATAAAGTTCCAGAAGAATCAATATATCCATCTCTAAATACTGTATTTACTCCTATTGTTAAATCATCTGATATAGAAGCATGTGTAAATGTACCTAATGTTGATGTTAAGCCAGTTAAGCCAGTAAAGTTTCCTGATGTTAGTGTGGCTGTGCCATCTGTTAAGGTTGTGGCTGTTAAAGAACCAATACCTGTCCAGTTACCTCCAGTAAGTATGGCTGTGCCATCTGTTAAGGTTCCTCCTCTAATTATGTCTGAAACTGTTAATGAATCAGATATTGAAGCACGTACTAATGAAAAGTCTTGTCCTCCTGTTAAACTTCCTCCTGTAATTGTTAATGTGTTATCAGTAATTGTTGTTGCCCATAAATTAGTAAAACCTGCTGATGCCACTTCTAAATTATCTGATCCAGATGCTGTTGTAAAAGATAAAAGATTGATTCCAGTTAAATTACCATTAGTTAGTGTAGCTGTGCCATCTGTAATTATTGGTGAAAATAGATTAGTAAAACTTGCTGATGTTGCTTCTAAAGTATTTAATATTTCAACTGGTCCTACAAAACTAGCAGTTCCTGTTCCTCCAAATTGATAAGATTCAGACCCTGTATTTACATAAAATATTCCATCTCCCACTTCAAAATCATTTGACACTGATGATGTGGTAAATGTTGTACTTCCGTCAAAATATGCAGAACCGTCTATTTCTAAATTACCAGTTACAAATAAATCATGTGCATCAGATAAAGAATGATTTGTTGCACCTGATCCAAATCTTGAATAAGATACAGTAGTTATTTGTCCTCCTCCAAATTGTACTGATCCACTAGCTATTAAATCTTCTGATATACTAGCTGTACCATAAACAGACAATTCTACAGATGGTGTTATTGTTCCTATTCCTACATAATTATTTGTTGAATCAATAAATAAAGTGTTTGTGTCAACTAATAAATCAGACAATAAAGTAACTGGACCTATTACTGTTAAATCATCTGATATAGAAGCATGTTGAGTAGAAAAATATATTAATCCTGTTAAATTTCCACTGGTTAATATTGATGTTCCGTCTGTAATTATTCCTCCCCTAATAATATCTGTGACTGTTAATGAGTCAGAAACAGAAGCGCGCGTAAAAGTAAAATCTCCTCCTCCAGTTATATTCCCTCCAATAATACTTAATGTTCCATCTGTAATTATTCCTCCTGTTATTGTTCCAACAACAGTTAGATTTTTATTCATATCTACATTTTCATTAAAAGTTACTTCATTGTTTGACACATTAAATCCTCCTGCTGCTACTGCTTGTTCATAATAATAATTATTTTGAACAACCATATTTCCCTCTATTCCACTTATCTTTCTATCAAGATCTGCTAATATTGCTAATTTCCATGCTTTTAATATTTCTTGATCTTTTTTAGACAATATTTCTCTTTCATAAATAATTTCTTTTGGATTAATTATTTTAATTTCTTGAATAATCTTTCTATCTGTTTCACTAATAACTATTGTTTTTCCATAAATTAAATCTTTAATATAAGATAGTCTTTTGTATAAATCCTTAATTGAAATAAATGATTGTTCAGACATTTCTGGCTTCTGACTAAACAAATTAAATGTAAAAGCACTTTTAATTGCCTTTGGTATTCCAAATAAAAAGTTTTTAGTTGCAGAAAATACATTTCGAGTAAATACTATAGGAGATTTGATTATTTTATCTGCATTATCTTTTGTTTTAATTATAAATTCACCTGATTTTGTAAATACTGAACTCAATATATTAATTGATTTTGTTGAATACTCAAGAGAATTATAATCAAAGTTATTAACAATCTCTTTATAAACTATCATAGCTCCATTATTGATGTTTTTATGTATATATGTATATAATTCAGCAAATTTAAATACTTTTTCTACCGTGGGAAATACAATTCTTTCTAAGTTATTTGAAATAATTTGTTTTTCTTTATCAACTTCAAAAACAAAGGTTAAAATATCATCTGTTTCTTTGATTGTTTTACTTACTAAATTATTAAAAGCATTAGAACTATTAAATACTTTTTTAATTACTTTTGAATAATCAAAAACCAAAGACCCAATAGAATCTTTGGTTAAATTAAAGGTTGAAGAATAAGCTTTGCTTATTTTCCCAATTATAGGATCAAATAATTTTCCATGCTTAGCAGAAACAAATGCTGTGCTTATTAAAATAAAAATTAAAATAGATGTTAATGCAATAGCAATTGGTTTTTGTACAAAAAATATTTTTCTTTCTTTTATTTGTTTTGTTTTTTTAATAGCTTTTGAATATTCTTTTAACCATGCAAAAGTTGTTATCCAATTACCATTTTTCTTTATTGCTTTTAACTTTCCCTGTCTAGCTATTAAATTTATGTGTCTTTGCGTGCAACCATAGGCTTTAGATGCTTCTTTTAAAGAAATATATTTTCCATTTCCATTTGTATTTTTTTGAGAAAAAACAGGTTTTGTTATTTTTATAAAATCATTTAACCATTTTAAAGTAGTGAACCAATTTCTTCCAAGTTTTACTGCTTTTAATTTTCCTTGCCTTGCTACAAGACTCATGTGTCTTTGTGTGCAATTATAAATCTTGGCTGCCTCCTGTAGCGTTATATATTTTTCTATTTTTTTATTATTGGTTCTAATATTCATTGATATTACTTAGATAGAACTAAAAACTACACAAATATTACTTCGCTTATCATCAAAACATACTTTATAGGTTATAGGTATTATTTGGTAATATTGCATGTATTATTAATATATTATTTATACTATAATTATAGCACATTTTATTCATGTCAAGTATTCTTTCTGTGGATAACTAAATATTGCTATTTTTAACAAGTTTTAGTATAAAAAGCATGTTTTAAAGTATGTACAAATGATTACATAACACTTAAAACAAAACAGTCTCTTATTTGTTTAAACAACCCCTTCTCTACTTAAAGAGAAGGGGTTTTAAAGTGTTTTTATACTAAACTAATCCTATAAAATATTATTTAAAATTATAATAGATAAGTATAAATGAATATAAAAATTATTATATTTATAATTTTATGTTTTTAATATAAAAATTACAGTATAAATATCTATATCTTGGCTATAATTTATTAAGGTTTATTAAGGTTGTCTTGTTTTTAATATATTATTAAACATATACAATTATATAAAAAACATATAATTAATAGAACCAAGAAATTAATGGTATTAAAATGGTATTAAATAAGTAAATCTTTTATGTAATCTATATTCTTCTTGTACCCTTTTAAGTAATCAATAAAAAACTCTTTATAACTATTTGTTCCATCAAAAAAATCTAGTAAAAATTCTTTATTAATTATTGATGTATTTTTTCTTTTACCAATATATTCTAAGTGACTTGACCATTGATATTTTTCTAAAAATTTCATTGCTTTTTCAATATCCTGATTGGTTAGTTTTTTTATTTCCCAATCAGGCTTCCAATTAATCAATGGTCTTGAATGAATATAGCAAATTAAAAAACCAAAACGTATATCATCATCAACATGAACAGCCTTAAATGATCCTTGAAATAAATATCCCTGTCTATTGTTTTTCTTGTTAAAAAATTTAGTATATCCAGTATTAACCTTTCTCATAAAAGAACTGATTCCTTGTTGTTTTGTTTGTTGCACAAGCAAACAATAATAATCTGGCATCAATGTAAATGCATACAAATTCAATAGATTAGACTTTTGTTTTAAGCTTTTTTGACCATCAGAAGACGGACTTCCCACATCTTTCTCTTTATAGCGTCGAGAAAATTCAATAGCAGGACTATCATCGTTAAACTCATACAAGTTATGAATAAAACGATTCTTATCATTTTGGTCGCAAAAAACCTTTCTTTTGTCTACTCCTTGATTATATATATTATAAAATTCATTTGTTTTAAAATTTCTTTTCATATTTATAAGGAAGACTGACTTCCTACAATTTTTATCTAATTTAATTATACCAAAAATAAAAAAGTCAAGCAAAATATTGCTTGACCACAATAAACAAATCAACTATTAAGAAAGAATAGATATTAAAGTATAAACAAATCCAACAAGAAAGATTACAATAATAGCATATCTTAATAAATCAGGAAATCTAAAACAATTCTTCTTTCTTTTAAATTTTAACTTCCTTACCTTCTTGTAAATTAAAACAATACTACTCCCCTCAATAGCGCCTAGCAATGCGCCCAACACAACAATTATAAAAATAAAATTACTAAAACCTAACAAAAACAAAACCAAAGGAACAAGACAAACCAAAAACCAAGACACATTTTTATTAATTTTAAAGTCATACCAAAAAACTTTTTTCAAAGATAAACCAATAATAAAAAAAGAAGTAATACAAGCTAAGAAACCAAACACAGAACCCAAATACACAACCTTGTCTCCTAAAACGCCTATAAGGCCATTTATTGCGTCTGGAGACGTATTAATTCCAGTTAAACCAACAACAACATATAGAAAAACCAAGTATAAAACACTTGGAATTAACATACCAATTATAATAGACCTCCTATAACCCTTGTCTTTTCTACCAAACAGCTCTCTAATCTCTGGAATTGCAGCCATTCCAGATAAAGAATAAAGAATAGCTCCATATGGAAAGAATAATTTAGAAAAATTAATTGTTTTAAGATTAGAAATATCTATATTAGGAATACCTAAAAATAAAAATAAAAAGACTATTAATATTAAAAATACACTAACAATTAAATCTATTCCAGCAATTAAATGTAAACCAAAATATATTACTATAGCTCCAATAAAAAAGAATAATAGATTAAAAACAATAGGATCAACACTTAAAATAGGAGAAAGAATTGTATTTAAAAAATTACCACCAACAATAATATATGCTAAAAGAGAACCAAAAAAACCAAGAACAACAGAACAAGAAAGAATATATTTAGGTATTTTACCCAAATAAATACCTGCATAACCAGGAGAACGATGTTTTTCTCTTGTATGTAAAACTATTTCTCCATACATTAAATGAAGAGAAACCATAATACCAGTAAGTAAAAATAAAAAAATAGCTGCAATCAAAAATCCTGATTGAGCTCCAGCATATGGAAGACCAAATAGACCCACTCCAACAATTGTAGACATTAATATTGCTATAGCAAATACTGTTTTCTTCATAAAAAGCCTCCTCTTTTTAAAGCTTCAACAATGTAAGCCAATATTATTGCCCAAACAAAAGAAATAACTAAAAGAATTTTACCTTCTTTCCTTAATTTTGGTTCAGTTAAAAAGCCAAAAGCCATTATTAATCCAGAAAAAATTGGATTAAGAATAGCAATAATAATTCCAATTATGAACCATTTTTTCTTTGAGCTAATATCTATTTTTTCTCCTTTAAATAAATTCATATATAATCTAATTTACTCGTAAATTACGAGAAAATACATTAATTATCTTCTAAATTATTTAACTTTAAAAACAATATCTCCTAATCTAACCTTTTTACCAACCTTCAAGCCAACAACATTGCCCTGTTTAGCCTTTGCAACTGCTTTGTGATCAATCTGCATTGATTTAACTACTTGCTCAAAATTAGTAGTTGAACCAAAAATATGAATCTTGTCACCAATTTTCAATCCAGGTTTACCAATTCTAAGAATAGCAACTTTAATCTTTGCAAAATGATGCGTAATCTTGCCAATTCTTTCTTCTTTTACCTTTTTAATAGAAGATTTTTTAATTGTTTTTTTAACAATTTTCTTAGGCATAATTAATTATTAATTATTATCTATTTTTTTCTTTTTCAATTAATTTAATTACTTTTGAAACTAATTTTTTAGGATCAGGATCAAAAACTGTTTTACCTGGTCCACGATGAGACTTTCTAAGAATATCTTTTATCATATCAGCTGTTCCTCCAGTTTCAATTAATATTCCAATTGGTTTTTTATCTTCAAAAGCAATTGTAAATTCATTTAATGTTCCTATTCTTCCACAAATAACAATAACAGCATCAGAAGAACGAGTTAATAAAAGATTACGACCAGAATATTCAAATCCAGTATAAATGATTAAATCATGATAATCAGTTGGTAATCTATATGTTTTTCTATGAGAAGCAGGAGAAGAAGCTGGAGAAAAACCAATTACCATACCACCTTCTTCTTTTGCTCCAATAGCGGACCAGTATGGAACGCCAGAAGTTGCTCCAGTCACTAAAATACCATTTTGTCTAATTATTTCACAACCTAATTCTTTTGCTTTTTCAAGACAACCAGTAAGACAATGTCCTGTTTCAGCTGCCCCAGATACAGA
This sequence comes from Patescibacteria group bacterium, assembly GCA_018829905.1. GTDB lineage: Bacteria > Patescibacteriota > Minisyncoccia > RBG-13-40-8-A > RBG-13-40-8-A > JAHJST01. The sequence continues at coordinate 6,360 of JAHJST010000020.1, forward strand.
TATTTTATACTTCATATATTTAAATTATATCATAAATCAAATGATTCTCCTATCTTGGGAATGTTTGTATCTAATCCTAAGTGATCTTTAACCCTTTGACTTAATGCATTAGAAGCTTCTTCTTCTCCATGAACAATAAATACTTTTTTAACTGGTTTAGAAAAATTATTTAACCAATCATATAATCCTTGTTGATCAGCATGAGAAGAATATCCTTCAATTGAAACAATTTTAGCTTTAACATTAACATTTTCATTGAAAATCCAAACTCTTTTGGCTCCTTCAGATAATTTACGACCAAGAGTTCCTCTTACCTGAAAGCTAATAATTAATAAGGTATTATTAGGGTCAGGTAAATAAAGTTTTTCATGAAACAAAATTCTACCACCAGTAGACATTCCAGACCCAGCAATAATAATTTTAGGAGAAGCAATATTATTTATTGATTTTGATTGATTAACTTTTTCAGTTAAAGTTAGTTTTGGAAAATTAAATAAATCATCTCCTGTTTTAATTAAATCATTTGCTTGTTTATTAAAATATTTTTGATGTTTTTTATAAACTCTAGTAATTTCAATTGCTAAAGGAGAATCAATAAATATTGGAATCCTAGGAATACGATTATTTTCAACTAATTCATTTAATTCATATAATAATTCTTGTGTTCTTTCTATTGCAAAAGCTGGAATCATTAATACTCCCCTTTTAGAATGGTTTTCTTCAATAACATTTTCTAATAATTCTTTTCTTTTAAATCTATCTTCATGTAATCTATCTCCATAAGTTGATTCAATAATAACATAATCTGCTTGAGTAATTTTTTTAGGAGAATTTAAAAGTGGAGTAGGATCATTTCCTAAATCACCAGAAAATACTAATTTTTTACCATTAGCCCATATTTCAATAATAGCTGAACCTAAAATATGACCAGCATCTTGAAATCTAAAATATATTTCTTCATTTAATTTCTTCTTTTTATTATAATCAACTGTTTCAGCTAATCCTAAAATTCCATTAACATGTTCCATTTCAAAAACAGGATTAACATTGTCTCTAGTTGCTTGTCTTTGCATAATTTCCTGACTATCTTGTAATATTAATCTAGCTATATCTAATGAAGGAGGAGTAAAAAACACTCTTCCTTTAAATCCTTGTTTATATAATTTAGGAAGCATTCCAATATGATCTACATGAGAATGCGTAAGAAAAACATAATCAATTTCAGAACAATTAAAAGGAAATTCCTTATAATTCTCTTCATCTGAATTTTCTCCTTGAAACATTCCACATTCAACTAATATTTTAGCTGATTTTGTTTCTAATAAATATTTAGCACCAGTAACAGTGCCAGCACCACCATAAAAAGTTATTTTCATATTTTAAAATTAAATTTTATTGATTTATCTTTTTAATAATTATAAAAATTGCTCCCATCAATATAGACAGCAACTTTTTCTTTTTTAAACTTATTAATAACGCTCATACATATATTATAATATTATTTTAAATAGAAAACTACCCTTGCCAAGGCAGAGGTAGTGTTCATAGTATCTTTATACTACTCTATAAAAATACGAAAGTCAAATCTTTTTACCAATAATTAATAAATTAACATTTTTTTTATTCCTTTTTAAATATTTTAATTCTTCAATTTTAAAATTATTCTTTAAAAACAAATTTTTCAATTCATTGAGAGTAAAAGCATGATAATATCTTTTAATGTTTTTCCTTTTCCATAAAATAAATACATCTTTAAAGTCATATTTTGTAAAAAACTTGAAAAAAAATGATTTTAATAGTAGTTTTAAATAACGTAACTGATAAAGATTCCAACAAACAATAATTAATCTACCGTTTTTTTTCAAAACCCTATAACATTCTTTTAAAACTTTTTGTCTAAATTCTTTAGAAGGAATATGATGAAATACAGCAATAGACCAAATAGAATCAAAAGATTCATTAGAAAATGGTAAACTTAATATATTGCCTTTTTTAAAATGATTACCATATTTTTTCTTAGCAATAGAAATCAATTTCTCAGAAATATCTATACCAGCATAATTAACTCCTTTTAAAAATTCAAATAATCTACCATTGCCACAACCTAGATCTAAAATCTTTTCATTTTTAGAAAACTTTAATTCTTTTAATTCTGGCCATATATTTTGTCTAGTATCAGAAAACTGATCAGCAATTAAATCAAAATCCTTTTTATTTTTTTCAATTAACTGTTCTGCAAAAGATGAATCCATATAATTATGTTATTAAATCTGCCCTAGAGCAGAAAAATATGTCAGAAGAAAAACTTGATAAAATTAAACGTCAGGTTTGTTTTAAGTATAAAATATCAATGCCAACTAATATTATTCTACTTAAAGCATACCATAAGCTATTAAAGACTAACAAGATAAAAAAGAATATACAATTAGAAAATCTATTAAAAACAAGAAAAGTAAGATCTTTATCAGGAATAGCATCTGTTACAGTAATTACAAAACCATATCCATGTCCTGGAAAATGTATTTTTTGTCCAACAGAAAAAAACATGCCTAAATCCTATTTAAAAAATGAGCCAGCTTGCATGAGAGCTTTGTTAAATAAATTTGACCCATACAAACAAGCAAAAATGAGATTACAAGCATTAGAAATGACAGGACATCCAACAGATAAAATAGAATTAATTGTTTTAGGAGGAACATGGTCATATTACAAAAAACAATATCAAACATATTTTATTAAAAGATGTTTTGATGCTTGTAATAAAAAAACATCAAAAACATTAAAACAAGCTCAAAAAATAAATGAAAAAACAAAACATAGAATAATTGGTTTAACCTTAGAAACAAGACCAGACTATATTAATGAAAAAGAAATAAAAAGAATGAGAAATTTAGGATGCACAAGAATAGAATTAGGAGTTCAAACAATTTATCAAGATATTTTAGATAAAAATAAACGAGAAATTAGTTTAGAGCAAATAAAGCAAGCAACAAAATTACTAAAAGATTCTGGTTTTAAAATTACATATCATATGATGTTAAATCTACCTTATTCAAATATTAAAAAAGATGAAAAAATGTTTGAAAAATTATTTACAAATGATTTTCAACCAGATCAATTAAAAATATATCCTTGCGCAATTTTAAAAACAGCAAAATTATATAAGCTATATAAAAAGAATAAATACAAACCATATACAATTAATCAATTAATAAATGTTTTAGTTAAGATAAAAAAAATAATTCCTGAATATGTAAGAATTATTAGAATAATTAGAGATATTCCATCTCAAGATATAGTAGCTGGTAGCAAAAGATCAAATTTAAGACAAGACATTCAAAAAAAAGTTAATTGCAGGTGTATTAGATGCAGAGAAATAAAAGATATAAAAACAAATAATATTAAATTTAAAAAATTAGAATACAAAGCATCAGATGCAAAAGAAATATTTTTATCTTTTGAAGATGATAAAAAAGATAAATTATTAGCTTTTCTAAGATTAAGAATAACTGATAACCCAATAATAAAAAACTCCACACTAATTAGAGAAGTACATACATATGGACAAACAGTTCCAATAAACAAAAACATAGAATCAGCAAAACAACATAAAAATTTAGGAAAAAGATTAATTAATGAAGCAGAAAAAATATCAAAAGATCTAGGGTATAAAAAAACAGCTGTTATAGCTGGCATTGGAACAAGAGAATATTATAGAAAACTAGGATATAAATTAGAAAATGAATATATGGTTAAAAATTTTTAAAATACTTGACATGTATATTTAATATGATAAAATGAAAATATAACATATTTGTTATATTTTATAATTATCAGGAAGGCAACAATGGAATGGAAGTTGAATTTTATAAAAGAAAAAGAGGCGACTACCCTATTGAAAATACTATTAGTAAAATAAATGATACAAAGCTTAAAAAAAATATTGTACATATTTTAGAGACACTTGAAGAACATGGACATCAACAACTGATAAAGACCCATGATGCAAAAAATCTAAAAGGCTATAAAAACTTATATGAAATAGTTATTAGGCATCAACATCTTTATTTTCGTATATTCTTCTCAATTTTTAAAAATAAGATCTGGCTATTACACGCATTTCTCAAAAAAACTAATAAAACACCGCAAAAAGAAATAAATATAGCAATAAACAATAAAAAAGAAATAATAAATTAATAAAAAAATTAATATTTATGAATTTAAAATCATTTAAGAAAAAACTTCTTAAAGATCCCGAATTCAAAAAAGAATATTACAATAGCGATGATTGGATTTTCGAAATTTCAATAATGGTTAGAGGAGAAAGGATAAAACAAGGGCTTACTCAAGAAAAACTTGCAAAATTAATAGGAACAAAACAATCAAGCATTGCCAGATTAGAAAATGGAAACAATATATCACCAAGTATAAATTTTCTAAAAAAAATAGCAGATGCACTTAACGTAGAATTAACAATTCCCAAATTTATTTCTAGATCAATTTCTCAAACCAATAATTATGAAATTGATTTAAGCAAACACACAGAAACAAAAGAATTAAAATTAGATTCTAGTTTCGTTCTTGTTTTTAATAATCAATTTACAGCTAATAATAAATAATTTTATAACAATATGAAACATGTTTGGTCTATTTTATGTGAAAAAACAATTATAGATATTGATACAAACTCTTTAAACATCCACAATTGTTTTGATGAGCTGAATATAAATATTGATAAAAAAGAAAGAAACAATAATAAAAAAATATTAATTCCAGTTAATTTTGAAATAATTCATTTATTGTTTGATAAAAAAATCAATCAAATTAGAAATCCAGAAATCAAAATAGAATTATATGACCCAGAAAACAAAAATATTGGAAATTTTTCCGAATTAGTTACATTTCCAAAACAAAAAAGAAGATTAAGAATTCGTACAAAAATGAATAATCTACCAATAACAGTCGAAGGAACATATAATTTTTTAATAAAATTGAAAGAAGATAAAGAAAAAAAATATAAAAAGGTATCTGAAATACCATTAGACATTAAAATATCAGATAAAAAATAAATAAAAGTATAAATATATTAAAAAAATCAACCATAATCAGATTGATTTTTGTTTTTTAAAAATCTTTAATCAGAATTATTATTAGTTATCCAAGAACAATATTCACAATTAGAATGATGTGAAGGTATTGGGCCGTTTAATAATTTCATTGCATCATTTAATGTTTTTTTAGCTTGTTCTGGATTAGCATTTATTTTAACTACCTTAACATTAAAATCAACTTTTCCATTTTCTTTTACTGTTTCTGGATAATAATATACTAAATAACCAAAATCTTCTGATTTATATTTATTTTCTCTTAACATTAAAGAATAACAACTTAATTGATTCCCATAATATTTTTCTGAATCACCATCCCGAGGTGGAAACCCTCGGGTTTTATAATCCAAAGGAATATATTTATCTTTATCTTGTAAACAATCATCTAAAGCACCAAATAAAGACACACCCAAAACATCATCATGATATTCTAATCCAGTTCTCCAATTTCTCCATCTATTTAAAAGATTTAAATCAGATATTAACTTTCCTTTAACTTGCCCATCAATCTCAGGAGGCAATTTACCTTGAACTCTATACTTGTCAAAGTATGTTTTAATAACAATATCCATACCACCAGGCAAAGAAGGAAATATGCCTCTTGGTCTATGAATGTTTTCGTTTATATGCAACCAAAAACATCTTGGACAATCCAAGAATAAATTTAAAGTTGATGGTGATAATCTTATTTTATTCATTTAGAAAAGAATTTTATTGAATCTATTACTACATCAAAATAATCTTCTATATCTTGTCCTTCCCCAAAAACAACGTTTTCCCATTCAGCTAACAAACTACCATTATTAAGAGCATGAATGTCTATTTCTAAACTTTCAAGGCCCTTTCCTTGTTTTACTAATTTTCTTGATTGTTCTAATAAACTAGCATATGAATTAACTTTTTCTAATTTATCAACACACTGAGTACAATAAATGCTTTTTTGTGAATCTGGTTTAACGCCTAAATATATTACAAGTGCCCAACCAATAATAGCTAATATAACAAGAACAATAATTAATGTTTTTGTTTTTAATAAGTTTTTTTTAATTTTTTTCCACATAATTTTTTAATTAATTTCTTCACCTAATTCCTCTAATATTTCTAAAGGAATTGGGATTGGTCCTCTAATAGGACTTTTGCCTGGATATTTCCAAGCAGTAATGACCTTTCTCTTTTCTCCTTTTAAAATATACATTGCCCAAAGCTCATAAGAATGTTTTAAACTATTTGGTTGCATAACAGCAATTGTTCCTGGAGCAATTCCTATTTCTTTTCTTTTTGGATTATTAATTATTCTTTTTACGCGATTTTCAGATAATTGATATTGCTTCATTTTTCTAACAGAATGATTTGTCCAAGAAAATCTATCTGTATTTTTTGGAAAATTCATTAATTTATCTCATAAATCAAATTAACAGTAACGCTAATTTCATTTTCTCCAGTTTCAATTTCAGGAATTCCTCCTCCACCCATTGCCATTTCTCTATAAACAGGATAATCATAACCACTAGTTTCAGTAAAACCAATTATTTTAACTAATTTTACTCCTAAAGCATTGGATAATTCTTTTGCTTTTGTCTTTGCATCTTCAATTGCTAATTCTCTTGCCTCAGCCTTTAACTCATTGTCATCATCAACTGAAAATCTTAAAGAACTAATTTGATTTATTCCATTATTAACGCTTTGATCTAAAATTTCACCAATACTATCCAATTGTTTTATTTTAACCTCTAATGATTGACTAATTGTATAACCAGAAATTTCAGGAACTTTGCCTTCAACATACAAATATCTAGGGCTTATATTGTATCTTACAGTCTTAATATCATTTTCGTCAATATCAAAACCTTTTAAAAATTCAATAACAGCATTCATTTTATTTGAATTTTCTGTTTGAACCGCTCCTATGCTCTTACCTTCTGTAATAACTGACAAATCAATAACAGCAATATCTGGCTTAGCATAAACTATTCCTTTGCCAGAAACACTAATTGAATTTCTATTTTCAACTGTTCCACCAATATATTTATATTCTTTTGTTTTTTTAGCAATATCTACAATATTATTAACAACCAAAACAATTGGCAAAAGAATTGCAGTTATAATTATTATTGTTAGTATAAGTCTTTTATATGTTTTATATATTCCCATAAAATCAATCATATTTTTATTGATTAATAATTACCTTATTAATTATATCATTTTGTTCAATTTTACGCACTATGTCCATTCCATTAACAACCTCACCAAAAACAGTATGCATACCATTTAAATGTGGTTGTGGTTGTTGAGTGATAATAAAGAACTGAGAACCATTAGTATTTGGGCCAGCATTAGCCATAGATATTGCGCCAATATCATGAGACATTGATTTTAAAGAATAATCATATACATATCCTCTAGATTCTAATTCTTTAATGGTTTGTTCATCAACTCCAATAGATATAGGATTAATTTCATCTTCAAATGCATATCCTGGACCACCAGAACCATTACCACTAGGGTCTCCTCCTTGAATCATAAATTCTTGAATAACTCTATGAAAGGTAAGGCCGTTATAAAATCCATCATTAGATAATTTAACAAAATTATCAACTGTTTTAGGAGCTGCTTCTTTATTTAATTCTAATTCAATATCTCCTTTTTCTGTTTGCATTGTTACTTTTATCATATTGTTTTCATTAATTATATTATTATCATCAATTAAATTATTATCTTTTTTTGAAAAAGATAAAACTATAACTATAATTACTATTAGACCAACAAAACAAATAGTTAATATTGTATTTAATTTCTTTTTTTTACTTTTTTTGTTTTCTTGCTCTAATGCTCTTTCAATTTTTCTTTGTTCTTTTAATTTTTTTGATTTTCCCATATATTTACTTGACTTTTAATAATTAATTATTATAAAATTAAATAATGAAAGGAGAAAAAATGGAATCACAAGAAATTCTTTTTAAAAAAGAACTTTTTGAAAAACCCACTAAATTTATTCGTGTTATTTTTGAAGACCCAATTGATAAAGAAAAAATGATTGTCGAAATTCCAATGGATGAATTTAATCCATTAAAAGATCATAAAAAAGCAATAAACAAGGCAATTCTTAAATCTGGAATGAAAGGTTTTAATGTTTTAAAAGTAGAAGAATTTGATCATTTGAAGAGATAATCCACCACCAAAAGTGGTGGATTCTTTTTTGTTAGAAAATTTTGTTACTTAGATTTATCAATTTTTATTTCTTCGCTTTGATATTTATTAATTTCATCCATAAATTTATTAAAATTATCTAAACTTTTAAAAACTGTAATTAAAAATATACAAGCTACAATCAATATTATAACCAAACTTAATTTTGTTTCAACTTTTAGACCCAAAAGATTTCTCATACTCTTCTAAAACTATTTTTTTATCGCTCCAAGGTATTTTTTTATCTTTAACACACATTAATATTTCTGATCCCTTGCCAGTAATAATTGTTTTTTCTTTATAACTTAAAGCTTTTTTAATTGCCTCTCTTCTATCTAAGATTATTTTATAATCTTTTTTTATTCCTTTGGCAACATCTTTTATTATTTCCTTAGGATCTTCATTGTATGGATCTTCATTAGTAAGAATAATTTTATCACAATATTTATCAGCTATTTTGCCCATTTCTGGTCTTTTCCATTTATCTCTTCCTCCGCCAGCAGATCCTAAAACACAAATTAATCCTTTTCCTAGAGTTTTATATACTGCTTCTAAAGAATCAGGTGTATGAGCATAATCTATAAAAACTTTAAATGGCTTTTTAATAATTAATTCCATTCTACCAGGTAATCCTTTTATATTTTTAATATCTTTATATAATTTATTTTTATCAAGTCCTAATCCAATACAAATATTAATTCCTGCTAATGCATTATATTTATTAAAATCTCCTAATAATTTTAATTCTAAATTCTCAAATGTATATTCATATTTTTTTACTTTTCCAGCTAAATTAGAATAATATTCAGAATATTTATCATCTTTATTAACAATTAAAAATTTATCTTTTTTATTACTTTTTTTTAATTCTTTAAATAATTTTCCTTTTGCTTTTTTGTAATTTTCAAAACCATGATGTGATTCTAAATGCTCTTTAGCAAGATTAGTATAAGCAACTGCATTAAAATTAATAAATTTATGTCTAAATTGTTTTATTCCTTCTGAGGTTACTTCTAAAATCATATATTTACAACCACTGTCTAGCGCTTGTTTGAAGAACTTTTGTATTTTAAATCTTCCAGGCATTGTCATTTTTAATGGATTATTCCAAGATTTATCTTTTATTCTAAATTCTACAGAAGAAATAGAAGCAACAGATAAGCCAGCTTTTTGTAACAATTCATGTGTTAAATAAACAACAGTAGATTTTCCCTTTGTTCCAGTAACACCAATAACAATTAATTTTTTCCCAGGAAACCCATATAATATAGCAGCACAAAAACCCAAAAGAAAATGATAAAAAGGTTGAAAAAAATTAAAAACAGGTTTAGGAATTATTTTCCTTCCTATTCTTAATAATTTTTCTAATAATCTATTTTCTCCTAACATTTTTTGCTAATTTTAATTATATCTTCTAATTCCCTCCTTAATTTAAAACCATTACAATGTTTTAAAATACCTAAATATGATTGAATTGATTGATTTAAAGATTGTTCAATAATTTTATTATTCTTAAATTCTTCAATCCTAAGTTTAATCTTTTTAAATATTCTTTTCTTTGTTTTTGTTCTTAATATTCTATAATGTGGAAGAATAACATAACCAAGAAAATCAATTCCTTGATTATACTTTCTTATAGTAATCTTATCAGGATGCAATGATAATTTCAAATTAGTTTTTAAATATTTTCTTATTACTGGAATTAATTTTTCTAGATCTTTTTTGCTTTTATTTAATATTACAAAATCATCTGTATAACGAATATAGTGTTTAATCTTTAATTCGTGTTTAATAAATCTGTCTAATTCATTTAAATAAATATTTG
>JAHJST010000021.1 GCA_018829905.1 Patescibacteria group bacterium
GTCCTGCATAGCAGGACTACGGGTGGAGGGTGGGAATTCGCGTTAGCGGATTTCTGCCAGCCCCGCAAAGCGGGGCTGGCAGTCAAAAGTCTGCGTCAGGATTTTCTCTAAAAAAGGTTCGAATTTTAACCAAAAGACACAATTTTTTTGTATAAAAAATAGAGGGAGCTTCGGCTTTGTGCGAGGCTCCCTCTTATATTTGTTAGGGGATTTGGTTTCTTGTATTTGTCTGTAAACAAACTCTTAATGTTTTTACGACTATTGTCGTTATTTTTTTGGCTGTTTTCAGCCAATTTACTTTCTATTTATTTTTTTTAATGTACTTTCCCCCTTATTGAATCTTAATTATATTATTTTTTAAAATAGCTTGTCAAGTTTTTGCTTGACATAAATATGGATATATGATATTATGGGATTATAAAGGAGGTGTTATGAAAAAACACTTTAAAATGACACAGAACAAAAGGAGGGTACTTGCTATCATTAGTAGTATTACCTCTGAAGAGAAAGATTGTTTTGAAAAGGAAGAAATTCTTGAAGCCGGATGGAAAGACAAGACAAACATCCAAAGGCTTTTAGACAATCTTGTTGATCAGGAGCTCATCTTAAAAGAAGGAAGTTGTTATAAGCTTTCAAAAGATTTCAATGATTTCAGTTATGTTGAAGAGAAAAAAGTAAATGGAAGCATTCTTGTATCTTCGAGCGAATACATAAGTCTGATTCAGAGTAAGATAGTCAAGAAAGAGAGGAAAATAAAGGAACTTAATCAACAGATTGGGATCATGAGAGAACTTAAAAAAGAAAGAGATAAACTCATTGATGAATGCACTCATCTTGAAAGTCTTAAAATTAAAATGGAAAAAGATTCTGCTATTGCAGCCGCTGTTCAAGAGGCAAGGATGTATCTTTTTAATGAATAACCTTGTCATTTATAAGGGGCGTTTCAGCGCCCCTTTTTTTATATAAAAAAAGGGGCCCCTGATCACCTCAGTTGGCCCCGGTTTACCACGTGTTTTTTCTTTGTGGTTTCCCCAATTTGTTTTGTTTGCGTTTTTGGGCTTTTTTTAGCCCGAGACTAAACAATAGCCTCATTAACCAAAACAATGTCTCTTTCTGGCTTCTAGGTGAAACCAGAATTGAAAGTTTTCACCCCGGAAAAAATAATAGAAAGCAAGAAATCCTCCTTTTTGTTCCACTTGCTTATAAGGTGTCTTGCTTTAGTTCAATCCATAATTGGATTGAACTAACTTTGAGGAAATTTTAGAATTACCCACATTATGCCTCCGATAATTTAAGTTTAGCAAAAGATGAAAAAAAGTCAATGGTTCATGTGGATAACTTATGATATACTAAAAATATGTGTAGAACATACGAAATAATTGTTTTGGTTATTTTATTAATTTGTTTTGGATTTTTTCTTGTTAATAAGATTAATTTAACAACAGCTGATTTAGGTCGTCATTTAAAAAATGGCGAAATTGTTGTTAATAATGCTTTTTCTGATTTTAATATAGTTAAAAAAGTTTTAAATACTAATTTTTATTCTTATACTTATTCTGATTTTCCTTTTATAAATCATCATTGGGGAGGAGGAGTGATTTTGTATTTATTATTTCTTTTAATTGGCTTTAATGGTTTGTCTTTAATATATATTTTGCTTAGTTTTATAATTTTCTTCATATTCTTTAAGTTAGCTAAGTCAAAATCTAGTTTATTTATTATTCTTTTGATTGGTTTATTATTAATTCCTTTAATATCAGCTAGAAAAGAGATTAGGCCGGAAATATTTAGTTATTTATTTATTGCTTTGTTTTTTTATGTTTTGTGGAAAGTTAAAAATAAAGAAATTTCTTTTAAATGGTTAATTGTTTTACCAATAATTCAATTGTTTTGGATAAATATTCATATATATTTTGTTTTTGGAATATTTATTATTGGTGCTTTTCTTTTTGAGGAATTAATTTTAAAGAAAAGGTTTGATAAAAAATTGCTTTATTCTTTTTTTTCTGTAACCCTTATTTCATTTTTAAACCCTTTTAATATAAGTGGATTAATGTATCCTTTTAATATTTTTAAAGAATATGGATATAAAATAGTTGAAAATCAATCAATTTTCTTTTTACATAGATTAGATTTTAATAATCCTAATATTTTATTATTTAAAATCTCTTTTATTTTATTATTTTTATCTTTTCTTCTTGTTTTTCTTTTAAATCGTAAAAAGTTTTCTATTGTTTTATTTATTTTCTCTTTGGTTTTTGGTTTTATGGCTTGTTTTGCTATTAGAAATTTTACTTTATTTGGTTTATTTGCATTTTTAAGTATTTGTATTAATTTAAAATTGATTTTAGACAAAATTAAATTTAAAGAAAATGTAAAAGAAGTTTTAATTATTATTTCTCTTTTATCTATTGTGCTTTTTGGAGTTTTTAATAATTTTGATTACTTTAAAAGAGAGATTGGCATTGGATTATTGGGTGGGAATAATAATGCTGCTGAATTTTTTAAGGAAAATGATTTAAAAGGTCCAATATTTAATAATTATGATATAGGTGGTTATTTAATTTATCATTTATATCCTGAAAAAGTATTTGTTGATAATAGGCCAGAAGCTTATCCTGTTTCATTTTTTACAGAAGAATATATTCCTATGCAGGAAAATGATAATGTTTTTGTAAATTATGATTTTAATGCAATTTTTTTCTATTATCATGATTTTACTCCTTGGGCCCAAGAGTTTTTAATTAGAAAAGTTGATGATTCTAATTGGGCACCTGTTTTTGCTGACAGCTATTCAATAATTTTTCTTAAAAGAAATGAATTGAACAAAGAATTAATTAATAAATTTGAACTTCCAAAAGAAATGTTCAAAGTAAAATGAAACTTTCTATTATCATTCCAGTATTTAATGAAGAAAAAACATTAGAAAGGGCTATTAAAAAAGTATTTAAAGCTTCTATTTTAGATTTTGAAAAAGAAATTATTGTTGTTGATGATAAATCTACTGATAAATCTTTAGAAATTTTAAAAAAGATTAAAGGAATTAAATTATTAGAGCATAAAAAGAATTTTGGAAAAGGAAAAGCTATTCAAACTGCTTTAAAATGTGTAACAGGTGATTATATTTTAATTCAAGATGCTGATTTAGAATATGATCCAAATGATTATTCTATTTTATTAAAAGATTTAAATGGAGTTGTTTATGGTTCAAGAAATATTAATCCTGAAAATAGAGGATATTTTATTTTTGTTTTAGGTGTTAGGTTTTTAACTAGTTTTATTAATTTAATTTTTAATAAAAAATTAACTGATTCATACACTTGTTATAAATTGTTTCCTGTAGATGTTTTAAAATCTTTAAATTTAAAAAGTAGTGGTTTTGAAATTGAAGCAGAAATAACTGTTAAATTATTGAAAAAGAAAATTAATATTAAAGAAGTACCAATTCATTATTATCCTCGTAAATTTAAGCAAGGTAAAAAAATCAAAATCAAAGATGGCTTAAAAGGATTTTTTACAATATTGAAATATATGTAATTCTATGATAGTCTAGTTATATGGAGAAAAAACAAAAATCTTTCTTTATTTTAATAGCAATTCTAATCGGTATTGGAATTGGTATTTTTGCTTGGAACATACTTACCCCAAAATTATCTGGGGGTGTTTTCTATTATTTATTAGACGGAAGCAAGGCAAAATTATTTTTACTTAATGGTGGAAACCCTCAAGAAATTACTTCTGTTGATGCTCAAGAAGTTGAATTTGGAAAGTATAAATTACCTAAACATACATTTTTTTCTAATGACGGAAAACAAATGATTTATTTTAAACAAGTAGATGAAGAAATTATTGATAGTAATGATGAATTTATTGTTGCTAGAACTATTTATGATTCAATTTTAGTTAATTTAAAAACAGGAAAAGAAATCAAAATTGATCAATTAATGGATTCTACTGGTATAGTTTTTTCTCCTAATGATGCTGAGATTGCTTGGATTAAACAAACAAGGGGAGCAACTTTTACAGAGATAGAAGATAGCAATACTAAAAGAGAAATATGGATTAGTAGAGCTGATGGACAAAATGCTAAATTATTAGCTAGTTTTGATGAAAATGTTATTTTCTTAGAAAAATGGAATGATAATTATATTTATTTTCAAGGAATGTGGGATACAAATGTTCGTAGCATAGGAAGAATAAATGTTAAAACAAGGAAAAAAGAATATATTATTCCCAATAATTGTGAAAAATTATTAGAAGATTGTAATAATGTTCAATTTTCAGATTCTGGAGAATATTTTCTTTATGAAAAATTATCAGATATTACAGAACTATATTTAGGTAGTTTTGATAGAGAATTTACTCAAGTTTTAACCACAGATAGAATTAGTGATAGATTGTGGATAACTGATAAAGAATTTTTTTACACAGAACAAGAGCAAACAAGAAAAGAAGGTGTAATGGAAACAATACATATAGTTAATTTAAAGAGTAAAACAGATGATAAGATTTATACTGGAAGCTATGTTAGTCAATTAACCCTAGATCCTGATAAAAAATATTTATTTTTCTTAGAAAAAGCTGGAGATGATTTTAAATTAATGAGATTAAATATTAAATCTAAGAAAACAGAAGAAATATTATTTGAGGATTATAATAACATATTATTGATTCAATGATTTTTCCAAAAAACTTTTACTGGGGTACTTCAACTTCTGCTTATCAGGTAGAAGGAGGAATTAAAAATGATTGGTCTGCTATTGGAGGTAAGTATAATGCTGGAAAAGCATGTGATCATTATAATAAATACGAACAGGATTTTGATTTAGCAAAAAATATGAATAATAATGCCCACCGATTTTCAATTGAGTGGGCTCGTATTGAACCTGAGCAAGGAAAATTTGATAAAAAAGAAATTGAGCATTATAAAAAAGTAATTGATTCTTTGAAAAAAAGGGGATTAGAACCATTTGTTACTTTATATCATTGGACTCTTCCTAATTGGTTTGTTGAAAAAGGTGGTTGGCTAAATAAAGAGTCTGTTAAATATTTTACTCGTTATGTAGAATTTGTTGTTAAAAATTTAGATGTTAAATTTTGGGTTGTTTTAAACGAACCCAATGTTTATGCTCCAAAATGTTTTTTAACAGGAGAGTGGCCTCCTTTTAAAAAGAGTATTTTTAAATATTTAAAAGTTTCTAATAGATTATCTGATTCTTATAAAAAATCATATAAGATTATTCATAAAATAAATCCTAAAGCCATAGTCGGAATTAGTCAATTAACTAATTATTTTGAACCAGCCCACAAATGGTTTTTGCCAGAAGTATTAATTGCAAAGATATTTTGGCTTATTTATAATGATTATTTTTGCTACAAGATTAAAAAGCATATTGATTATTTTGGTTTTAGTTATTATTTTCATGACAGAATAGTTTGGTATCCACCATTTAGAAAAAATCTAAACAAGGAAGTTACAGATTTGGGATGGGAGATTTATCCAAAAGGAATATATTTTGTTTTAAAAAATGTAAAAAAATATAAAAAGCCGATATATATTACTGAAAATGGTTTGGCTGATGCTAAAGATAGCAGAAGAAAAGATTTTATTATTAATCATTTAAAACATGTTAATAAAGCAATAGAAGATGGCATAGATGTTAGAGGATATTTTCATTGGTCTTTATTAGACAATTATGAATGGGCTAGAGATGGTGGTTATGGTCCGAGATTTGGATTAATAGAGATGAACTATAAGACAATGGAAAGAATTCCTCGTGATTCTTCTTTGATTTACGCTAAAATTTGTAAAAATAATAGTTTATGATTTGGTTAATTATAGCAATTATAGCTCATTTATTTTACGCACTAGTTTTTATTATTGATAAACATGTTTTATCTCGTCCATTACCACATCCAAAGGTTTATGCTTTTTATATTGGCGTATTAAGTATTATGGTTTGGGTGATAGCGCCATTTGGTTTAACTGCAATTTCTGGTTTTAATATTGTTTTAGCCTTGTTGGCTGGACTTGCTCAGGTTTTTGGTTTAATTTGTTTGTATAAAGCATTAAATAAAGGAGATGTTTCTAGTGTTATTCCTTTTGTTGGTAGTTTTGTTGGTTTATTTACTTTAATTTTTAGCACTACACTTATAGGCGAGTCTTTAAGTGCTCAACAATTACTTGCTTTTATTTTTTTAGTTGTTGGTAGTTTAATTATTTCTATTAAAAAAGGACATTTTGGAAAAGCTTTTGGTTCAGCTGTTTTAGCTTCTTTGTTTTTTGCATTTTTTTGGGTTGTAACAAAATATATGTTCTTAAGCCTTTCTTTTGTTTCTGGTATTGTTTGGGTTAGAACTGCTGCAGCTTTGTTTTCTCTTGGATTATTAATTCCTAAAAAAAATAGAGAATTAATATTTAAAAAAACAGAGAAATTAAAACCAAAAACAATAAAATATGTTTTTTTAGCTAGAATTTTAAGTGTTTTTGGCGCAATGGGAATATATATTGCTGTATTTTTAGGAAGTGTTACATTAGTTAATTCTATGCAAGGCTTACAATATATTTTTGTTTTAATATTATCATTTATTTTTCTTAAAAAAATTAAAAAAGATGCTATTCCTCAAAAAATTATTTCAATAATATTAATTTTTATTGGGTTAGCACTATTAGTAATATGATTTATTTAGATTATGCAGCTACAACGCCTATTCATAAAAAGGTGTTAGAAAAAATGATGCCATATTTAAAAGATTCATATGGTAATGCTTCTTCTGTTCATAGATTTGGACAAGAAGCAAGACAAGCAATAGATGAGTCTAGAGAAAAACTAGCTAAGTTTTTAAATTGTAAATTAACAGAAGTAATTTTTACTGGATCTGCTACTGAAGCAAATAATTTAGCCATAAAAGGATTGGTTCAGGGAATTAAAAAAGAAAAATCACAAAAGATTCATATAATTACGTGTTCTATTGAACATAAATCTATATTAGAATCTTGTAAAAATTTAAATGTTACATATTTACCAGTTGGAATTGATGGTTTAATTAATTTAGATGATTTAGAAGCAGAAATTACTCCTGATACTGATTTAGTTTCAGTAATGTATGCAAACAATGAAATAGGAATTATTCAAGATATTGAAAAAATAGGTAAGCTTATTAAAAAAATTAATAAGAATAAACAACATAAAATATATTTTCATACAGATGCTGTTCAAGCAGCTAATTGGTTAACTTGTGATGTTGAAAAACTTGGAGTTGATTTATTAACTCTTTCTGCACATAAAATATATGGCCCCAAAGGAATTGGTGCTTTGTATGTTCGTAATGGAACTCCAATTATTCCATTGATTGTTGGTGGTGATCACGAATTAAGATTAAGGGCTGGAACAGAAAACGTTGCTAATATTGTTGGTATGGGAGAAGCTATTTCATTAATTTCTTTAGACAAAAGTATTGAAAAATTAAGAGATAAATTAATTAAACAAGTTTTAAAAATTGATGGTGCTAAAATAAATCCTTATGGTATCCCAAATATTGCTAACTTTTCTTTTGATGGGATAGAAGGGGAAGCATTAGTTATTTCTTTAGATCAACAAGGATTTGCTGTTTCAACTGGTTCTGCTTGTACTTCTTCTGAATTAGTTCCCTCTCATGTTTTAAAAGCAATTAATTTGTCTGATTTAGATGCTCATTCTAGTATAAGAGTTAGTTTGGGGAAAAATACAACAGATAAAGAAATTAATAATTTTTTAAAGACTTTGCCAGATGTTGTTGATCGATTAAGGCAAATATCTGGTAGATAATATGTATTCAGAAGAAATAATGAAAAGATTTACAAATCCAAAGTTTTTTGGAAAATTAGATAATCCAGATCTTATTGGTAATGCTGGAAATCCTCAGTGTGGAGATCTTTTAACTATTTATTTGAAGATTAGTAGAAAGAAAATAACAGATATTAAATTTGAAACACTTGGTTGTGTTTCTGCTATTGCTGCATCTGATATGGTTTGTGAATTAGCAAAAGGAAAAACTTTAAAAAAAGCATTAGAAATTTCTTCCACAGATATTTCTAAACAACTTGGTAATCTTCCAGTATTAAAAGTTCATTGTGCTCAATTAGTTACTCAAGCATTAAAAGATGCAATTAGAAAATATAAATGATATACTTTAAATATGAAAAAGATCTTAATTTTTTTAATCATTTTAGGATTTTTACTTTCTGCTAATTATGCTTATGCGGGTGTTTCTGATTTAATGCCTGATTCTCCTTTTTATTTTCTAAAAATCTGGTATGAGAAATTAGTTTTGTTTTTTACGTTTAATGCAGAGACAAAGGCTGAGAAATATAGATTATTTGCTGAAAAACGGGCACTAGAAGCAAAGCAAATGGTATTAAAGGGAAAAGATAGCTTAGTTGATGGATTAAAGGAAAAATATACTGAATATTTAAATAAAGCAAAAGATAAATTAGAAGCTGCTATTAGAAAAGCAGTTGAAAATAAAAAAGAAGATATTAAGAAAAGATTAGAACAAAAAGTCGATGAAATAACTAATAAATTATTAGAATCAATTTTATGAAAGTTCGTGTATTTAGTACTCCTACGTGTCCTTTTTGCGTAACATTAGCAGAGTATTTAAAAGAAAAAGGAGTTGAGTTTGAGTATATAGACGTTTCTGTTAACGAACAAGCTCAAAAAGAAATGATTGATAAGTCTGGTCAGATGAGTGTTCCAGTTATTGAAATAGATGGAGAAATTGTTATTGGATTTGATCAAGATAAAATTAATAAATTATTAAAATTATAATATGTACGATTTAGTAATAATTGGTGGTGGTCCTGCTGGAATTACAGCTGGGATTTATGCTGCTAGAAAAAAATTAAAAACTCTTTTAATTACAAAAGAGTGGGGTGGGCAAATAATTAAGGCAAATGAAATAGAAAATTGGCCTGGTAATAAAAATATATCTGGTGTTCAATTAATGACTCAAATGGTTGAACATTTAAAATCATTTGAAATAGAAACTAAAGAAAAGACAGAAGTTATTAATCTAGAGAAAAAAGATAATTTTATTATTAGAGATGATAAGGATAATAAATATGAAGCTAATGCTGTAATAATTGCTACTGGTAAGATTCCTAGATTATTAAATATTCCAGGAGAACAAGAATTTAAAGGAAAAGGAGTAAGTATTTGTTCAATATGTGATGCTCCAATGTTTGGGAAAAAAGATGTTGCTGTTATTGGTGGTGGTAATTCTGGTTTTGAAACTGCTTTAGATTTAATTAAATATGCTAAAAAGGTATATGTTTTAGAATTTTTAGAAAAAACACTTGGCGATGAAATGACAAAGAAAAAATTATTAGATGCTGGTGTAGAAATATATACTAATGTAGCTGTTAAAGAAATTAAAGGCGATAAATTTGTTACTAGTTTAGTTTATGAAAATAGAGATACTGGTGAAGATAAAGAGATTACTGTTCAAGGAGTGTTTATTGCTATTGGTATGATCCCTAAAGCAGGCTTTGCTGAAAATTTAGTTGAGTTTAATAAAATTGGTGAGATTATTGTTGATAAAAATAATTATACTAAAACTCAAGGATTGTTTGCTGCTGGAGACATTACAGATGTTAAATATGAGCAAATTGTTATTGCTTGTGGAGAAGGAGCTAAAACAGCTTTAGAGGTTTATGATTATTTAAAATGAAAATATATGATCTAATAATTATTGGTTCAGGGCCAGCTGGCATTACAGCTGGCATTTATGCTAAAAACTTTGGCTTAGATGCCTTAATTGTTGGTAAAGAGCCTGGTGGTTTAATTAATACTGCTTTTAAAGTAGAAAACTATCCAGGTATTTTTAATATTTCAGGAAAAGATTTAACTAAAAAATTTGAAGAACATAGAAAATATTTAAAAATTGATTTAAAAAAACAAAGAGTAGAAAACATTAAAAAATTAAAAGATATTTTTAAGGTTTTTACTGAAAAACAAGAGTATTTATGCAAGTCTTTAATTTTAGCTTTTGGCACAGAAACTAGAAAATTAAATATTAATGATAAATTTGATGGAAAAGGTGTTGAGTATAATGCATCTGGTAATTTTAAAAATAAGATTGTTGGTGTTGTTGGTGGTGCTAATTCTGCTGTAATGAGCGCTATTAGTTTATCAAAAGAAGCTAAAAAAGTATATTTGATTTATAGGAAAGATAAATTAAGAGCTGATGATATTTGGGTTCAAAGAGTTAAAAAAATTAAAAATATTGAGATTTTATATAAGAATAATGTTATAGATTTAATTGGTGAAAAAAAATTAAAAAAAATTGTTTTACAAGACAAAGAATTAAAAGTTGATAATTTAATTATTGAAGCAGGTTATACTCCTAATACATATTTAATAAATGAATTAGGAATTAAAACTGATGAAAAAGGATATATTAATGTAAATGAAAAACAAGCAACAAATATTTCTGGTGTTTTTGCTGCTGGTGATATTACTGATGCATCTAATGAATTTAGACAAATTACTACTGCTACTGCTGAAGCATCTGTTGCTGTTTTAGGTGTTTTTAATTTTTTAAAAACTTGACAAGCTATTTTTTATGATTTAAACTGAATATGAGGTTAAAACTAATATTTAGTTTATACATATGAAAAAAGGAGATTATCTTTCAACAATTTTACGTTCAAAAAAAACAGTCTTTTCTTTTAAAGATATTGTTTTATTGTGGGGAGATTCTGGCAATGCAGCCAGAGTAAGACTTAATTATTATTTGAGAAATAATAGTCTTTATCATATTCGTCAAGGACTTTATGCCAAAGACAAAGATTATGATAAACGCGAATTAGCAACTAGAATATATACTCCTGCATATATTAGCTTTGAAACTGTTTCTGGTTTTTCTGGTTTAACATTTCAATATTATAGTCAAATTTTTGTTGCTTCTTATTTAACCAGAGAAATAGAAATTGATAATCAAAAATATTCTTTTAGGAAAATAAAAAATACGGTTTTAACAAACAAAGCAGGAATAGAAAACAGAGGAGAATATTTAATAGCATCAAAAGAAAGAGCGTTTTTAGATATAATGTATATTAATAAAGATTATTATTTTGATAATCTTATTGGTATTGATTGGGACAAGGTTTTTGAAATATTGCCAATATATAACAATAAGAGAATGATGAAAAAAGTAAAAGAAATTTTTATTAATTTTAAAAATCAAGAATCATGACATTAAATATTTCTGAACATGAAAATATATTACTCCAAATTCTTAAAGATATTTATTCTGATACAACCATATCACCATTTCTAGGATTTAAAGGTGGAACCGCGGCTTATCTTTTTTACAATCTAGATCGTTTTTCCGTTGATATAGATTTTGATTTACTTGATGAAACAAAAGAAGAAATCGTTTTTTTAAAAATAAAAAAAATAATTGAAAGTTATGGTCAAATAAAAGAAACTAAAAAGAAAAGATTCAATTTATTTTTTCTAGTTTCTTATAAAAAAGAATTTCAAAATGTTAAAATTGAAGTTAATCGTCGATTATTTGGTTCGCAATATGAATTAAGAACACATCTTGGTATTTCTATGTTGGTAATGAAAAAAGAAGATATGTTTGCTCATAAATTAATGGCTATGAATGAAAGAATCGGTAAAGCTAATCGTGATATTTATGATGTTTGGTTTTTTTTAAGAAATAATTGGTCTGTAAATAGAAAAATAGTTGAAGATAGATCTAAAATGACTTTCGGAGATTTTTTAAAAAAGAGCATTACTGCGTTAGAAGAGTTAGAAGATAGCAATATTTTAAGTGATATGGGCGAACTTTTAAACAAAAAACAAAAAGATTGGGTAAAATCAAATCTTAAAAAAGATACAGTGTTTTTACTTAAGTTAATGTTAGATGATGAAAGAAAATAATAAATGAAAAACAAGCAATAAATGTTTCTGGTGTTTTTGCTGCTGGTGATATAACCACTGGTTCTAATGAATTTAGACAAATTACTACTGCTACTGCTGAAGCATCTGTTGCTGTTTTAGGTGTTTTTAATTGGTTGAGGAGTTAATTGTTTGAATTCTGTCTGAGAGAAACATTGACACAATGATTTTTAATAAAATATAATTAGCATATATGAAAAAGAAAAATACAACAATTGATGATTTAACAATAATGGTTAAAAAAGGTTTTGATGGATCAGATAAAAAAATTGATAATCTTACAAAAGAAATAAGATCTAATTTTAAAGAAGTTGATAAGCGTTTCGATAAAATCGAAAATCTAATATTAGATGATTATAAAAGAAGAATTGAAAGATTAGAAATAGAAGTAAAAGAATTAAAAAATTTATTAGCTGTAAAATAAAATCTTTAAAATTATATTATTTAGAAGACAATATTAATATATTGTCTTTTTAATTTATGATATAATTAAAATATAAATATTAATTTTAAATTTTATGATTAAAGTAGCAATTAATGGTTTTGGTCGAATAGGTAGACCAACATTTAAAAGATTAATTGAAAATAAAAATGTTAAAGTTGTTGCAATAAATGATCTTGCAGATACAAAAACATTAGCTCATTTATTGCAATATGATTCTGCTTATGGAAAATATTCTAAAAAAGTAGATTTTACTAAAAAAGGAATTAAGGTTAATGGAAAAGAATATTTAGTTTTATCAGAAAAAGATCCAAGTAAATTACCTTGGAAAAAATTAGGAGTTGATGTTGTTTTAGAATGTACTGGATTTTTTACCAAATACGAAGACGCTAAACTGCATTTAAAAGCAGGAGCTAAAAAAGTAATTATTTCAGCTCCCTCAAAAAGTGAAGAAATTAAAACTTTTGTTATTGGAGGAAATGAAGATAAATATAATTCTGAAGACATAGTTTCAATGGCTTCTTGTACTACTAATTGTTTAGTTCCAGTATTAAAAATCTTAAATGATAATTTAGGAATTGAAAAAGGAGCAATGACAACAATACATAGCTATACTTCTTCACAAAAATTAGTAGATTCACCTCATAAAGATTTAAGAAGAGCAAGAGCAGCTGCTATTAATTTTATGCCAACAACTACCGGAGCAGCTATTGCAACTATTCAGGTTTTACCAGAATTAAAAGGAAAGATTTGTGGAATAGCTGTTAGAGTTCCAACAATATCTGGATCTATTAGTGATATTACCGTTAAAGTTTCAAAAGATACTTCTGTTGATGAGGTTAATAAGATATTTGAAAAAGCAAAGTCAAAAATATTAGATGTTTCTGATGAAGAATTAGTTTCTTCAGACTATATTGGTAATTCTCATTCAGCTATTATTGATAAACAATTTACTTTAGTTGAAGGAAAAAATTTAGTTAAAGTATTAGCATGGTATGACAATGAATTTGGCTATTCTTGTCGTTTGGCAGAATTTGCTGAATTTATTGGCAAAAAAATATGATATATTTAGGAGCTGACCATGGAGGCTTTTCTTTTAAAGAAAAGATTAAAAAATTCTTAGATGAATTAAATATTAAATACGAAGATATTGGTAATGATAAATTTGAACCAAGAGATGATTTTGTTGATTATGCTTTGGCTGTAACTAAAAAGGTTAGAAAAACAAAAGGAAAAGGAATTTTAATTTGTACTAATGGATTGGGCATGTGTGTTGCTGCAAATAAGGTAAGCGGTATTAGAGCAGTAAATATTACTACTAAAAAAACAGCAAAACAATCTAGAGAACATTTAGATTCTAATATATTATGCTTAGGTTCTCATATTGTTTCTTGGAAAAATGCAAAAAAAATTATTAAAGAATGGATAGAAACAGAATTTTTTAGAAAAGAAAGATATATTAGAAGATTAGATAAAATTAGAAAACTTGAAAATGATTGAAATTATTCCAACAATATTAAATAAAGATTTTAAAGAAGTAAAAGAAAGTATAAAAAAAGTAGAAAACTATGTTAATTGGGTTCAATTAGATATTATGGATGGAATTTTTGTTAATAATGAAACATGGAATAACCCAGATGATTTAAAAAAAATAGATTCAAAAGTAAAAATAGAAGCTCATTTAATGATTGATAAACCAATAGAAAAAATAAATGATTGGTTAGATGTGGTTGATAGAGTAATTATTCATTTTGAATCTAGTAAAGATGGTGAAATAAAAGAAATTATTAAAAGAGCTAAAGATAAAAAAAAGGAAATTGGTTTGGCTATTAATCCTGAAACTCATTTTTCTGTTGTTTTACCATTTTTAAATGATTTAGATTTAGTTTTAATAATGACAGTTCAACCTGGATTTGGTGGACAAGAATTTAAAGAGTTTAATTTAAAGAAAATTAAAGCTTTACGCAGGATTTGGAAAAATGGTAATATAGAAGTAGATGGAGGTGTTAATAATAGAAATATAAAAAGGATTAAAAAAGCAGGAGCTAATTTAATTTGCTCTGGTTCATATATTTTTAATAATTCAAATATTGAAAAAGCAATAAAAAGTTTAAAATGAAAACAATAAAACAAATGGAAAAAATAGCCTGTGTTATTAGACAGGATATTATTAAAATGTTGGAAAAAGCTGGTTCTGGTCATTCAGCTGGTTCATTGGGAATGGCTGATGTTTTTACTGCTTTGTATTTTTCTGGTGTTGTAAAACATAATCCAAAAAAACCCAATTGGTCTGAAAGAGATAGAATTGTTTTATCAAACGCACATATTTGCCCTGTTCAATATGCTGTTTTAGCTAGAGCAGGGTATTTTCCTTTAAAAAAATTATCTACATTAAGAAAACTTGGTTCTTCTTTGCAAGGGCACCCACACAAAGATTCTTTAGCTGGTATAGAAGCTAGTGGTGGGCCAATTGGACATAATACATCTGTTGCTGTTGGTATGGCTTATTCATTTAAAATGGATGGGAAAAGAAATCAAGTATATTGTTTGGTTGGAGATGGCGGTCAAGATGAAGGACAAGTTTGGGAAGCAAATATGTTTGCTGCTAAACACAAACTAGATAATTTAACTTTTATAATGGACCGTAACAATATTCAAATAGATGGATATACAGAAGATGTAATGCCATTAGAACCATTAAGAGCTAAATATGAAGCATTTAATTGGCATGTAATTGACGTTAATGGTCATAGCATTAAAGCAATTGTTGATGCTATTGAACAAGCAAAAGCAATTTATGAAAAACCAGTAATGATTCTTGCTCACACTATTCCTGGCAAGGGTGTTAATTTTATGGAATGGGAATATTCTTGGCACGGAAGAACACCAAAAGAACAAGAAGCTCGCGATGCTCTTCGTCAATTAAGAACGTTAGGTGGTAAAATTAAATCTGAAGATGAGTAATAATTAATTAATAAAATTTATGAATGAACAATTAGAAAACTATATTAAAGAACAAAAAGAAAAAGGTTTTTCTGACGATGAAATTAGAAAAGCATTATTAGATGTTGGTTGGAGAAACGAGGATATTAATAACGTTTTTGAAGCAAAAACAGAAATGCCTTCTGTTGCTCCAGTACCACATGATAATGTTTCTATAAAAATGCAAAAATTAGATCCCAAGGCAGTATGGATATTTTTCTTTAGATATATCCCAGTATCTATTGCTCTATGTTATCCAATAGTTTTTGCAGCATTTTCGTTTAATCAAGTATTGAGGCTAAATGGAAGTTTTGGACGGACCATTGGGACATCATTAATAATGATTATTCTTGTTGTGGTTTTAGATTATTTAATTGCAAAATTATCATATAAATTTTGGCAGTATCAATTAACAGAAGATGCCTATAGAGCAGAAATGGGAATAATTTTTAAGAAATATGTTTCCATTCCTTATGAAAGAATTCAAAATGTAGATATTAATAGAGGAATCTTAGCCAGAATTCTTGGATTAAGTGATTTACAGATTCAAACAGCGGGCTATAGCGGAGGGTATCGTAGGGGTTTTTTGGGATCAGCATTTCATAGTGAGGGTAGATTGCCTGGATTAAACACAAAAGAAGCAGAACAATTAAGAGATGAATTAATAAAACGAGCAAGAGGAAATAGAGGTGGAGTATAAAGATGAATAATAATTAATCAATAAAATTTATGAATGAACAATTAGAAAACTATATTAAAGAACAAAAAGAAAAAGGTTTTTCTGACGATGAAAGTAGAAAAGCATTATTAGATGCTGGTTGGAAAAATGAGGATATTGAAAAAGGTTTTAAAAATACATTTTTAAATATAGTAAATAAACCAAATTGGTTGATCCCAGTTATTGTTATTGTTGGGATGGTTTTAATTATTGGCACAGTTGTTGCTTTTAATTTTAGTGAAGTCAAAAAAATATTTACTGGTATAGAAAAAAACCAAGAAGAATGTATTAATGATTGTGATTTTGTCAAAGAGGTTGAAGTAAAAGAGTGGGAAACATATAAGAATGAAACATATGGTTATGAAATAGATTATCCAAAAACATGGATAGTTTCTGGAGAGCCACATCTTGTTGAAATTCAAACATTTTCTGAACAAGAATTAGAACAAAGAGCAAAAGAAAAAAGAGAGAAAGGAGAAATGATACCATTTTCAGGATCTGGTATGTGCTTGGCACATGATGATTGTTTAATTGTGGAAATAAATATAAAAAACCAATTTTATTCATTGAGTGAATGGTTAGAAAATTTAAGAAAAACATATATGGCAAGAGAAGGGGACAATGTTCTTTGGGACATTAAAGAAGGAGAAATTATGATTGGTGATAAAAAGGGATATGAATTTATTACATGGATATCGGGATCTGATCATGCTGATCATAGGGTTGGATTTTTTAATAATAACATGTATGAAATAAGAGCAAAGGGGAATAATATAAGCGTATTATTTAAAACATTTAATAAAACGCTTGAACAAATGTTTTCGTCTTTTGGATTTACTGGAGAGGATACAAGTAGTCAAAAAATACAGAGAGACGAAGATTTATTGGCTATAAAAAAACAAGCTATTGATTCAGAAAAAATTAGCGATAGAGATTATAAAAGATTTAGTGATTTAGGAATAATTTATACGATGTTAATGTTCTACAATGAGGAAAATAATAGCTATCCAAAAAGTAATGGATGTGAAAATGTATGGACAGGAGATTTACTTGATGAATTATTAACTATTAACTTTGAAGATCAAGATATTATAGAAAAAGAATATTTTGGTAAAGACCCAATAGATTTTGGAGACTATGTATATAAATATAGTAGTGATGGAAAAGAATTTGTGCTTAGTGCTTTTTTTGAGGATAAAAATAGTATTTGGCTTGCCGGATACGAAGATAAAGACGGGAGCATTATGGGATGTTCTTGTGACAACCCAGCTATTTGTATTTATTCATTAGAAGAATAATATGAATAAATTAGAAAAAAAATTAAAAATGGTACCAACCCGTAATGGATATGGAGAGGGTTTAGTTGAATTGGGCAAAAACAATAAAGATATTGTTGTTTTATGTGCTGATATTAGTGATTCTACTAAGTCTGGAATGTTTAGAGATGCTTATCCAGATAGATTTATTCAAACTGGTATTGCTGAGCAAAATATGATGGGATTAGCAGTTGGATTAGCATTAACAGGCAAGATTCCATTTGTTTCTACTTATGCTGTATTTTGTCCTGGGCTTAATTGGAGTCAGATTCGAGTTAATGTTTGTCAGAATAATGCTAATGTTAAAATAACTGGAGCTCATGCTGGTATTTCTGTTGGCCCAGATGGTATGAGTCATCAAGCATTAGAAGATATGGCTATTATGCGTTGTTTGCCTGGAATGGTTGTTTTAGCTCCTTGTGATGCTATTGAAACAAAAAAAGCTACTATTGCAGCAGCTAAGTATAATGGTCCAGTATATTTACGTTTTGCTCGTGAAGCAACTCCTGTTTTTACTACAGAAAAAACTCCTTTTAAAATTGGACAAGCTAATGTTTTAAAAAATGGAAGCGATGTAACTATTATTGCTTGTGGTCCTTTGGTATATAAAGCATTATTAGCTGCTGAAAAATTAAAAGATATTTCAGTTAGAGTTATTAATAATCATACAATCAAACCATTAGATGAAAAAACAATTTTAAAAGCTGCCAAAGAGACTGGCGCTATTGTAACTGTTGAAGAGCATCAAGTAATTGGTGGTTTGGGCTCTGCTGTTGCAGAATATTTATCTAAAAACAAACCAGTTCCAATTGAAATGATTGGTGTTCAAGATAGATGGGGAGAATCTGGTGACCCAGATGAATTAATTGAAAAATTTGGCATGGGTGTTGATTCAATAATCAAAGCTGTTAAAAAAGTAATTAATAAAAAAATATGAAGAGAGGATTTACCTTAATAGAGCTTTTAGTGGTTATTGCCATAATTGGTATTTTAGCTACTGTTGTTTTAGTAAGTATGAATACTGCTAGAGTAAAAGCTCGAGATATTAAAAGAGTTGCTGACTTAAAACAAGTTAGTTTAGCCTTAGAAATATATCATGATTCTAATTTTCAATATCCAGGAGTAACTGGTTGTTCTCAAGCTAATTGGGATACAATGGCTGGATTATTAGAGTCTGCTAATTTAATGACAACTGTTCCTGATGATCTTATTAATTCAGGCGACAATGTATATATGTATGGCGCTAATAGTGCTACAAATGCTCAAGAATATACTCTTAGGGCATATTTGGAAGATGAAAATAGTCCTATTTTAAATTCTGATGTTGATGGAATAAGCAATGGTTGTTCTTGTGATGACCAGGTTTATTGCATAAGACCATAATATATGTTTGATATTATAACATTTGGTTCAGCTACTCAGGATGTTTTTATGAGTAGTAAAAATCTTAAAGTAGTTGAAGGTGAACAATTTGATACTAAAAAAGGTATTTGTGTTTCTATTGGTTCTAAAATAGAAATGGATGAAGTAGCTTTTTTTATTGGTGGAACTGGAGCAAATACAGCAGTTACTTTTGCTAGGCAGGGTTTTAAAACTGCTTATCATGGATTAATTGGCAAAGATTATGCTGGACAAGGTATAAAAAATGAATTTAAAAAGCATGGAGTTTCTTTAAAATTATTAAAAGAAATAGATATTAATACAGCTTTTTCTGTAATACTTTCTTTGCCCAGTCTTGATAGAAGTATATTAAAAAAACTAGGAGCTTGTCATTTTATGACAAAAAAAGATATTGATTTTAAAAAGCTAAAAACTAAGTGGATATATCTGGGGTCTTTATCTGGACAAGCACATAAAATTATTGAACCTTTAATTGATTTTGCTCATAAAAAAGGAATTAAAATAGCTGCTAATCCAGTTGGTACTTCTCAGTTAGGAATTGGTTTAGAAAAATTAAAATCTTTATTAAATAAAATGAATATATTGATTGTTAACCAAGAAGAAGCCTCTAGAATAACTGGATTAGATTATTCTGATGAGAAAAAAGTATTTAAAAAATTAGACGAAATGGTTGATGGTATAGTAGTTGTTACAAAAGGACCAGAGGGATTAACTGCTTCTGATGGTAAAAACCTATATTTAGCAGGAATTCCTAAATCTGGTTTAATTGATAGAACTGGTGCTGGAGATGCTTTTGCATCTGGATTTGTTTCTGCTTGGATGAATAAACAAGATATTGTTCATGCAATTCAATTAGGAACAGCCAATGCTACTGCAGTTCTTCAAGAATTTGGAGCCACAAATGGTCTTCTTAAAAAAGGTGATTTCGGTCCATGGGAAAAAGTAAAAGTTAAAAAAATATGACATCACAAGAAAAATTAGCAAAAATATTTAGAACAAATCCTGAAGTAATTATTAATATGGAGGAAAAAATGTCTGCTTTAACTGGTAAGCAGAATATTGTTGATGATTTAATGAAAGAAAATGATCATCGAATTTCTAGAACACTTGCCTTGATTAATTGTAGGAGTTATAAATCAAGCGATATTAGAAGAGCTTTGATTTCTAAACTACAAAAAGATGACAAAGCTTTATGGGAATTATTTGGCAAACCAGATGGAACTAGTTCTGAAGGATTACAATTACTTTTTAAATATGCTTTAGAATTAGCTAATCTTGATGAGCTTTTTGTTTTGAAAAAAGAAAAAGCAGAGGAATTTTTAAGAAGAAATCCTCCGCCAAATATTATTAAAGCCCTTGGTTATAAAGGAATAGATGAATTATTAGAAAAAGAAGATTTAATTGAAATATTTTCTGCTTTAAGATTTATTGAAACAAATGATTGGATGCACCAAGCATTTGATGGAACCTATCCAATATTTACTCCTAAAGATTTTGAAAAAAGAAAAGTAGAATTAAGAGTTTTATCTGGCAAATGGTTAGATTTGGCTGAAAAATTTGTTAAGAAAAAATATCATAATATTAGTCATTTAAAAGAATTAGGAGTTGCTTTCGTTATTCCTTTGAAAATAGATACGCCTGGTGAGCTTTTAAGAGTGTTTTCTTTAGTACTTCATTATTTACATGAAATGGATTTTTATTCTAAATTATTTGAAAAAGCAGCTCAACAAGACGATTTTGGTGTTAGATTAATTTCTTTATTAAAAGGTGATGTTTTAGAAAGTGTAGAATCAAAAGAAAATGGAATTAATTGGTTAATTGTTCAAAGGTATTTAGCAAAGGATAATAAAGAGGATCCTAGGTTATTTATTCCTCATGTTAATCCAGAGGCATTACATTGGAAAAAGACTGAACAAGGCATTAGTAATTTAGGTAAAAAGTTTTCTAATATTGATTTAGAAATGTGGTTGGATGTTGATTGGGTTGGTGGATTTTTTAAGAAAAAATTAATTGGAGAAGATTTGGTTAGTTTTGATTTAGTTGATAATGTAATGGCCTTAGTTCAAAAAGAAAAAAGAATTAAATATCTTTATCATCAACAAGAAGCTTTGTGGAATGAAATTTTTTCTAGATATATGGGTAATGATAAATTAGAACAAATGATGATTGATAATTTTGACAAGGGTGTGATTGAGTTATAAGGGAAAAGGCGCGCTTTTTAGGGCGCACCTTGTTTCTGGGCTTGATTTAAATTTCGATATTTACTGAGATGCCATTTCTTGCGCCTGTAAATATCTGGATAGAGAAGTTTTTGTAAGCTAGCTTGGCAAATCCTCCGATTTTCTCTTTTGTCTTGCTAGTGAATTCGTAATCGTACTCGTTGTGGTTCTTCCAGCTACTACGTACGTTGTAGTAGTTTTCATAATTATTTCCTTGTCCGCTTTTTCCAGAGAATTTAGTTTTTGCATAAAAAAGCATTGGTCCTCCGGAAATTGAAATATCTCCTCTTTTGATTTTCATCCCGAGCTTGATCTCTAATTCGTTTGTTTGAGTTTTTTGGTTTTCAGCAGTTTCATACCATTCGTATTTTCCAGTATTATCATGTTCTTTTGCAAAGTCATTATAGAGCGTGGTTTCTAGTCTGTTTTGATTTCCAACAATGTATCTTGCGCTTACGAAAAATTCTTGATTCTCTCTTTGGGCAAAAGTGATTTTAATTTTTCCACCATATAGGAAGCCTAGATTGGTTTCTTCTGGGGTATGAATAAAATCTTTTTCAGTTTCCCAAGCAAATCCATTAATACTATCTGATTTTCGGATAAAATCGATTTTTCCGAAATCAATAGATTCTTTCTGTACTCCTGTGAGCAAGGATACTGTGATCCAGGTGCATGGAGAATAGTTTGCTTGAATGATCATGCGTTCGTTTTTGTGGCTGATGAGATCCTTATTACTTTCAAGCGTTGAAAGCCAGTATGGATCTTCAAATAGCCTAAGGATAGCATTGTCTGTTTCAGATATCCATCCTATTTTTTCTTGACTCACACTAAGAGTGAATCTTTCCATTGCCATGGCCGAGTTAATAACGACCAACAAAAAAATCATTCCAACCATCAATTTTTTCATTTTAAAGAACCTCTTTTTTAAATTTTGAAGCTTAAGCTTCAATAGTATAATTATACCATATATCTATTCATTATGTCAAGTATTAAACCAATAATTGAACTAAAAAAAGCACAACAAGGCCAATATGCGATTGGTCAGTTTAATATTTCTACAGATGAACAATTAAAAGCAATTGTTGAGGCCTGTAATGAATTAAAATCTCCTTTAATAATTGGCACATCTGAATCAGAAAGAAAATTTATTGGTGTTAATCAAGTAGTTGCTTTGGTTGATTCCTGGATAAAAGATACTGGCTTACCAATTATTTTAAACGCTGATCATTGTAAAACATTTGAAAGCATTAAAGAAGTTGTTGATGCTGGATATTCTGCTGTTCATATAGATGGTTCTAAATTAGATTTTAAAGAAAATATTGAATTAACTAAAAAAGTAGTTGATTATGCTAAATCAGTTAACCCAGATATTTTAGTTGAAGGAGAATTAGGATATTTGCGTGGTGGTTCAGATATTCATAAGGAAAACATAGAAATCAAAGAAGAGGATTTAACAAATGTAGATCAAGCTAAGGAATTTGTTGAAAAAACAGGAATTGATTCTTTGGCTGTTGTTATTGGAAATATGCATGGAATACAGTCTTCTATGAAAAATCCTCCTTTGTTTTTAAATAGACTACAAGAGATTCAAAAAGCTATGCCTGGAGTGTTTTTAGTGCTTCATGGTGGTTCTGGTACTCCTGTGGATGATATTAAAAAAGCAATTAAATTAGGCGTTAATAAAATTAATATTAATACAGAGCTAAGAATGGCTTATACAGATGCTTTAGAAAAAGAAATTAAAGATAATCCCGATGAAATTAAACCATATAATGTTCTTGCTCCTTCTATTGATCAAACAAAAAAAGTTGTTAAAGAAAAGATAAAATTGTTTGGTAGCGAGAACAGAATTTTATAAAACTAGCTCTTTAAATAATTTTTTAAATAGGGGGAATCGTGAATATTTTTGACTTGGGAATTAATATCTTTAACAAAGATGTTAAGATTTGGCTTTTGTGGCTAATTGGTATTGTTGTTTTTATTTTTCTTTTTAAGATTTGTGATGTTGTAAAAAGAAAAAAGATATATTTCGAAAAAAAAGATTTGTATTTGTTTTCGCTTTTTTTCTGGCCAATTACTTTAATTGTTTTTCTTATTCTTTGTTTTTTGTATGTTCCTGGAGTAGAAACTCAAAAAAATAAAATATTGTAGATTAAAAATTATAGGGATAGTTGGGCAAAGCTTGATTATCTCTATTTTATTTGTTAACATATACTATATGGTAAAAGATATATCATTAAATGCAAAGATTCGAGAAAAAGAAAATGTAAAAACCCTTCGTGAGAAGGGCCTTATTCCTGCTGTTGTTTATGGACGTGGACAAAAAAACATTTCTTTGTCTTTAGATTATCAAGAATTTAAAAAAGCACTTGAAACAGCAGGAGAGAGTACAATTATTAAATTAAAAGTTAATAATGAGATTAAAAATGTATTAATCTATGATGTTGCCAAAGATCCAATAACAGATAAATTTATTCATATTGATTTTTATCAAGTTAGAATGGATGAAATAATTACAGCTGAAGTTCGTTTGGCTTTTGAAGGAGAGTCTTCAGCAGTTAAAACTTTAGAAGGTATTTTAATTAAAACCATGAATGAGGTTGAAGTTGAGGCCTTGCCTGGTGATTTGCCTCACGAGCTTAAAATAGATCTTTCTATTTTAGAAACATTTGATGATCATATTAAAATTAAAGACATTAAATTACCAGAAGGTGTTAAAATTAAACTTGATCCTGAAGATGTTGTTGCTTCTGTTGCGCCTCCAAGAACGCAAGAAGAATTAGAGGAATTAGAAGAAAAACCAGAAGAAGTAGTAGAACCTGAAAAAGTAGATGCTGATATTGTTGAAGAAACAACAGAGCAAGAGGAAGAAAATAATGACTAAATTAATAAAATTAAATCTTTTTATTGTTTTTGCAATATTAGCCAGCTTGCTGGCTTTTAATTTTGCCTTAGCAGATATTACGCCAGAAGAAGAAGTAGAAATGGAAATAAAGATAAAAGAATTAGAAGAAAAAATATCAGCATATAAGGCAAATATTAATACAAATCAACAAAAAGCTAGAACACTTGAGAATGAAATAGATATTTTAGATAATGAAATTGGTCAAATAGAATCAGAAATTCAAAGAATAGATTTAATTATTATTACTCTAAATTCAAAAATAGCTAGAAAAGAAACAGATATTAGGGAGATTGAAAGGCAAGTTGATTTAGAAAAAACTGCTTTATCTGAATTAATTAAAATTATTAGTATATATGATGATATTTCTCTTTTTGAGGTAATTTTATCTAGAAATAGATTTTCTGATTTTTTATCTGAAGTCAGATCTTTAGAAAATTTTCAAGATAGAATACAAATTACTTTAACAGAAATACGTGTTTTAAAAGAAAACATAGAAGAAGATAAATATAGGTTGGGATTAGAAAAAGATGAACAATTTGCTTTAAAATTTGTTCAAGAAGAACAAAGATTGTCTCTTGATAGTAAAAAAACACAAAAAGATACATTATTAAAACAAACAAAGGGACAAGAAGATTTATTTTCTCAATTAGTTGAAAAAACAGAAAAAGATGTACAAGCTATTAAAAGCCGTTTGTATTTTTTAAAAGGAATAATTTCTGAAGGGCAATTAAATTTTGGAGAAGCTTATCAATATGCTAAATATGCTTCTATATATACTGGTATAAGACCAGCATTTCTTTTAGCAATATTAAGTCGTGAAACTGGTTTGGGTAGGAACATTGGTACTGGTACATGGAGAGTTGATATGAAACCATCTCAACAAAAATATTATTTACAAATTTGTGATGAATTAGGAATTAGTCCTGATAAATACCCTGTTTCTAAAAAAGTATGGTATGGTTGGGGAGGTGCAATGGGTCCTGCTCAATTTATGCCTTCAACCTGGTTGGGTTATAAGGATAGGGTTAGTCAAATTACTGGAAACAATCCTCCTTCTCCTTGGAATGTAAAAGATGCTTTTGTTGCTTCAGCTCTTTATTTGACCAATAAAGGAGCTACTAAGCATGATTATTATTCAGAATGGAAAGCAGCTATGATGTATTTAGCTGGTTCTAATTGGAATAAATCATATTTGTCTTTTTATGGTGATCAGGTTATGGCTTTAGCAGCAAAATTTCAAAAAGAAATCAATTTATTTGATAATAATTAATATAAAAAATATATGAAAGAATTTTTATCGAAGATATTTAAAAAAACAATACCAGAAAAAGTATCAGAATTACCAAAAGAACCAAAAACAATACCAGAACCAGTAGACATTCCAGAGCCAGTAGGTGATTTTATGGATAAAGAAAAAACTTCTGAAGAAGAAGCTAAAAAAATGAAAGGATATGAATTATTTAAAGAGACATTAGAATTGATTGATAATGGAGACTATGAAAAAGTAAAAGAAAATTACAAGAAAATATTGGAAATGACAAAAGACCATCAAATAGAACAGGAGGATATATTTAATACTGAATATGGACAAATGGTTTATAATAATGCATGGAAGTTTTTGATTGAGGACTTAGATGATGATCAATGGATAGAATTACAAAAAGAAATTAAATAATTATGAAAGGGCTACTTTTTAATTATTGAATTTTTTTATTATCAAATTCAGATTACCGTCTAGAATTTTTTCAATGTTGTGCCATTTTTTATTTATCCTATGATCTGTTATTCTGTCTTGTGGAAAATTATATGTACGTATCTTTTCTGATCTGTCTGCATTTCCTATTTGATCCTTTCTTTCTTGTCCTAGTTTTTGTCTTTGTTTTTCCATTTTTAATAAATATATTTTAGAACGCAAAATATTCATTGCGTTTTCTCTATTTGCTCCTTGATTTCTTTCATCTTGTGAGTTTACAACTATTCCAGTTGGTATGTGTGTTAATCTTACTGCTGTTGATCTCATATTTACATTTTGACCACCTGGACCAGAAGCTCTAAATGTATCTGTTCTAATGTCATCTAATCTAATTTCTACTTCTTTGCTTTGTACTTGTGGCAAAACAGCTATACTAGCTGTTGATGTATGTATTCTTCCACTTTTTTCTGTTTCTGGTATTCTTTGTACTCTGTGTACTCCTGCTTCTTGTTTTATTTTATTATATACATCTTCTCCATTAATTTGAAAAACAACTTCTTTAAATCCTTTAAATTCTGATTTGCTTGAACTTAATAATTTTGTTTTCCAACTTTGTTTTTCTGCAAATCTTGTATACATTCTGTATAAATCTGCAGCAAACAAGGCAGCTTCATTGCCACCTGCACCAGCTCTAATTTCTATTATTACGCTTTGGTTCATTTTTGTTTTTTTGCTAGCCTTTTTTTGAATTTTTCTACTCTACCTGCTGTATCAATGATTTTTTCTTGTCCTGTATAAAAAGGATGACAAGCACTACAAACTTCAACCTGTATTTCAGGTTGAGTTGCTCCAACTTCAAAAGAGTTTCCACAACTACAGCGGACTTTAGCTTTTTTATGATATTCTGGATGTATGTCTTTTTTCATGATATTATATATGATATACTATAAATATATCCTAGTCAATAAAAACAACACTATTGCGTTGTTTTAATTATTATGATACTATTTTTATCATGACTGAGAAAAAGAAAATTGAATCAAATGAAGCGCTTGTTAAAAAAATGTTTGAAGCAGGTGTTCATTTTGGTCATAAAAAATCTAATTGGAGTCCTAAAATGAAGCCATATATTTTTGGTTTTAGGAATAATGTATATATTATTGATTTAGAACAAACAGCAAAAAAATTAGAAAAGGCTTTAATTTTTGTAAAAGACATTAAAAGAAAAGATGGAAAGATTCTTTTTGTTGGAACAAGACCACAATGTCAGGAATTAATTAAAAATTTGGGAGAAAATATTAAAATGCCATATATTATTTTCCGTTGGATTGGTGGTTTATTAACTAATTTTACTGTTATTCGTAAAAGAGTAGATTATTTATTAGAATTAGAGAAAAAAGAAGCATCTGGAGAATTAAAAAAATATACTAAAAAAGAACAACACGATTTTCAAAAAGAAATTGATAAGCTTAAGAAAAAATTTGAAGGTATTAAATCATTAGATAAATTACCTGATGCAATTTTTGTCTTAAGCGTTAAAGAGCAATCAACTGCAATTAGAGAAGCAAAAAGAAAAAATATTCCAGTAATTGCTTTAGTTGATACTAATTGTGATCCTTGTTTGGTTGATTATCCAATTCCTTGTAATGATGATGCAATCTCATCATTAAAATTTATGGTTGAGCAATTTGAAAAGGCTTTAAAAAAATGATAAAAGCAGAACAAGTTAAAAATTTAAGAGACAAAACTGGTGCTTCAATGATGGAGTGTAAAAAAGCACTTGTTGAAACAAATGGTGATGATGAAAAAGCATTAAGTATTTTACGTGAAAAAGGTGCTTTAGTTGCTGAAAAAAAATCTTCTAGGGATGCTAGTGATGGAATTATTGAAGCATATATTCATTCTAATAAAAAAATGGGTGTATTATTAGAATTAAAATGTGAAACTGATTTTGTTGCTAAGAATGAAGAGTTTCAGTCTTTGGCCAAAGAAATTGCTTTACATATTGCTGGAATGGATTCTTCTAAAGATTCTTTATTAGAAGAATTATTTGTTAAAAATCCAGAAATTACTATCAAAGCTATGATTGATGAAAAAATAGCTAAATTAGGTGAAAATATTCAAATAGGTGAATTTGTTAGGTTTGAATTATGATTTTAGTTTTTCAAATAATCTTTTTTGTTTGTATCTTAGGAATACTTTTCATTATATTCAAAAAAATTCCTAAACTTTTAGATTATCCGCGCCATTCTTTTGAGGGCGTTTCTTTTTTAAAAGTTACTAAAGAAAAACTTAATTTAGTTAAAGAGAAAAAAGATGTTTTTTGGCATGATAATTTTATTCCAAGATTAGAAAAAACTTTAAGAAAAATTAAGATTATTCTTTTAAAGCTTGATAATTTTTTAGCTAAGAGAGCTGATAAATTAAGAGATAAGATTAAAAAAAGAGAGAACGGGGAAGAGAACGAGGATTAAATGCCATCTTAGCTCAGCGGTAGAGCAACGCATTTGTAATGCGTAGGTCCTCGGTTCGAATCCGAGAGATGGCTTGATTTAAATATGTAATATATTTGGGCGCGTCGCATAGCGGCAATTGCTGTAGGCTGTAAACCTACCGTCCGTAAGGACTACGGGGGTTCGAGTCCCTCCGCGCCCATTTTGTTTATGTAACCGCCCAGGTAGCTCAGTTGGTTAGAGCACTTCATTGGTAATGAAGAGGTCGGCGGTTCAAATCCGCCCCTGGGCTCATAAGTAAGTATAAAAATATATGACAAGTTATCTGTTATTAACTCTTAACTGGAAGCATTTTTACAATAAATCAGTTTGAAACGAACAGTTGTTTTTTAAAACGTGGTAAATGACTTTAGTTAGTTTGTTAGCAGCCGCTGTGATACAATAACGATGA
>JAHJST010000022.1 GCA_018829905.1 Patescibacteria group bacterium
TATCTATAGGACTATATATTCTTACAATAACAATCGTATCCATTCTGCTTTAAAGATGCCTCCTAATATATTTGCTAAAAGGTTTGAATTACAAAGGTCGAATTACGCATAAATTGTGTATGAAGAAATGGGTACCTTACATTTTTGGATTTTCAGTAAAAATGGCAGACCTATTAGATGAGTGTGGTTTAAAGCTATTTAAAGGTGTGGCTATTTTATTTGGTATTTTTTGGATCATTAAATGATGCTGTTGATAGAAAAGAAATTAAAGGTTGGTTTATAAAAATCATTCATTCGTATTTTTATTTAATATTATTTCCATTGATTCTTGTTTTTATAAATGCTGATTATTGGATTATTTTAGCTTCTTCAATATTACAAATTATCTTTTATGAATTAACGGCAAAAGGGGGAATAAAGATTATAAAAAAACAACAAAATAAATATGCCTAAAGAGATTATCCTTGTAGATAAAAACAATAAAAAGATTGGAATAGATGAAAAAATAAAAGCTCATATAGAAGCTAGGTTGCATAGATCTTTTTCAGTTTTAGTTTTTAATCCAAAAAAAGAATTATTAATTCAAAGAAGAACCAAAAATAAATATCATTCGGGAGGATTGTGGACAAATACTTGTTGCAGTCATCCAAAACCAGGAGAAAAATTAAAGTCAGCAATTCATCGTAGATTAGGAGAAGAAATGGGATTTGATTGTGATTTAGAAAAGATTGGAAGCTTTATTTATAAAGTAAAATTTAATAATGGCTTATATGAAAACGAATATAATCATGTTTTTATGGGATTTTCTCATCAAGAACCAAAAATCAATAGAGAAGAAATTAAAGATTGGAAATGGATTAATATAAATAAGCTAAAAAAAGATATTAAGAAAAATCCCAATAAATATACTTACTGGTTTAAGATAATTATTAATAAATATTTAAAGAATGGGAGTTTTATTTGAAATTATTATTTATAGTATATTGTTTGCTATTACAATGAAAATTGGTGATTTATTTAATGAACATGGAATGAAGCCATGGTTTCCTGGTTCTGCTTTATTTTTTGGATTTTTTTACGGAATTATTGGATTATTGTTGGTTTTTTCAGACAATATTTTAGCAAATGTTATACTTGCAATGATTATAGGATATGTTCTTAGACATAGAATAGATTATTTAAATCATGGAATAGCAGCTTCAATAATTATCATTGGTTTTTTATACAGATCAGTTTTTGATATTAATATTTTTATTCCATTTTTTTTAGCATTTGCTATATTTGGCTTAACAGAAGATTTTATTTCTGAAAAATTAAAGAAGAAAATAAAAATTCCAAAAAGATTACCTTTTTATACTTTAACAGGAATTGTCTTTGGGATAATTGCTGGGAATTGGATTATATTATTATCATTATTCTTGTTTGAATTCTTTTACGTAATTACAGACATTTTCGGAATGAAGTTTATAAATCATCAAAACAATTCTTTAGATAAATCATTATAGTATTTTTTAATTATTCAGGTTCGAACTTCGTCCAGTAGCCCCAGCCACTATGTGATAGTGACCGAAGAGGCTAAAAATTAATAGATAAAATTTATGAAAACCTTTCATACCATTGATGTTATATCCGAAATTATCCAAAAAAATCCGCAGATTAAAGAAATTAATCTAGCCGTATATAAATATATCCCCCAGACTTTAACTGATAAGGGGCGTTTGAAAATTCATAAAATCAAATGTGATAAATCTATTGATATTAAGAACAAAATTCTATCAGCAAAAATTCCAGAAGGATGGCGCTTAGGATTAACTTCTAAAGTAAAAATGAAAGACAATTCTTATAAGCATATCCCACAGATTGATTTTGAATGTTTTATTTCAAATAAAAATCTTAATGAAATAAAAAGAAAGCTTTCAAAAATTGTAAAGATTTTTCCTGGTTATATTATTAATTCAGGTGCCTCATATCATTATGTTGGATTAAAGCTTCTTGGTGAAAAACAATGGCAAAAATTTATAGGTCTTTGTCTATTATGCAAAGATCCAAAGAAAAAATCTATAGTAGATTCAAGATGGTGTGGTCATCAACTGGTTAGTGATTATAGTAATTTAAGAATTTTAGCCTGTGATTCAAGGCCAGAACCAAGAGTTATTGCTTTTATTAAGAAATAATAAAAAAATTTAAAAAAATAATATATCATGCACAAAATTCTATGCTTAAAGCATCTCAAACAAAAAATAATGCATATGAAGCACAAATATTTCTATCCTGCTTTATCGAAATTAAAGGGGAGAATTTTAGAAATCGGTTTTGGTGATGGAGAAAGCTTGGTTTATTATTCTTCTGATTGTGGGGTATTTGCATTAGAGAAGTCAGACAAAAAGATTCAGACGAAAAAGAATAGCAGAGTTAAGTATAAGAATGTTAAGTTTTTTAAAGGCAAAGCCGAAAGCTTACCTTTTGAAGATGCTTTTTTTGATGGAGTGGTGGTATCTTTTACGCTGTGTTCAGTTAGTTCGATCGATATATCTATGAATGAAATAGTGCGGGTGCTAAAACCAGGCGGTAAATTTATCCTATTGGAGCATGTCAGATCGGAGAAAAAAATAATAGCGAAGCTACAGGATATATTTGCGAAACCATACTCGTGGATAGCCAAGAATTGTCATCCCAATAGAAATCCTTTGTTATTTATAAACAAAGATATTTTTGAATTATCCATTGAAGTAAAAAATTCTTATATTTTAGGAAATTTAGTTTTTGTCAAAGCTTATAAAAAATTGGGAGTGTGTGGTGAGCAACAATCAATCTGATAATAATATTCTTAAAGATGAAAAACAAATTGTATTGGAGGAAATTAATAGATGGCTACAAAATATTGCTAATACTATATGAATAGTTAGCTCTTTTTTTGTAAGTTTAAATTTTTTAGTAATTAGATCAACTTTTTACACGCCCGTTAGTGAGTTTATTGAGAATAGCTCTTTTTCCCGAAATTTATTTTTGATTAGCATTGTTTTCTTCTTTCTATGAATTATGCCAGCTATCTTTGCATTGGCTATGATCGTAATTGATGAAAAATTACTTGATTTAATCAAGAATGATTCTTAAAAGATAGAAAAGTTTAGATCGGCATTAGAATTTAAGTTTTCTAAAGATATTAAAAAAGTTTTTGGGGTAATAAGATTTTCTTAAGGAGAGATAATAGTTGCATTAACTGCGTTTTTAATTTTTGTTTGGAGATGGATATTAGTTGCATTAAACTAAAAAATAAGGCAATTTAGGAGTTCAGTTTATGTAGAGAAAAATAAAATTTCTCCAGACCGGTATTGACAATAGTATTTTATTAAACTATAATTACTATGAAAGGTCGGAATAAAAAGGAAGTTAAAAAAATATGAAGTTAAAAAATATTACACCAAAAGAATATCAATGCGCAGCAGTTGCTTGTCCTGCAGTATATGAGATTATGGGGGAAAATAAACTCGCCATTGTAGGCCATAAATTAGGTAATCCTGAAAAACTTGGAATTACGGGCAAAATTGGAGAGAACGAACAAATTGTGATAGTGGATAAAGTAATGCTTCAACAGATTTTTGAGAAATAATGGGCATACGTTTGAGTTAGAGTTAGAGAAGAAAAACATCGCTTTCCATAAAGTAATGTTTTTTATTTGTTCTGTTAAACTTGACTGAAACCAGCATAAGCCCCGACTTTTAGGGCGGAGATGTTGATATAGACTTAATTTCTTCCTTACGTTTTTCGAGGGGTATCAATTATATAAACTTTAAAAAATATTCCTTGAAATAAAAGTAATTTCATTTCTGACCGAGACGGACAAAGAACAAAAAGATGGATTTTAAAAAAATAGTTCTAACTATGTTCAACCAGCCACCTTGTGCTAGTGACCGAAGAGGGTAAAAATCGCTTTTTAAGCGGTTTTTTGATATAATGAGAATGATAATCAAATATAATGGCGCGGTGGCGAAGTAGGAACGCGACTGTTTGCAAAATAGTTATGAGTAGGTGCGACTCCTGCCCGCGCCTCTATTTTCAAATTTAAGAATTATGAAAAATTCTAGATCAAAAAACCAATTTGTCTGGAGAGAAAGATTATTAAAATGCCCCATAGATGAAAATGATTTAAAAGAAATGGGTATTTGGGAATACAAGAAGGAGCAATTTAATAATCTTTATTTGAATTCAGAAAGAGAAAATTGCATTTTAATCCAAGGTGCAGGATTTATGTATAAAAAATTTGTTTTTCTTACTTTAGGGATTGGCGCAATAAATGTTCTCGAGGCATTTTCTCAATTTGACGAAATCAATGGTGTTGTTGGAACAGGCAATGCTCTTTTTCTATCCAGAGATTGCAAATATGTTTTTAGCGCTCTATCAGAACAAGAAACATTAATACGTTATGAAATAGACAAAACATATAGGAAGTTTAAATATAGCGAGGGTGGAAAACTCGGACCATTAATAATTTTAAATCGAGTTTTCACAAACAAGAAAGAATTCGATGAGACAAAAGCCAAGAAGAATAATGACCTTGCATTTGATCTCGGCAATACCTTTTTCACAAATCCTGCCAAATATTCAGGAACAAGAAAATCAAGGTTAAGAAATAAATTTATTAAGACTGTCAGAACCGTGCATTGTGTTCATCATCCAACATTAATGGAAAAAGAATTGTTTTTTGATTCCTTTAAAGATATAGAGAAAGCAATTAATAACTTTAATGGGTATTTTATGCTTGGATATACTTATTTTTCTGAAACTTTTGCGAATTCTATTGGAATGGTTGCTAATTTTCAAGAAGACATTAAAGATAATCCTTCTGAAATAACTAGCTTTACTATTTTAAAATTAGTTCAACAGTTTTACAGAAATCACCCCGAAT
Organism: Patescibacteria group bacterium; assembly: GCA_018829905.1. Lineage (GTDB taxonomy): Bacteria > Patescibacteriota > Minisyncoccia > RBG-13-40-8-A > RBG-13-40-8-A > JAHJST01. Next base: position 4,907 of record JAHJST010000022.1, read on the forward strand.
GTTTTAATTAAGAATGAGACACTAAATTTAGCTTAAACCACTGTCTCAAATGTCTCATTTAGCTTCATTTTGTTTGCCACCAGGAGACCCATCTCTATCCAATGAGACACCAAATTTTACCTTCAAATTTTGGTTCTGAACCCGAGTAGGGAGTTAATCATTGTCTATTATAACACTCTTAAAACTTGCCGTTTTCGGCAATTATTCCCTCCTTGTTTTATTTTTAATAATTAATCTTCAATTTTATGAAAACAATTTTAGTAGATGCAATTGATGCTTTTATAATAGAAGAAAATGGTGTTTTTAAGATTTTTGAAAAAATGCATGAATTACTGGAAACCTTCCCAAATAAAAAAATTCTTTTAACTGGAGCTGATGAAAAAAGTTTTAAAAAATATGGGTTAGATAAGGTTCCTTATGAAGTTTTTACATTAAAACATAATCCAGAAAAAACAGATCCAGAATATTATAAAAGAATGCTTGAGCATTTTGAATTAAGCACAAATGATGTTTTATATTTTGAGCATAACCCAGAAGCAGCAAAAAGCGCTAAGTCTATTGGTATTAATACTTATTATTATGATTCAGACAATAAAGATATTGATGCTTTAAAGGATTTTTTATTAAAAAGTCTTGAATAAAATTAATAAATTGTATGGCAAAAATAAAAATTCTAATTAAAGGATATGTAATAGAAAAAAAAGGAGAAGTAGAATTTGCTTCTTCAACCACTACTTTAATACAAGACAATAATCTAAATATTATAGTTGATCCCGGAATGCATAGAGAGTGGTTGTTATTTTCTTTAAACGATGAAAATCTATCTCCAGAAAAGATAGATTTTGTTGTTTTAACTCATACACACATAGATCATTGCTTTTTAACTGGTATTTTTACTAATGCTAAAATATTAGATGATACCTGTATATATTCTGATAATGGAGAAATAGGTGAACATGATGGGAAAATACCAGGAACATCTATAGAAATTATTCAAACACCCGGGCATGATCAATTTCATTGTTCTATTCTAGTTGATACAGAAGAATATGGAAAAGTAGCTATTGTTGGTGATGTTTTTTGGTGGGCAGATGATCAAGAACAAAAAACAGACAAAGATAGTTTATTAAATCACAAAGACCCTTATGTAAAAGACAAAGATTCTTTAAGAAAAAGTAGAGAGAAAGTATTGGAACTTGCTGATTATATAATTCCTGGGCATGGCAAGATGTTTAAAATTAAAAAATAAATTTATGGAAGTTGAATCAACAATTATAGTGGCTTTGGTTACTTTAATCATCGGTGGATTAATTGGTTATTTTTCTGGAATAAAATTAGAAAGTTATAAATTTGTAATTCGTCGAAGAGAACAAGCGATAAGAATCGCTGAATTTTTTGCTAAGTGGATTAAATATGGAGGAAAGGAAAAAGAATTATTATCTGAAAAAGAATTAATTGATTATTATGAAGATTTAACAAGAATGTCCTTTGAGATGTCATTGTGGATAGATGATGAAGAAGTTTTAAAAAAGATTATGAGCCGTTTGGTTCATAAGAAAGATGCTATCAGAGTTAGGGAAATACTTATTGAAGTTAGAGATTTAATATCTAAATCAAAAACAAAGTCTTTTAAGGCCGATGATATAGTCATTTGGCCGGGAAATTGAAAAGGATACGAGATATTCGAATTTTACTCATAAATTTATGGAAATAAAGCATAGAGAATTACACAGAATAACATCAACAGCTATCATTTATAAAAATGGTAAATATTTATTATTGAAAAGAAGTTTAAAGAAAAAAGCTTTTCCAGGAAAATGGACAGTACCTGGTGGTGGATTAGAAGTTGATGACTATATCGGTCTTGCAAAAACTACCAAAGATCATTGGTATTTTGGTATAGAAAAATCCCTTAGAAGGGAAGTTAAGGAAGAGTGTAATCTAGAAATTGGAAAAGTAAAATATTTATTAGATATTATTTTTATAAGACCAGACGGTGTTCCAGCCATTATCTTGAGTTTTTATTCTTCATATAAATCAGGAGAAGTTAAATTAGATGAAGACAACACAGACTATAAATGGGTTACATATGAAGAAGCTAAGAAATACGATATGGTTGAGGGATTATTAGAAGAGATAGAAATGGTTGATAAGATTCTTAAGAACAATGACGAAGATGAAGTAGAGTATTTACGAAACTAGTATTTATTATAATTCTTAACAATTTAGATTTGAACTTTATCTAGCTTTCGGAGCTAACGGAAGGAATAATTGTTTAGTTGGCTACTTATATTTCTAATAATTAATATATGAATTTATGCAAGACATTTCCCCACAAATAATATTACTTATAGGTACTCTTGGAGGTACATTAATTGGCGTTATGTCATCCTTGATTACTGTTTTTATTACAAAAAAATATGAAGAAAAGAAAGATTATAGAAAAACCTTATTGGAGACTTCTATAATTAATTGGAAAAGGATGTCTGAATTCGCCTTAAAAAATGGTGGTACGCTTTTTCCGCTTGATTCATTTATTATCTATAATTCTAAATTAATGAACGCAATATCAAAAAATCCAGACTTATCAAAAGATGAGTTAAAAAGATTGCTTGATGAATCGCATGAATTAATGGAAATTTATGTAGAAAAAGAGGCTCAGCACAAAAAAAGAGACTATGAAATTAGAAGAAAATTAGATTTAGAAAACAAAAAATGATTTAAAAGACAAGAATAAATAATTTTATTTAAATACAGTAATTATTTTTTACTTGATTGATTAATTTAAGTTGTGTTTTCAATGATTCCATTTAATACGTAATCTTCTAGGATGGTTATAATAACGGACGAACTGGGGAGCAGTCATTTTTGATCTTAAATTTAATACCCCAAGCAGGACGGTTAGAACTTTTATCGCTAAGAAGGCGTTTTTATGTTAAAATAAAATATATGAGCAAAAAATTTTTAATTTTCATACCGATTGTTATTGTTATAGGAATTGTAGTCTACTTTACGGTATTTCAGCCGGATGAAGTGCTAACTCCTAGTATTAATAGTTTTGAAGAATGTGTTTCCGCCGATTATCCAGTAATGGAGAGTTATCCCAGGCAATGTAAAACACCCGATGGTAGAAGTTTTACAGAGGATATTGGCAATGAATTAGAAAAAATTGATCTAATAAGAGTAAATAATCCTCGCCCTAATCAAATTATCCAAAGTCCTATCTTAATAAAAGGAGAAGCAAGGGGATATTGGTTTTTCGAAGCAACCTTTCCAATAAAATTAATCAATGAAAACGGGGAAGTCATTGTTCAACATTATGCTCAAGCAAAAGATGACTGGATGACTGAAGATTTTGTTTCCTTTGAAGTTGAATTGAATTTTGAAATTATAAATACTCAAAAAGGCACTTTAATTTTAGAAAAATCAAATCCATCAGATTTACCAGAAAATTATGATAAACTTCGTATTCCAGTTATTTTAGAAAAAGCTGAAAAACTTCTTCAAACAATAAAGCTTTATTATTATAACCCTGATTTAGATAAAGATGAGACGGATAATGTTCTTTGTAGTAAAAAAGGGCTTGTAGCAGTAGAGCGTAAAATCCCTGTTACTAAAACACTAATTCAAGATACTATAAAGCTTTTACTTCTCGGAGAGCTTACTAATAAAGAAAAAGACCAAGGGATTACCACTGAATATCCTTTAACTGGATTTTCATTAAAAGGAGCTTCTCTAAAAGAAGGAAGCTTAATGCTTGAATTTAATGACCCCAATAACAAAACTATTGGTGGTTCATGCCGAATAGGGATATTATGGTTTCAGATTGAAGCTACAGCAAAACAGTTTCCTCAAATTCAAGAGGTTAAGTTTATGTCCGAGGATCTTTTCCAGCCTTAAAATTAGAAATCTTTTATTCAAATACTTAACAAATAAGTTTTAACAAAGTCCGTCCCCCGGAGTCCATTTAAACAAAAATCCTTGCTTTTTTCAAGGTTTTTTGATAAAGTAAATTCAGTATAATTTCAAAATAAAAAAGGAGGCATTAAATGAGAGAAAAAAAGATTATGGGAATAAGTCCGTTTAAAGAAGCTGGTTATGCTAACGACCTATTTACTATTCTTTTTTGGAACTGTTCGGCGTTTATTGAAGACCACTATTTCATTCATTACCCTGTTGTTTTATTGGGAGGATGGAAAGACGATATTCTTTCTGATGACGAATGTCATATTCAAAGGATAACTACAGAAATTCCACCACCATTAGACATAGCTAAAATTAGCTTGTCGTGCAATTATCCTTTTCAGGGAAAACTACCTTTATCTCTTAGAGGATTTATAAGAGATAACGCTGAATTTGAAAAATATCCTTATATAGGAAATATGGTTTTAAAAGAATGGTCTATTGAATATCCAAAATCAGAATCTAGGATCCTCACGACAACCAACAAAAGACTTGAAAGATTTGATTTAATTTCAGCATTATGGTTTCCTGATGGCAGGATATTTAGTTTTAACGAAGAGCTTGCTGAACAAATAATCAAATTAGCCAAATCAACAGTTATTTCAGTGCATAGTGGTCATGCTAGATGGGAGTGTTTAACAGAAAAGAAAGAACATCAAAAAATGATGGAAAGCATAACAAGCTAGAATTAAAAAGGAGTGACTCTAAATGAGAAACTCCTTTTATTATTTATACACAAAAGGCTTTGATATATTCCATTCTATTATCCTAAATCTGGTATATAAAATCCATTTGATTCTTGTATAATAGTTCTAACGTTGTTCACGATGCGGAGCCGTGCGCGGGCAATAAATCATTACTTCCTAAAATTTTGACTGAAAACATATTTTGTAGTATCATTTAAATAGTACTAAATTATTTAATATACTTCAATATAATAGTACTACCATAAATAAACTATGTCAAAACAAGAATAGCTGAATTCAACCTTCAAGTGCAACACTAAAGACTTCTAAGGGTGTTTTAAATCCTAGTCTTTTCCTTGGTCTAGTATTAAGGCTGTATTCTACAAATGCAATATCTTCATTAGATATCTTGGTAAAGTCTGTACCTTTGGGAAAATAGTCTCTAATTAAACCATTGGTATTTTCATTAGTGCCTCGTTCCCAAGAATGGTAAGCATGAGCAAAGAATGTTTTAATCCCTATTCTTTGTTCTAGTTCCTGCCACTTACTGTTCTCTGAACCATTATCAAAAGTAATTGTTTGTTTGGTTTTTTCTGGTAAAAGATTTAAACGGTTGCTAATAGCTGATAATGTAGAATAACTAGTTTTATCAAATAATTTAGTAATTAAAACTAATCCTGTTTTTCTTTCTACTAATGTATTAATACCTGGCTTGTAATCTTTGGATTCTACAGTATCACTCTCCCAATCTCCTATACGTTTCCTTAAATCAACAATAAATGGTCTGTTATCAATAGAAATGCCTTCTGGTTTGATTCTTTGACACTTTCTAGCTCCTTTTGGTTGTCTTCTCTTTCTTTTCCTTCTAAGATACATACGTAAATCTTCTGCTCCTGGCTTTAAGAGACCATAACCATCACGATGTACTTGATCATAGATATATTGATAAATAGCTTCGTGAGATATTGTTTGTTTAATCTCTGATTGTATTGTACCAGCTATTTGTTCAGGAGACCATTTTTCCTTTAGATGATTAACTACATAATCACGGACTTGTTGATTCTTTAATCTGTCTGTTCTTCCTCTGCTTTTCCTTTTCCTTAATGCTCTCTTATGAGCTAGTCGTGGAATATATGTTTTGTGCCCTGATAAAAGATTTTTATCAATTTCTCTTGATATTGATGATGGATTTCTGTCTAATGCTGTAGCAATATTTCTAATTGATAATTTTTGCCATAACATCTTCTGTATTTTTTCACGCTCCTCAATAGAAAAATGTTTGTATTTCATAAAAACACTTTAATAAATGATTAAATATATTGATTAACTCAATAATACCTAATTTATTAAAGTGTTGCACTTACTTATTGAACCTAGTATACCCACTATCAAAAAACCTCAAGAAATTAAGAAAAAAAAGGGACTTTCGCAAGATCGGCTCGCAAAGCTTGCCGATGTTGCCAACAACATGATTATTAAAATTGAGCAGGGTGAGAATATAAACCCAACGCTTGATACACTAAAGAAAATTGCGAAAGCCCTTGAGGTTGGTTTGGATGGATTAACCGGTTATCAATTACGTGGTAAATAAAAGTCTAATCAATTAAGGAATTAAAAAATATGATCATAGTTAAAAACGAGGGAATAATTTTAAAGAAAACAAATCTTGAATTTGAAAATAAGGGCGTTTTAAACCCGGCCTGCATCCAGGTGGATGACATTATTCACATGTTCTATCGGGCAATTAATCATAACGATATTTCTTCCATAGGCTACTGCCAGTTGAAAAATAATAAAGTTGTAAAAAGACTTAAGGAGCCGGTTCTCTTTCCCGAATATGATTACGAGAAAAAGGGCGTAGAAGATCCCAGGATTACTCTTTTAGAAGGAACTTACTACCTTTTTTATACAGCCTATGACGGTAAAAACGCTCTCGTTGCCTACGCCACCAGCCAGGATCTTGTCCATTTCACTAAACAGGGTCTTGTCTCGCCAAAAATTTCTTACGACGAAGCTGAGGACATTTTTCGTGGGTCAAAAGTCAGGGAAAGATATACCATGTTTGAAATGCTCTACAAAGAAAGAGAAAGTAAAGACATTTTGTTATTTGAAAAAGACGCTTCTCTTTTCCCCCAAAAATTTAACAATAAATTTGTTCTTCTTCACCGTATTTTGCCCGGGATCCAAATTATTTACTTTGACAAATTCTCAGATTTGACTTCCAATTACTGGCGCGATTATTTAAAGAATTTAAATGATTTTATTGTGTTTGACCCTCTCTTTTGGTTTGAAAACCGTAACATTGGCGGTGGTTGTCCCCCTATTGAAACAAAAGATGGATGGCTTATTATCTATCATGCGGTAGAGGATAACCCTTTTGGTAAAATCTATCATGCCTCCGCTGCCCTGATTGACCTCAAAAATCCCCTAAAAGTTTTGGGGCGATTAAAAGAACCTCTATTTTCCCCAAAGGCTTCTTGGGAAAAAAGTGGTGTTATAAATAATGTTGTCTTTCCGACCGGAGCAGTCGTAAAAGATAAAAAACTTTATATTTATTATGGCGCTGCCGACAAGTTAATCGCCGCGAAATCTGTTGACCTCACAGAGCTGTTAATTGAACTTAAAGAAAACCCCCTAAAACTATGAACACCAACCAGCAAAACAAATCTTGGATCGTCTGTCTGGCCACCTTTCCGCCGCGACGGTGCGGCATAGCTACTTTTACCGCTGACTTAACCAATGCGATTGATCAAATGTTTGGACCGTCGGTTAAGTCAAAGATTATCGCGATGAATCCTATCGAAGTAAATCATTTGCCCTATTCTGACAAAGTAATTTGGGAGATATGCCAGCCTCGTGAAGAGGACTATGTTAATATTGCCAACAAGTTGAATCAACTCAAAGAGGTAAAGCTGGTCAACATTCAACATGAATTTAGTATCTTCGGAGGGGAATATGGCGCACACTTGCTTCTCTTTTTGGCCAAACTTCAGAAACCGGTTGTTATCACATTTCACACCGTTATTCCCGCTCCAGACGAAAAATTGCTCAATGTCGTTCAAACTATAATGAAATATTCTAAAGGGATAATTGTAATGACCCAATCTTCAAAAGAGATTCTTACGAGTGACTATGGATTAAATCCTGATCATATTCAGATTATTCCTCATGGAATCCATCATGTCCCCTATAGAACCAGCCAGCGTGCTAAGTCCGCCTTTGGCTTTTCTGGCAAACTAATCCTCTCAATCTTTGGGTTTCTTAATCCTGGCAAAGGGATTGAGTATGTAATCGAAGCATTGCCAAGGGTAGTAGAAAAATTCCCTAATGTTCGATTTCTTATCGCTGGTGTTACTCATCCTGTTGTTCTGGGACAGGAAGGCGAAAACTACCGTAATTTTCTTATTAAAAAAGTTTATGAACTTGGTTTAAGCAACTACGTTTCTTTTTATAATACCTATTTTAATGTAAATAAACTCCTTCAATTTTTAGAGGCTACTGATGTCTATCTTTCCACTTCCTTAAATCCAAACCAGGCCATCTCCGGCACTTTATCTTATGCCCTTGGCAGCGGTCGTCCGGTCATATCCACAGCTTTTGCTCAGGCCAAACAAGACATTACGAATGAGGTCGGCATATTGATTGACTTCAAAAACCCGCAGGCTTTTACTGATGCCATCATTAAATTAATAAGTAATAATGAATTATGTTTACAGATGGGCAAAAACGCTTATTTCCGCACCAGGCATATGACCTGGGAAAATGTCGCCTATTCCTACATGAAATATTTTTCGCAATTTGCGCCGGAACTGATCTTGGGACAAAGAAAATTTCCGTCCATAAAACTTGATCATTTTGCTAAATTGACTGATGATTTTGGTATTATTCAATTTGCCAAGCTGACCGAACCAGATCTTTCCTTTGGATATACCGTAGACGATAATGCCCGAGCCTTAATCGCGACTGTTCTTCATTATAAAAAATTTAGGACCAATTCTGCACTAAAACTTGCTTCCATATATCTTAACTTTATTTATCAAGTAGCTAAACCCGACGGTTATTTTGATAATTATGTCAATTCAAACCGCATTATTGATAAGCAAAGAAATATCCAGGAAAATTCAGAAGATTACAGCGCCAGGGCCCTATATGCTCTTGCCTTAGTTTCAACTACCAAACAAATCCCCAAACGCTTTAGAAAACAAGCCCATTCTCTATTTGAAAAAAGTTTTGAGAAAAACATTACTTTTTCCTCACCTCGCGCTATTGCTTTTTACATTAAGGCTCTTAATTGTTTGCTTTCAAAATGGAAAGAACCCAAGACTCTTGCTGTATCAAGGTCATGCTGCGAACAACTTATAATTTTATATGAGAAGAGTTACTCGTTGGATTGGGAGTGGTTTGAGCATTATTTAACATATTCAAATGCTATCCTACCAGAAGCACTCATTCTCGGCTACAAAATAACAGGAGATAAAAGATATTTTGAAGTGGCTGAAAAAACCCTCAACTTTTTAATTAAACATACCTTTAAGGACGGTATGTACATTTCCGTCGGCCAAGATGGCTGGTTTTTTAAGGGAGGGACAAGATCGTATTTTGACCAACAGTCCGAAGATGTTGCTGCCACCGTAAAAGCTCTTAATACAATGTTTCAGATAACAAACAGGAGGCAATACGAGGAATTAGCGAGTATCGCATTTAACTGGTTCTTGGGAAATAATATTCTTGGGCAGGTTGTTTATGATCGGACCACCGGAGGATGTTATGATGGGATTGGGAAAAAATTTATTAACCTCAACCAGGGTGCCGAATCTACCATTTCTTACCTTTTAGCCCGTCTTTCTTTTGAGGAATAAATTCAATACTTCCTGTAAAAAATAATTTTAAAGATAATTATGAAAAATAAAAACAAAACAATTTTAAAGCCTTGGGGTAAATATGTGATTCTGGAAAAAAAGCGGGATTATTGGATCAAAAAATTATTTGTGCGTCAAGGTGAAAAATTAAGTCTGCAAAGTCATAAAGGCCGATTTGAGATTTGGGTGGTGCTTTCTGGAAGGATTGAGGTTATTAAAGGAAATTCGCATCTTTTTCTTAAAGAGGGAGAATTTGTGAAAATAAATAAAAAAGAAAAGCATAGAATAACCGGGCTCGAAAATTCATGGATTCTGGAAACGGCCTTTGGTCAAATGCGAGAAAATGATGTAATCCGTTTTAAAGATGATTATGGACGAATTAAATAAACCCTTAGAAGAATTATATCTGGATTTTATAAAAAAGAAAGTAAAAGCCGTAATTTTCGATTTGGATGGCGTTATTGTACCGACGGGCACTTTTTTACGGGAGAGCGTTGACGGGACGGAGTTAACTATGAGAACGCACAAATTAAGTAAAGAGATGGTAGAAATGATTAAAGAGCTTAAAAAATATGTTTGGATTAATTTCTCAAGTGGTCGAGCGCTTCTTTATCTTCAACAGATGCTTGAAGATATTTTATGGGATAAGGTTTCGCTTATTGCCGAAAACATGTCGAACAGAATTTCAGCATCCAGCGTATGATTGACCGCTATGAGGAAGAATTTCTCAAACTCTTAAGATAAGCCTACGAAAATACAAAAATCATTATAAATTTATTTAAAATGAGACACCAAATTTTACCTTTAAATCTTGGTTCTGAACTCGAGTAGGGAGCCACGTTGGATGTTGTGAGTTTTTATAATTCTATTTTTTATATCTTAATCTAATAAAAAAACACATTTTTTCAAATGCGTTTTTTATTTAATTCTAGATGCTTTAACTCTATCATTTTCTTTTAACAGCCTTTTCCTTAGACGAATATTATTTGGTGTTATTTCTAAAAACTCATCATTGTTCATTATGCTCATTCCGCGTTCTAGCGTTAAATCAATTGGTGTTATTAAACGAATGGCTTCATCTGCTTTAGAGGATCTCATGTTAGTTAATTCTTTTCCTTTAATTGGATTAACAGTCATATCGTTTCCTTTTGATACATTACCAATCACCATTCCTTCATATACTTCTGTATTAGCAGAGATATATAATTCTCCTCTGTTTTGTAAATTAAATAAAGAAAATCCGAGTGCTTTGCCAATAGCCATAGAAACCATTGATCCAAGCTCTGTTTTTTGAATGTTTCCAGTATGTGGTTTAAATCCAATTACTCTAGTATATAATATACCTTCTCCTTTTGTATCAACTACAAATTCATTTTTATAACCCAATAATCCACGAGTTGGTATTTCAAAAATAAGTTTAGTATTTCCATGTTCTGGTCCAATTTCTATTAAATTACCTTTTTTCTTAGAAAGTTTTTTAATTACAATCCCAGTTATATCATTTGGCACATTAATAATTACTTCTTCAAATGGTTCAGATTTTATTCCATTGATATCTTTAATAATTACATGAGGTTGAGAAATTTGGAGTTCATATCCTTCTCGTCTCATGTTTTCTAGTAAAATTGCAATATGCATTTCACCCCTACCATAAACCTTATAATATTCAGATGTAGAAAAATCTATTTTTAATCCTACATTTATTTCTAGTTCTTTTTCTAGTCTTTCTTTTATTTGCTTGTTAGTTACAAATTTCCCATCACGGCCAGCGAACGGAGAATTGTTAACATAAAAATTTAAAGAAATTGTAGGTTCATCAATATTAATAGCTGGAAGAATTTCTTGTTCTTCATTCTCACAAATTGTTTCACCAATAAAAATATTAGGCAATCCAGCAATCATTACAATATCGCCAGCTCCAGCTTCTTTGACTTCTTCTCTTTCTATTCCTTTGAAAGTAAATAATTTTGTAATTTTTCCTGTTCTAGTGATGCCATTAATGTTTTTAATAAAAACATTGTCTGCTTGCTTTATTTTTCCTTGATAAATTCTACCGATAGCTAAACGACCCAAGAAATTATCATATGCAAGATTAAATGGCTGAACGTATAATTTTTTTTCTATTGCATTTTTGGTTGAGGCTACTGGAACTAATTTTAAAATAGCATCTAATAGTGGCGTTAGATTTTTTCTTTCGTCATTATAGTTTTTCATTGCAATGCCATTGCGAGCAATTGCATAAAGAGTAGTAAAATCTAATTGTTCATTATTTGCGCCTAGATCTAGAAATAATTCATAAATTAATTCTTTTACGATATCTGGACGAGCTGCTTCTTTGTCAATTTTATTAATTACCACAATAGGTTTTAATCCCAAATCAAGAGATTTCTTTAAAACAAACTTAGTTTGGGGCATTGGTCCTTCTTGCGCATCAACAACTAAAATTACACTATCAACAGAACGAAGTACGCGTTCAACCTCAGATCCAAAATCAGCATGCCCTGGAGTATCTACTATGTTAATTTTTGTATTTTTATAATAAATAGAAGTATTTTTAGAATAAATAGTAATACCACGCTCTTGTTCTAGGGCGTTGTTATCCATACTGGTATCACTGGTAGACATTCCTGTTTGTTGCATAAGCGCATCAGTTAGGGCTGTCTTGCCGTGATCAACATGAGCTATAATTGCTATATTTCTAATAATCATTATTTTTATATTTTAAATTAAAACCGCCCTCAAAAGAGGCGGAAATATTATTGGTAGATTACTTTTAAATAATAGTATTATTTAAAATAAAAGTCAATGGGGATAAAATTATATTTATTTTTACTTATAAAAACTAAAAATTCATGAAATATATTTGACACTTTAATTCTTTTGTGATAGCATTAACAATATCAAATCAGAACTGCAAGCGAAGCATAGTCGAGTTTCTGAACTACAGTATTCTTGATTTGAGATTTAATTCATTAATTTATTGAAAATGAAAAGCGGAAAAATCAAAAGACTCACAGACCGTGGGTTTGGATTCATCGAATATGATGAATCTGATAAAGATCTCTTTTTTCACTCAAACGAACTAAAAGGCGTAGAATTCAATGACCTTAAAGAAGGCGATAAGGTAACGTTTGAAATAGCAGATAGTCCAAAAGGACCAAATGCTACCAATGTTAGTAAGGAAGAGTAAAATAGAAATTTACAAAAAATCGCTTATTTGATTTGATTCAGGGCGATTTTTTGGTATATATAAACAATAGATAAAAATTGAAAGATAATTAAAAATAGATAAACATTAAAGAATATTTGTTTATTTTTTGTTAGAATAAGAACATGAAGAAAATATTAATAATTTTAATAATCTTAATCTCTTTTACCTTTTTTATAAACGAATCTTTAATATCATATGAATACAAAGAAGAGATTATTAAAGAAGTTATTGTTGAAAAAAATCAATATATTTTATCTAATGTTCCTTTTATTCTTCAGGCGCCTTTTGGAAATTGGGATAATCCAATATTTCAAGACGCATGTGAAGAAGCAGCTATTTTAATGGCAAAATATTGGATTCAAGGAAAACAAATTACAAATGAACAAGCATATAATGAATTAATTGAATTATCTGAATTTGAAGAAAAGCATTTTTCAACTTTTTATGATCATTCAGCAAAAGATACAGTTGAGATAATGAAACAATATATTAATTATAAAAATATTAAAGTATATAATGATATTGGATTAGAAGATATTAAAAGAGAGATAAGAAACAATAATTTGGTTATTGTACCAGTTAATGGACAAGCAATTAAAAATCCAAACTATACTTTACCTGGACCAGAAAGACATATGATAATAATTATTGGTTATGATGAAACAACAAAAGAAATAATTACTAATGATTCAGGAACAAGAATGGGTAAGAATTATAAATATCCTGAATCTGTTTTTGAATCAGCAATAAGAGATTATGCTACTGGTTATCATGAACCAATAATAGGAATTCAAAAGAATATGATAGTAGTAGAAAATGTGATAAAATAAAAACATGTTAGAATCAATAATTTTAGGAATAGTTCAAGGTATTTTTGAATGGTTACCAATTTCTAGTCAGGGCAATCTAGTTTTAATAATGGTTGGCTTTTTTAATATTGGAATAGAAACAGCTGTAAAATATTCAATCTTTCTTCATTTTGGAACGCTTTTGGCTGTGTTGGTGTATTTTAAAAAAGATATTATTAATATTCTTAAAAATTTAAAAGAATTTAAATTTAAATTTGAGAATAAACAAAATGGTTTAATTTCTTTTTTAATTGTTTCAACTGTTATTACTTTTATTATTGGTTTTCCTTTGTATAAATTAATTTCTAATTTTTCTTTTAGGGGAGAGTTTTTTTTGGGATTAATTGGTATAGGTTTAATTATTACTGGTTTATTACAGAAATTTGCACATAAGAGTAAAATAAAAGAAAAAAGATTATTAACCTTAAAAGATAGTGTTTTATTGGGAGTAGTTCAGGGCTTAGCAGTTATTCCTGGTATATCTCGTTCTGGAATAACTATTTCTACTTTTTTATTTAAAAAATATTCTGCAAAACAAGGATTGTATTTATCTTTTTTAATGAGCATTCCTGTTTTATTGGGTGGTATTGTTTTACCAATATTAGATGGTTTTCCTAATCTTCCTTTTATTAATTTATTTTTAGGATTAATATTTTCTTTTATTTTCGGTTTAATAACCATTAAAATATTAATGCAATTAGCTCAAAAAATAAGATTTTGGTTATTTGCAATAATTATTGGTATATTAGCATTTGTGCCATTGATATTTAGTTTATGGATTTAAAACAAAAAATTAAAGAGATTCCTGATTGGCCTGAAAAAGGTGTTAATTTTAAAGATATAACCCCATTATTACAAGACAAAGAATATTTTAAATTTGTTGTTGATAAATTATGTGAAACAGAAAAACCAGATATTATTGTTGGTATAGATGCTAGGGGATTTATCTTTGCTTCTGCTATGGCGTATAAAATGAATACTGGGTTAGCTTTAATTAGAAAAAAAGGAAAATTACCTCCAAAAGTTATTTCTCAAAAATATGATTTAGAATATGCTTCTAATATTATTGAAATGAAATATGATTCAATTAAAAAAGGAGATAAAATTTTAATTGTAGATGATGTTTTAGCTACTGGTGGAACAATGAAAGCTACTTGTGATTTAATTGAAAAATTACAAGGAAATATTATTGGAATTTCTTTTTTAATAGAATTAGATTTTCTTAAAGGTAGAGAAAAATTAAATTATCCAATTAATTCTTTAATTCATTATGAAAGCTGATATAGGCATAATTGGTGGTTCTGGTTTGTATAAATTCTTTGATAAAGGAAAGTGGGTTAATATTAAAACAAAATATGGCAAACCAAGTGATCAAATATTTTTATTTGAATATTTGGGTAAAAAAATTGCTTTTTTACCAAGACACGGAAGAAAACACAATTTACCTCCTCATAAAATTAATTACCAAGCCAATATAGATGTTTTTAAACAATTAGGAGTAAAACTTATTATCTCTCCAGCAGCTGTTGGTTCATTGCAAACAAACATTAAAAGAGGAGATTTTGTTTTTTGCAATGATTTTATTGATAGAACAAAAAAAAGAAAAGATACATTTTTTAATGGACCCAAAACTGTTCATATTTCTTCTACTGATTGTTATTGTGATCAATTAAGAAAAATAGGTAAAAAAGTTTGTGAGAAAAATAAGATAAAGGTTCATGATAAAGGAATAGTTGTTGTTATTGAGGGTCCAAGATTTTCTTCTAAAGCAGAAAGTAAATGGTTTACTAAATCTGGTTGGCATATTATTAATATGACTCAATATCCAGAAAATGTTTTAGCAAGAGAAGCTGAAATTTGTTATTTAAATATTTCTTTGGTTACTGACTATGATGTTGGTGTTCAAGGAATTAAACCAGTAAGTTTAGAAGAGGTTATTAAGGTGTTTGGTAAAAATATTGAAAATGTTAAAAAAGTAATTATTGATATTATTAAAGAAATTCCAAAAGATTATTCTTGTAATAAATGTCATAATGCATTAAAAGGAGCAATAATTTCTTGACAAAGAATTATTTTAGATTAAAATGTATAGTATTGGAATATAAAAAGGAGCGAGTATCGCCACATTAATCGTTATTTATCCACTTGTCTTGCTTTTTAAGGATAATCAGGACAGGCCAAAAGAAGCGATTTTAATTTATGTCTCTATCTTATATTTTATTCTGTATAAAATTACAGAATGTGTATATAGGATTGGTCGATATTCGTTCCTTTTTGTATTTAAATTAAAAAAATAATATAATTAAAGCTTAAGTATTAATTTTAATTTATGTTTGAAGAATTTAAAAAATCTATTGAAGGAGATGTATTATTAGATAAATTTTGGTTAGAAGCATATTCTACTGATGCTAGTATATATAAGCTAGTGCCTAAAATGATTGTTTTGCCAAAGAATAAATCTGACATACAAAAAACAATTAAGTTTGCTAAAGAAAATAATATTGGTATAACTTGTAGGGCAGCAGGAACTTCTTTAGCTGGAGCATCTGTTGGCAAGGGAATCATTGTTGATATTACTAGATACTTTAGTAAAATTCTTGAAATAGGAGATGGCTTTATTAAAGTAGAACCAGGAGTAATATATGATGATATACAGGCAGAATTAAATAAAAAAAATATGTTTTTACCTCCAACTCCTGCTTCTTCTCGTGCTTGTATGATTGGTGGCAATGTTGGAACAAAAGCTTGTGGTGGTGGTGCTGTTAAATATGGAACATTAGATGATTTTTTACTTTCAATAGAGTTTATTGATTCTGATGGAGATATTATTAATACAGAAACAGGGGAAAATATAGAAAAGTATAAGGAGAAAATAGAATCTTTAAAAAAAGAGGTTTTATCTAATTCTGAAGTAATAAAATCCTTAGAAAAAAAAGATGATATTCAAAATTCTTCTTCATATAATATATTTGCTTTAAGAGATCATGAATCATTAAATGATATATTAACTCATTTAATGATTGGTTCAATTGGTACTTTGGGGATTTTTACAGAAATTAAATTAAAAGCAATTAAAAGAAAATCCAATGAAAAACCAGTTGCTTGGGCTGTGTTTCTTAAAGACTTATTTCAATTAGATGATGTTATTAAATTATCTAAAGAATTAGATTGTAGTGCTATTGAATTTGTTGATAAGGTTTCTTTAGAATTAGCTTGTGATAATTTTCCTAAATTAGGAATTTCTAAAGAGGCAGAATCAATGGTTATTATTGAATTTGATGAAAACATTAAAGATACTCTTAAAAAATTTGAAGAAAAATTAAAAGATTTTGAATTAATTGGTGAGATTATTAAAGATGCTGAAAAAATGGGAGCTATTTGGGAAGTAAGAAAATGCTTATTGCCTTTAACAGCAAAATTCTCTGATACAACAAAACCATTAGTTTCTATTGATGATATTGGTGTAAAAGTAAAAGATATACCAAATATTGTTAAAGACTTAAGACAAATATTTAAAGATTTAAATATGGATGTTGCTATTTATGGCCATGCTGGTGTAGGAACGATTCATATTGATCCTGTTATTGAAGCAACTACTGATGAAGATATTCCTAAAATTAAACAAATAGCTGATAAAGTATATTCAGCTACATTTAAATATGGAGGTACAACAGCCACAGAACATGGTGGAGGTAGATGTAGAAGTATGTATTTAGAACAAGAGTGGGGAACAGAAATATTTAATTATTTAAAAAAGATCAAAAATATTTTTGATCCTAGTGATATTTTAAATCCTGGAGTAATGTTTAATACTGATAATAAGTCTATTATTGATGATTTAAAATTTCCAACCAAGAGAATAAATGAAAAAGAATGGCTTTGTATGGAATGTGGCTATTGTCAATCAAAATGTCCTGCTTGGATTAAATCTCAAAGAGGAGAAACTGGTCCTAGACAATTTAGAAATTTAATTAGATACAAAACACTTAGCAATGATGATTCTAAAGAATTAGAAAATCAAATCAATACTTGTATTTTATGTGGTAATTGTACCAGTGCCTGTGAAAAAATAGTAGGAGCAAAATTAAAAGAATTTAATGAGGATTATAGAAAAGGAGATTTAAATTAAAGACAATTATTAGAGTTTATTTTTAATAATTGTCTTAATAATTATATAAGAAAATATTTTCGTGATAGAAACATAGAAGCAAAAGTTTCTTCATGAAAATGAAAGGAGAGTGGCTATGCGCTACATGTTACCACGCACAGCTCATTGTTCAGAGGGCTGTATGCTCATGTCCTAAGCAAGACGTAAAACTGCTTAAAAAAATAAAGGTGTGGAAATCCACACCTTTTCATTTGCATTAATTTAAATAATATGTTATATTAATATAAGCACATAAAGGAAGGTTATAATGAAAAGAATTAAGGATTTTTTGATTAATGCTTCTCCGTTTATTGGGGTTTTTTCCTTCTTGTATTTTATAATGATAATTAAGCATGCTTCTTTTTTAGAAATTCTTATTTTTTCAATCATTATTTTATGTTGCAAAGCCTTTTGTTCTTATAGACACAGAAGATTTAAAAAAAAGATTGAGGAACGTTGTATGTTTTAGTTTTCAAAAATAATTCTTGGCAGTACGTAACTGCCAAGTTTTTATTTGACTTTTAAATGGTATTATGATATAATTATAGCATATCTTAAAAAGGGAGGAAAGATTGGAACATTACAAAATATTTTCTATTGTTGCAGGGATCGTCTTTGTGTCAGCGTTTATTCCATATTTCATTGCGATTTTTAGGAATCAAACAAAGCCACAAAAAACAAGTTGGTTGGTCTGGGCAGCTCTTGATACTCTTGCACTTACAGGAATGATTAAGGAAGATGTTGTAAATGGACAGATAGTTGGAGCAGTGTGTTGTGCTTGGTTTGTTTTTCTTCTTGCTGTGAAAAAGGGTAAACCAGGATGGACTAACTTAGATAGGGCTTGCCTGTTATTCGGTTTTGCTGGTGCAGTTTTGTGGATAATTTATGGAAACGCTACTTCTGGAATTGTTGCAGCGTCTGTTGGGCTGATAATTGCTGCTATTCCAACATTTAAATCAGCATGGTATACTCCAGAACATGAAAACAAGCTTGCTTGGGCAATATTCTGGATCTCATGTGTGTTTACACTACTAAGTGTAGAAAGTTGGAACATAAACAGCGGATCTCAGCCAATATCCTTTTTCATTATTGAAAGCGTAGTGGTCGGCATCCTTTTTTTCAAAAAAAGGAAAGCATGATCAGAAACTTAAAAGCGGATCATCTTTGGATCCGCTTTTTTATATCTTTGCTTCATATAATTTCTGTTTTTCTAAAAAGTATAAGGTTTTATTCTTAATATTATATTGTATATCTGAATTTTCTGTTTTAATAAAGCTTATTGTATTTTGTGGTAATCTATTGTCTAATTCAGTTATTAATATGTCATTTTCTGTAGAAATAATTAAATGTTCATCTGTGTGTGGTAACCAAATAACTTGATTAATTTTTTCCTTTAAATCAATTTCTTGCGTGTCTCCTTTTTCTCTATTAATTGAATTATTAAAAACTTCATCTAACCATAATATTTCTATTGTTTTTTCTTTTTGTGAAAGTAATTTCTTTTTATCATTTGAAAGAATCCATTTTCCTTGATCAAATCCTGGAAATACTTGATCAAAAAATTTTGCTGATTTAAAACTAGTTAAATCTAATTCATAGATTTTTTCATTAATATTTTCTTGATAAATAATTCCATGCTTGTAAGCAATATAATTAGAAACATTTTCTACTAACATATCAGAAACAATAGAATCTCTTATTGATTCATTTAATTCTAAATAATATAAATTATTTTTTGAAGTAAAATATATTCTTTTACCATCTAGCCCAAAGCTTACATTTTCCATCTCATAAATATTACTATTTTGTACCAATGCATTTAAATTAATTAAAACTTTTGGATCATTAATATTTAGAAAATAAAATTGATTATTTGATTCTAATATTACATTTTCATTATTAGAAGACCATATCCATTTAATTGGTAAGTTTAATTTAAATGTGGTAATTATTTCATCTTTGTCTTGAGATTTAATATAAAAAAGATTGCTTGATAAATATGCAATCTCTTTTTTATTTGGGAGAATAGAAAATGAATCAATTCTTTTTTCTGTGTTTAAAGATATTTTAGGATTTTTTTGTATAAGGAAAATTGTATCTACTTTTGTAACTATTCCTGGCTTAACTGTTAAGTTTTTTTCCCAAATATGATAATCATCTATTTCAACCTTTATTTCATAAATTTTAGGTAATAATCTTTTAATAAATTTGTTTGTTTTTCCTTTTAATTTATTATCAATATATATTTCAGCTTTTTGTGGGGTTGATCTTAAATAAATACCACCATTTCTAATAATTGTTTTTTTCTCAAAATCAAAAGTATAGCCTCTAGAAAATAGGGTAATTAAAGGGACTAGAATTAAAAAAATTATTAGGAAAATATAGAAAATAATTCTTCTTGTTTTTCGTTTCATAATCACAATGTTATCATGTTTTATTTAACTTGCCAAGTTAAAATATTTAGCGTAAGATTATTATGTATGTTTATTAAAAAAATTGGAATTGATCTAGGAACAGCCAATACTTTGGTTTATGTTCCAAATAAAGGAATTGTAGTTAATGAACCATCTGTTGTGGCTATTTCTATTGAAGACAACAGAGTATTAGCTGTTGGAAATGAAGCAAAAGAAATGCTTGGTCGTACTCCTGATACAATTGTTGCTTCCCGTCCATTAAAAGACGGGGTTATTGCTGATTATCGAGTAACTCAAGCAATGTTATCATATTTTATTGGAAAAGCAGAAGGTAAAATTAGATTATTTAGACCAGAAGTTATGATATCTGTTCCAGCTGGTATTACTTCTACAGAAAGAAGAGCTGTTATTGAGGCTGCTATTCAATCTGGTGCAAAAGCAGCTTATTTAGTAAAAGAACCAGTCTTAGCTGCTATTGGAGCAGGTATTCCTATTAATTCTGCTGCTGGTAATATGATTGTAGATATTGGTGGTGGTACTTCTGAGGTTGCAATAATTTCTTTAGGTGGCATAGTTGCTTGTTGTTCTGTAAGAGTTGGTGGTGATAAAATAGATCAAGCAATAGCAGAACATATTAAGAAAAAACATAATTTAGCTATTGGAGAAAGAACTGCAGAAGAAATTAAAATTCAGATAGGATCTGCTTTATATAATCCAGAAAGAGGGTCTATGGAAGTAAAAGGAAGAGATTTAATTGAAGGATTGCCCAAAGCTATTGAAATTACCAATAAAGAGGTTGTAGATGCTATTTCTTCAGAATTAAATGATATTATTAAAGCAATTAAATCTGTTTTACAAGAAACACCTCCTGAATTAGCTGCTGATGTTATGAATAGGGGAATGATAATTTCTGGAGGAGGCGCTTTATTAGATAAAATAGATGATTTAATTACTAAAGTTACTGGTGTTCCAGCATATATTGCTGATGATCCACTTTCTTGTGTTGCAAAAGGAACTGGTATTGCTTTAGAAAACTTGGATGTTTATAAGAGAAGTATTATGAATAAAAAATGAAAATAGCTATTATACATGATTATTTAGTTTGTTTTGGTGGAGCTGAAAAAACTTTTAAGACCTTGACTGAGATTTTTCCTCAAGCCAAGGTTTTTACTTTATTCTATGATAAAGAAATTAAAAATGAATTTTTTCCTAATAAAGAAATTAAAACTTCTTTTCTGCAGAAATTTCCTTTTAAGAAAAAGTATAAATGGTTGTTACCATTTTTACCAATAGCAGTTGAGTCTTTAGATTTTAGAGATTTTGATTTAGTAATTTCTTCTTGTTTTTCTTTTTCAAAAGGAATAATTACTCGCGTAAATACAAAACATATTTGTTATTGTTATTCTCCTACAAGATATTTGTGGGATCAAAATCTTTTCAAGTCTATTCTTCATTTTTTTAGAATATGGGATAGACATGCTTCTGAAAGAGTAGATGAATTTATTGCTATATCTAAAACAGTTCAAAAAAGAATAAAGAAATATTATAAAAAAGAATCTATTGTAATTTATCCTCCTGTAGAAATTCCTAGATATAAATTTAATTATTCTGATAAAGAGTTTTTTTTAATTGTTTCTAGGTTAAAAAAATATAAGAGGATTGATTTAGCTGTTGAAGCTTTTAATAAATTAGGCTTGGATTTAAAAATAATTGGTTCTGGTCCAGAATTTAAAAAATTAAAGAAAAAAGCTAAAAAAAATATTGAGTTTCTTGGATCACAACCTGATAATATTGTTAAAGAATATTATGCTAAATGTTCAGGATTTATTTTTCCTTCAGAAGATGATTTTGGCATTGCTCCAGTAGAAGCAATGAGCTATGGTAAACCAGTTTTAGCTTTTAGAAAAGGAGGGGCCTTAGAAACAATAATAGAAGGAAAAACAGGAGAGTTTTTTGATTTTCAAAATACAGCTGTTTTAGCTGATGGAATAAGAAGAATAAGAGAAAAAAAATATGATCCTAAGTTTATTATGAATCATGCTAAGAAGTTTAATAGAGAAAGATTTGAAAGAGAAATAAAGAAAGTTATTGAAAAAAACATATAAGTATGATAATTTTAAATTAGGAGGTATTGTACATTGAACAATAAAAAAACAGGAAATCCAATCAAGAATTTGATAATTAGGCCAGAGTGTAAAAGAAATGAATTTAAAGATCCGACAACGAACAGAACGGACTTAGAACTCATTAGACAATTTGGTCTAGCCATCAATGCTGTGCAAGAGTTATTCTGGAGGATGGGCGTGGTTGGGTCGTGGATTCTTACAGACAATAATTTTATTATCCCCGGAGAAATCGCTAACCTACCGACAGAAGAGATTTATATCTCGGTTGATGAATACGCTAACCGTGCCGATGTGGTTAATTTAAAAAAGGCTGTTGAAGGAGAGAAGATTTCAAAGGATTTTGCACCACATTTTCATATTGCTAGAACTGCTCGAATTTGGTGGAGTCAAAAAGAAAAAGCCTTCTTTTTATTTTGATTAATGTGCTCAACGTTAGAATTTTAAATCTGGCGTTGAGCATTTCTTGTTCTTAAATAAACAATATGATAAACTTTAAATATGAATCAGAATATTTTAGATTTCTTTAAAAAGGCAATTGAGTTTAATAATTTAGCTCATGCATATTTATTTTACGGTCCTCGTGGGTCTGGCAAAAAAGACACAGCATTTTGGCTATCAGAATATTTAAAAGTTTCTCCTTTTGATATTTTATACGTTGTTCCAGAACAAGACAAAAAAGATATTTCAATTAATCAAATTAGACAAGTAAAAAGACATTTAACATTATCTTCTGATTCATATAGATTTGTAATTATAGATAATGCTGATTTAATGAATATTGAATCTTCTAATGCGTTATTAAAAACATTAGAAGAACCACAAGAAAAAACTGTTTTAATTTTAATAACTACCACACCAGATCTTCTTCCAAAAACTATTTTATCTAGATTACAAGATGTTAAATTTAAAGATATTCCTTTGAGTAAAATGAGTTTTAATAAAAAATATGTTGATATTTTAAAAGAATCAACTAATGATATTTTTAAATTTATTGAGTCTTTTATAAAAGAAGATTTAGATATATTTTCTTTATTAGATTCTTGGTTGTTTTACTTTAGAGATCTAATGTTAAAAGATAAAAAATATTTACAAAACATTAAGGAAATTCAAAAAACTAAAGATTTAATTTCTTCTTCTAATGTTAATAAAAGATTAGCTTTAGAAAATTTAATTTTATGTATAAAGAACTAATAAACAATTTAAAACCAGAATTAGAAAAAACAATTACGTTTTTAAAAGGTGAGTTTATGAAAATTAAAACTAGCAGAGCAACACCTGCTATGATTGAAGATATTGTTGTTAATGTTTATTCACAATTATTACCAATTAAACAATTAGGAAATATTAATGTTCCTCAACCAAGAGTTATTACTGTTCAACCATGGGATAATAGCGTAATAACACAAATAGAAAAAGCAATAAGAGACAATTCTTCTTTTTCTCCAGTTGTTGATGGAGAAATGATTAGAATAAATATTCCTGCATTAAATGAAGAGCAAAGAAAAGAATATGTAAAAATAGTTGCTGATAAAGCAGAAGAAGCAAGAATTTCTATTCGTTTACAAAGAGAAACTCTTTGGAAAAAAATTCAAGAAATGGAAAAATCAGGAGAATTAACAGAAGATGATAAATTTAGGGGCAAAGATGAACTTCAGAAATTAATTGATGAATATAATAAAAAGATAGATGAGATGAAGAAAAACAAAGAAACAGATATTATGACAGTATAAAAAGGGCCCAAATCATGGGCCCCCAGCTTATAGAAGAAATGAGGAAAAAAATAGAATAGCCATAATAATAAAAATCTTTTTAATTCTTCTTTCTTTTTCAATTGGTGTTTTTAAAAATTTAACAGCAACTATAAGGAACAAAATTCCTAAAATTATTGTTATTATCGTTTCCATTTTAAGCCTCCTTAATTTAATTATACACCATAAATATGATTCTTACAATAATAGTTTTTATCTTAATATTAGGCATTTTAATTTTTGCTCATGAATTGGGCCATTTTATTACTGCTAAAAAATTTGGAATGAAAGTAGAAGAATTTGGTTTTGGTTATCCACCAAAACTATTTTCTTTTAAAAAAGGAGATACTATTTATTCTTTAAATTTATTTCCCATAGGTGGTTTTGTTAGAATCCACGGAGAATTAAATGAGAAAAAAAGATCTAAAAGCAAAAAGGCTTTTTATAACAAACCAGCATGGAAAAGAGCTATTGTTCTTGTTGCTGGTGTATTTTGTAATCTTTTAATAGCTGCAATTTTTTTATCTATTGTTCATATGATTGGTATTCCAAGTATTGTTGAAGAGGGCAAGAATTATAAAAATATACAGATTCAGGTTGTTGAAGTTGCTAAAGATTCTCCAGCTAAAGATGCTGGAATAAAAATAGGGGATACAATAAAATCTCTTAATAATCAAGAAATAAAAGAATTAGAAGATGTTCAATCATTTGTTGCTATGAATATTGGGCAAGAAGTAAATGTTCAAATTAAAAGAGGAAAGGAAATAATTGATAAAAAAGTATTATTAAGAATTTCTCATCCTGAAGGAGAGGGTATAATGGGAATAGCAATGGCTAAAACTGATTTAATTTCTTATCCTTGGTATGAGGCAATTGCAAGGGGATTTGAAACAACTGGTAGATTGTTTATTACATTTATTAAAATGTTCTATTTGTTAATTAAGAATTTAATAATATCTGGAAAATTAATTGCAGATATAGCTGGTCCAGTAGGAATAGCTAATTTAACTGCTCAAATGGTTGATTTAGGTTTTGTATATGTTTTACAATTTGCAGCTATTTTATCTATAAATTTAGTTATTTTAAACCTTATTCCCATTCCTGCGCTAGATGGTGGTAGGTTATTGCTACTTTTTATAGAAAAGCTTAAAGGGAAGCCAATTAAGGCTAAAACAGAGCAATTAGCTAATGGTATTAGTTTTGCTCTCTTGATTTTATTAATGATAGTGATAACATTAAGAGACGTTGTTAATTTATTTTAAAAATGTTAACTAAACAATCACAAGATTTTGCTAAATGGTATAATGAATTAGTTTTAAAGGCTGATTTGGCTGATTATTCGTCAGTAAGGGGTTGTATGGTAATTAAGCCATATGGTTATGCTATTTGGGAAAACATACAAAAAGAATTTGATAAAAAGATCAAAGAATTGGGAGTAAAAAATGCATATTTCCCTCTTTTTATACCAGAGAGTTTTTTAAAAAAAGAAGCAGAACATGTAAAAGGATTTGCTCCCGAAGTAGCGTGGGTAACCCATGGTGGTAATAAAAAGCTTAAAGAAAGATTAGCTATTAGACCAACATCAGAAACAATAATATATGATATGTTTTCTAAGTGGATTCAATCATATAGAGATCTTCCTTTTAAAATTAATCAATGGGTTAATATTGTAAGATGGGAAATGAGGCCTAGATTGTTTTTAAGAACTCTTGAATTTTTATGGCAAGAAGGACATACTGCACATGAAACCGAAAAAGAAGCTGAAATAATGACAAAAAAAGCTTTAGATATTTATCAAGATTTTGCACAAGAATATTTAGGAATTTCTGTTATTTCTGGTAAAAAAACAGATTCAGAAAAATTTGCTGGTGCTAATTATACATTGTCTATTGAAGCATTAATGAAAGATGGAAAAGTATTACAAATGGGGACATCACATAATTTAGGTCAGAATTTTGCAAAAGCTTTTAATATTAAGTTTCTAGATAAACAGGAGAAACAAAAATATGTTTGGCAAACTAGTTGGGGAGTTAGCACAAGAATGATTGGTGGTTTAATTATGGCTCACGGAGACGACAAAGGATTAATTTTACCACCTAAAATAGCCCCCTATCAAACAGTAATTATTCCTATTTGTAAAAATGCAAAAGAAAAGAATTTAATTAAATCATATATTTCTAAACTAGAATTAAAAGATGTTCGTTTTGAAGTTGATTGGTCAGATCAAACTCCTGGTTGGAAATTTAATGAGTGGGAGCTTAAGGGAGTTCCCCTAAGAATAGAAATTGGACCAAAAGAAGTTAAAGAGAAAAAACTAACCATTGTTTCAAGAGATTCTTTGAAAAGGGAAGTTATTTCTTTGAAATCTTTTGATGTTAATAAGATTTTAGAAGATATTCAAAAAAGAATCTTAGATAATTCAAAGAAATTTGTTAAAAATAATACTTTTATAATAAATAATTTTTCTGAATTTAAAAAAATTATTAATAAGGGGGGACTTGTTAAAAGTTTTTGGTGTGGAAACAGCAAATGTGAAGAAAAAATTAAACAAGAAACAAAAGCCACTATTAGATCTATTCCATTTAAACAAAGTGAGAGTGGAAAATGCATAAAATGTGGCAATGTATCAAAAACACAAGTATTTTTTGCTAAAGCATACTAATATGTTTAATAAACTTTTAGGAAAACTCTCTAAAGATATTGGTATTGACCTTGGAACAGCAACAACGCTTGTTTATGTAAAGGGAAGAGGGATTATTATAAACGAACCATCTGTTGTAGCTGTAAATCAAAAAACTGGTCAAATTTTAGCTATTGGTGAAGAAGCTAAAAAAATGGTTGGTAAAACACCAGCTCATATTTCTGCTACTCGTCCTTTAGTAGATGGTGTTGTTTCTGATTTTGAGGTAACCGAGCAAATGCTTAGACATTTTATTAACAAGGTTCATAAAGATAGTTTTACAATTTTACCAAGACCAAGAGTTGTTATTGGTATTCCTTCTGATATTACTGAGGTTGAGAAAAGGGCGGTTAGAGATGCTACTATAAATGCTGGTGCAAGAGAAGTATATTTAGTAGAAGAAGTAATGGCAGCTGCAATTGGCTCTAGATTGCCAGTTCAAGAAGCCTTAGGTAATATGGTTGTAGATATTGGTGGTGGCACAGCAGATATAGCTGTTATTTCTCTTGGTGGCATTGTTTCTTCTAAGACACTAAAAATAGCTGGAGATAAATTAAATCAAGATATTATTGATTATGCTAGAGATGAACTAAAGTTAATTTTAGGAGAAAAAACAGCTGAAGACATTAAAATATCTATTGGGTCTGCTTATGATTTAGATGAATACTTAGAAGCTCCAATGAGAGGAAGAGACATAGCCTCTGGCCTACCAAAAGAAATTATTGTTAACAGTGATCAAATACGTAATGCAATTGCTAAATCTGTAAAAGATATTGTTAATGGTGTTAAGGATGTTATAGAAGCTACTCCTCCAGAATTAATAGCTGATATTATGAGTAAAGGAATAATAATGGTTGGTGGTGGTAGTTTATTAAGAGGATTGGATAAATTAATTGAAAAAGAAACTAAAATATCTGTTAAAGTAGTTGATGATCCCTTAACAGCTGTTGCTAGAGGAGCAGGTATAATTTTAGAAGATTTAGACAATCTTAAAGAAGTATTGATTCCATCTGATTATGGAGAAGTTCCAAAATAGAAAATATGTTGTTTTAATTATTACAATAATTATTGTTTTAATTGTTGTTAATTTAATCCCTGGATTTAATAATAATCTTGGGAATTTTATTTTTAAAATAACCAGTCCTATTAATGGTTTTTTTATTAAAATAGGAAATGTTTTTTCTGGTTTTTTTACAACATTGTTTTCAATAAGAGGTTTAGCTATAGAAAACAATGATTTAAGAATTCAAAATATGAAACTAGAAACAGAAATCTCTTCTTTAAAAGAAATTAAAAGAAGAGATGAAGCATTATTACAAGCAAAAGAATCATTAAAAGATTTAGTTGAAATAAAACAAGTTGGTATTGTTATTTGGAAAGATATTCAGGAAAATCAAGATTGGATATTAATAAACAAAGGGAAAGATCATGGATTAGAAAAAGATATGGCTGTTGTTTCTAAGGAAGGATCTTTAGTTGGGAAAATATTTGAAGTTTCTAAAGATTTTTCCAAAGTAATGTTATTAACAAACAAAGAAAGCGTTATTGCTACTTTATTAGAAAACGGAAGAAATGAAGGTTTAATTAAAAAAGAAAAACAAGGTGGTCTTTTTATGGACTTTATTCCTAGAAGTGAAAAATTAGAAATAGGAGAAAGAATAATTACTTCTGGTATGGACAATGTTTATCCAAAAGGAATTTTAATTGGAAAAATTGAATCTATTGATTTTTCTCAAAATCAATTATTTCAAAGAATTGTTGTTTTTCCTGTTGTAGATTTTAATAAATTAGAAGAAGTATTTATTGTAAAATGATTAAAATGTTTAAACCAAAAACTGAAAAAATTAAAAAACTAGCCAAAAGGACTCCCAAAGGAGCCCTTAAGCTATAGAATTTTGATCATTTCTGATCAATTCTATTATAGCTTTTTAAAAATTAGTTTGTCAATAGCTTATATTAAAAATGAAAATTATATACATAATCTTCTTTATTATTATTCTATTATTTCTTCAAATAGGTATTTTACCCCATTTAAAAATATTAGGGGTTTTTCCTAATTTGATTATCATATCTATTTTAAGTCTAAGTATTTTAAAAGAATGGAAAAAGAATTTTGTTTGGATAATTATTGCTGGATTGTTTTTAGATGTTTATTCTTTAAATAATATTATTGGTGTTTCAATAATTTCTTTATTAGGAGCAGGTATTTTAGTATATTTTTTAAATCAAAATACATTTAAAAAAGCTAATATTCTTTCATTAATTATTACGTTTCTAATAGGAATATTAGCTTTCTATATTCTCTCTTTAATTCTCTCTTTAATCTTTTCTTTTTCTTTTACTTTTTCAATTGTTTTGGTTATTTACAATCTAATATTATCCTTGCCTGTTTTTTGGGTAATGAAAAAGGCCATTATAATCAAATGATTATGTGGCCCTTTATTCATGTCTCTTTTATAAATTTTTCGGGATTTTTTAATATATGTATGATAAACATGATAAATAACCAATATCCAATTACGATAGTACCCAAAAAATAAATCCCAACACAAAGAACAATAAGAGATATTCCTATAAAAAGAAAAGAAGTTCTTTTTTTCATCTTATCCTCCATTTGTGAGATAATCTAATATTAGCATATTAATTAATTTATGTCAATAAAATTAAAAGTAAAAAGAAAATTTAAAGAAGATATTGAACCTGAAGAAATCTTTATGGATTCTAAAAGGTTAAAACAATATTCTGGAAGCGAAAGAGAAAAAATAGAAAAACCAATAGAACAAATAGTTTTAAAGGTTTTTTTTGCTTTTGTTTTTTTAATCCTTTTTTCTTTGTTTTTAAAAAGTTTTAGTGTTCAAATAATAAAAGGAGAATATTGGAGAAATTTAGCTGATGAAAACAGAATTAGATCTTATCCAATAAAAGCTTTAAGAGGAATAATTTATGATAAAAATAAAGAGCCATTAGCTATTAATGTTCCCAGATTAGACTTAGTAATTATTCCAGCTGATTTAAATAAAAGTAGGGAGTATAAGGAAATTTTAGAAAAACTATCTGGATTATTAGATATTGAAAAATCAGAAATAGAAAAAAAGATTTTAGACAATTCTAATTTGTCTTATCCAATAATTATTAAAGAAAACATTGAAAGAGAAAAAGCTCTTTTATTAGAATCTGAATTTTCTGAAAATCCATTTGTTTTAATTAGAAAAGAAAGTCGTAGACAATATGAAACCGGTTTTTCTCATTTATTGGGTTATTTAAATAAAGCAAACGAGCAAGAAACAGATCAAGGATATTTAGTTGATGAATATGTTGGTAGGACTGGTTTAGAACAAGTTTATGAAAGTTTATTAAAAGGAGAAAACGGAGAAGAATTAGTAGAAATAGATAATCTGGGAAGAACCCAAGATGTTTTAGCAGCTAAAAATCCTAAACATGGGAAAGATCTAATTTTATCTATAGATGCTGGTTTGCAAAAACAACTTTATTCTGCTTTAAAATCTACTTTAAATAATTTATCTACTTCTAAAGCTGCTGCAATTGTATTAAATCCTAAGAATGGAAAAATATTAGCATTAGTTAGTTTTCCTGATTTTGATAATACTAATTTATCAGAAGAAATGTTTATTGATCCAAACCAGCCCTTATTTAATAGAGTTATTAGTGGAACATATGCTCCTGGATCAACAATTAAACCATTAATTGCAGCTGCTGCCTTACAGGAAAATGTAATTATTAATCAATTAAATTGTCCTGGCCATTTATCTGTTCCTGATAAGTATAATCCTGGAGTATTTTGGACATTTAATGATTGGAAGGTTCATGGCACCGTTGATTTAATAAAAGCAATTGCTGAATCTTGTAATGTGTATTTTTATACCCTAGGTGGTGGTAGTGGAGATTTTGAAGGATTAGGAATAGATAGAATAGCAAAGTATTTGAGATTGTTTAATTTTGGTGAAAAATTAGGAATTATTCTTCCTGGAGAAAGCTCGGGCCTTATTCCTTCTGCTGAATGGAAGCAAGAAACAAAAAAAGAAGCTTGGTATACTGGCGATACATATAATACATCAATAGGACAAGGAGATGTTTCTGCTACTCCATTACAAGTAGCTTTTGCTACTGCAGCAATAGCAAACAATGGAATAATATTTCAACCACAACTAGTTGAAAATCAAAAGACAAAAATTATTAGAAAAGGATTTATTGAAGAAAAACATTTAGAAACAGTTAGAAAAGGTATGCGAGAAGCTGTGATTTCTGGTTCTGCTAGATTTTTATCTGATTTACCAGTACAAGTTGCTGGCAAAACCGGCACAGCAGAAACATTTAAAGGAAAAGAATATCATGCTTGGTTTACTGGTTTTGCTCCTTATTCTGATCCAGAAATAGTAATAACTATTTTAATTGAAAACGGAGGCCAAGGAAGTGCTATTTCTGTTCCAGTTGCCAAACAAGTCTTAAATTGGTACTTTTCTCAATAAGCTATTGACATTTGTTTTTTTTTGATTAAAATTAATATATTGATGTCATTTGTCTTTTAAGGGCAAATCGACATCTCGTTTTTAAAATGAAGTATTTAACTAAAGAAAAATTTAATGAATTAAAGCAAGAGTTAGAAGACTTGAAGCTTAAAAGAAATGCAATTTCTAATAGAATTCACCAAGCTAAAGAATTGGGTGATCTTTCTGAAAATGCAGAATATACTGAGGCTAAAGAGGCCCAGGCTTTTAACGAAGGAAGAATACAAGAATTAAAACAAATTATTAGAGATGCTGTATTAATTTTAAAAAAAACAAAATGTGATTCTGTTGAAGTTGGTTGTAGTATTATTGTAAAAAACAAAGAAGGTAAAAGAGATTTTAGTATTGTTGGCTCAGAAGAAGCTGATCCATTAAATGGTAAGATTTCTAATGAATCTCCTTTGGGTAAGGCATTTCTTGGAAAAAGGAAAGGAGATGAAATAATGGTACAAACACCAAGAGGCAAGGCGTATTATAAGGTTCTAGAGATAAAATAGATTTAATATTTTAGTGTAAAAAGGAGGCAAAAGGAAAATGCCCTGTAAATGTTCTATTAATCAATGGAGCGTTTTTTCTTTTAATTTTCGTTTTATTCTGATATACTTTAATTATGAAACGTATTAATATATCTGAAACAACTAAATATATTGGTAAAAAAGTAAAAGTATGTGGTTGGGTTCATTCTCGTAGAGATCATGGAAAAATCACATTTATAGACCTGCGCGATCGTTCAGGATTGCTTCAGGTTGTTTTTATTAAAATAAAAGACGCAGATAAACTAAGAACAGAATGGGTTGTTGAAATAGAAGGAATGGTTAATAAAAGACCATCTGGAATGATTAACAAAGAATTAGAAACTGGAACTGTTGAGTTAAAAGTTGAAAAACTTAATATTTTAAACGAAGCAGAAACCCCTGTTTTTGAAATAACTGAAGATTCTAAAAAAATTAAAGAAGAGATTAGATTGAAATATAGGTATCTTGATTTAAGAACCAAAAGAATGAAAAACAATCTTATTCTTCGTCATAAAGTAATTAAAACAATTAGAGACTATTTTGATAAAAAAGAATTTATTGAAATAGAAACACCAATATTAACAAAATCAACTCCAGAAGGAGCTAGAGACTTTCTTGTTCCTTCTAGATTACATGCTGGAGAGTTTTATGCTTTACCACAAGCTCCTCAACAATTAAAGCAATTATTAATGGTTTCTGGAATGGAAAAATATTTCCAAATTGCAAGATGCTTTAGAGATGAAGATTTAAGAGGGGATAGACAACCAGAATTTACTCAATTGGATGTTGAAATGAGTTTTCCAACACAAGAAGAGATTCTTAAATTAATTGAAGATTTAATGATTCAAATAGCAAAAGATTGTAAAAAGAAATTAACATTTAATCCTTTTAAAGTAATGACTTATAATGAGGTTATAAAAAAGCATAAAACTGATTCTCCTGACTTAAGAAAGAATAAAAAAGATCCAAATGAATTAGCTTTTGTTTGGATTATTGATTGGCCTTTGTTTGAGTATAATAAAGATGAAAAAACATGGGATCCTTGCCACCATGTATTTACAGCACCAAAAGGAGAATTAAAAGATCCTAAAAAAATTAAATCTTGGCAACATGATTTAGTATTAAATGGTAATGAAATAGCTGGTGGAAGTATTAGAATACATGATCCAAAAATTCAAAGAAAGGTATTTGAATTAGTTGGTTTAACAAAAAAACAAATAGATGAGAAATTTGGTCATTTATTAAAAGCATTTCAATATGGAACACCTCCTCATGGAGGAATAGCTATGGGAATCGATAGATTAATTATGCTTTTAGCTGGAGAAGAAACAATTAGAGAAGTAATTGCTTTTCCTAAAACAGGAGATGGTAGAGATTTAACAATGGAAGCACCTAGTGAGGTAGAAACAAAACAATTAAAAGAATTACACATTAAAAAAGATTAGTTCTTTAAGAACATTTAAATAAAAAAAATATAAGGAGGATAAAAATGTTAGATTTCAGAGATTCGTTTATTAAGTCTACAAAAGGATTTGGAAGAAGATTTCTTGCTTTCTTGTTTTCTTTTTCAATCATTGGTATTGCTATAATAGCAATGATTGTTGTGCCATTAATGAGTACTATAGAAATGCCAACAATTGAGGTTTATAGTGCCTTTCTTGCACCTCCTCCACCTCCTCCACCGCCCCCACCTCCTCCTGCTAAAAAAAGAGAAACGGAAAGAAAAAGAACCAGGATTAAGCCGGTTCAAGCCAAGTCAAGCATTGAGCCAGGACAACTTGTTGCTCCAGTAGAAATACCAGAAGAAATTTCAGATGAGGAGCTTATGGATATTGGAATTGAGGGTGGAATCGAAGGTGGCGTAGAAGGTGGCGTTGTTGGTGGCGTACTTGGTGGCGTTGTTGGTGGTATACTTGGTGGTGTTGTTGGCGAAATAGAAGCACCTATAAGGGCTATTGGCGAGATTAAGCCACCTAGGTTAATTAAGCGAGTAGAACCACTTTATCCAGAGATTGCAAGACAAGCAAGAGTAGAGGGAGTAGTTATCATTGAAGCTACAACAGATATGTATGGTAGAGTTCAAACAGTAAAGGTTCTTCGCTCAATTCCATTGTTAGATCAGGTTGCGATTGATGCTGTTCGTCAGTGGGTGTATGAGCCAATGGTTATTAACGGGAGACCAAGAGGCGTTGTTTTCACGGTTACTGTGAGATTTAAACTAAAATAAGTCTTTTTATCTCTTTTGTAAAGGGCAGGAATTTTTCCTGCCCTATTTTATTTTTCTTGATGAGTTTAATTCCCGTTGGCCAATTCCAAAACCATTGACATTTTAAGATATTTATGATATACTGATAATAGTATAAAACTGTTATTGTTATCGGTTTTAAATTTACAGAAAAATAAAGGAGAGGCATGTCTATGAAAGATGAAAGAAGTAAAAAGCTTTTGATTATTAATGGTATCGGAATTGGTGCGTTTTTGATCGGATACGTGTTTTCCGGCATAAGCGAAATCATTAGCTTTTTGGGCTATGGTTTTTTTGCTGCAATTCTTGCTTTGGACTTGCTCATTTTAATTTGTGTCGTGTGTGTCGCGATCGCGTTTTTTGTGAATGTGATGTTTAAACGCATCTTTCGCGACAAATCTACATGATGCATTTCTTGTAAGTGGATAGGGTTTTTACTCTATCCACTTTATTTTTAATTATTTACTAAATAGCAGTTCTAATACATTCCAGTCTTCCACCTTTTTAAAAGTCGTTCTTTGAGCAATTTTTTAGTATAATAAGAGTATATGACAAGTTATCTGTTATTAACTCTTAACTGGAAGCATTTTTACAATAAATCAGTTTGAAACGAACAGTTGTTTTTTAAAACGTGGTAAATGACTTTAGTTAGTTTGTTAGCAGCCGCTGTGATACAATAACGATGA
>JAHJST010000023.1 GCA_018829905.1 Patescibacteria group bacterium
CTCATAGAAAAACTTGAAATTGTCAAAGATCGCGGCGAAGCCGCTCAATCCTTCAACTTCGTTCAGGACAGAATTTTTGGGGGCTTCTCGTCGCCGCCACAGGCGGCGAAATGCGTTCGAACTATTTTAAGAATACAGCACTAAAAACAGCTTTCAGCTGTTTTTTATTCTAAAGGATTTTTTTCTATTGGGTATAGATCAGGAGATTTATATGTTGAATTAAATATTTTATCTATAATAATATTATTGTTTTTATCATAAACTTTTTGTGTTAGAGTTGCTTTCATTGATCCATCTTCTTTAATATCATATTGATATGGTCCATCTATTTGTACTATTCTATTATCACTTGTTCCATAAAATTCAAACATTAATTTATACTCTTCAATTTTTACTTGAATTAGAATATGATTTGGTGTGTTATTAATAAATCTTAAGTCTGGAAAAGGAGGATAAATTGTAGCATCAAATCCTTGTGGGTTATAGTATTTTACCGCAAAAGAATGAGGATATCTTTTTGTTATTTCTAGTCCAGCATTAACAGCTGCTCTAAACATTGTTGTTGATACCTGGCAAAGACCCCCTCCATACTCAGGAATGGTTTTATCTTTTTTAATTACTAATTCTGCCTTATATCCTTGTTCTTCTCCAACTTCTCCTAGTATTTCATTAAAAGAAAATTCTTCATCTGGTTTAATTAAATAACCATCAAATTTAGCTGTTCCTATTCTAATATTATATATTCTTGATTCTGGAGATCCTGCAAAATTAGATTCACCTATTGCTAATAAAGAAGTAATTCCTAAATTATTTATACTATCTGTTGTAATTTTAGGTTTAGCTTCATTTATTTTTAATTCTATTTGTTTTTCTAATTTAGAAATAATTTCAATATTATCTTTTAAGTCTAAAATAATTCCTTTTTGAGATAGAGCGAATTCAACTACTTTTCCATCTCTAATTGTTAGTTTTGCATCTATTGGCTCTTTGTTTATTAATGGAGAAAGAGTAATTAAATAATTTTTAATTTTTTCTTGATCTAGTTTTGCGTCTAATATTCCATTATTTGGTTCAAAGATAATTAGACTTAATAGAATTTCTTTATCTATTGTTGATATTTTTTCATTTAAAATCAATAAATCTATTGGTGCTTTTTCAAGAATTTCATTTGCTTTTTGCTTTGCTTGATCTGTTTCATTTTCTAAAACTTCTGGCTTATCTTTAATTAAAGAAAGCTTAATGTTGTTTTGTTCTAAATTATTAATATTTTTTTCAATATTTTTCTTTAGTTCTTTTTTGTCTATTATTACACCTTCTTTGCTTGGTGTTGTTTTAAATTCATTATTTTCATATATTAAAGATGCATTTTTTGCTGGATTATGAATAGATGCTAAATTGTTTTCTAAAAAATTATTTAATTTTTCTTCATTTATTTTATATTCTGGGTTAATATTATATCCAAACAAAGATTTTGCTTGCCAATAAATATTTTTAAATAAGCTTTTATTGTGTCCTTTATTAAGTGCGTTTTCTAATGTTTGTTCTATGTTTATTTCTACTCCTAAATTTCTTAAATCTGTTTTCCAAAAAGAATCTTTGTAATTTAAAGATATTTCTTTTTTAAGAAATTCTTCACAATTTTCTTGGATTGCTTCTCTTGCTTCATTTATGTATAATCCACTTACTGAAATGCCAGCTATTCTCATTCCAATATTAAGCTTATTTATGTTTAATGTATTTAAAGTAAAAAAGAAGATTATAATTATTAGAATTATAACTATACAAATTAATGTATTTCTGGAATGAATTAAATTATTTAATTTATCTTTTGATATTTGAATCATATATATTAATAATAACTTATTAAATTGAAAAATTAAATCTTTGGTGATATAATTAATCTAATTCATGGTAAAAAGAATTTTAAATCATAGGTCTAAAACAATTTTTTCTGCAGCTTTTGTTTTAGGAATAGCGGCCCTAGTAAGCCGTGTTTTAGGTCTTATCAGAGATAGATTATTAGCTGGTCGTTTTGGTGCTGGCGATGAATTAGATATATATTTTACTGCATTTCGTTTGCCTGATTTTGTTTATAGTGTTTTAATTTTAGGAGCTATTGCTTCTGCTTTTATCCCTGTATTTTCTGAATATTTTGAAAAAGACAAAAAAGAGGCTTGGAAATTAACTAGTGGTCTTTTTAATTTAGCTTCAATATTTTTAATAATTATTTCTGCTATTTTTGTTGTTTTGGCTCCTTTGTTAATTTCTTTAATTGCTCCTGGCTTTTCTGGCGCTAAAAGAGATATAACAATTATTTTAACTCGTATCATGTTTCTTTCTCCAATTCTTTTTGGTTTAAGTAGTATATTTGGTGGAGTTCTTCAATATTTTCATAAATTTTTTGTTAATTCATTAGCTCCTGTTTTATATAATGTCGGAATAATTATTGGCATAATATTTTTTGTTCCCAAGTTAGGATTAATTGGATTGGCATGGGGTGTTGTTCTTGGCGCTGGTTTGCATCTATTAATTCAAATGCCAGTTGCAATTGCTTCTGGTTTTCGTTTTCAAAATGGTTTTAATTTTTTTCATAAAGGAATTAAAAAAATAATAAAATTAATGATTCCCAGAACAATTGGTTTAGCTGGTTTTCAAATTAATTTTTTAATTATTACTGCGATAGCTTCCACTTTGGTTTCTGGAAGCATTGCTATTTTTAATTTATCGCATAACTTGTATTACGTTCCTATAGGAATAGTTGGTATTTCTTTTGCTTCTGCTGTATTTCCTAGATTATCTAAATCTTTTATTCAAAAAGATAAAAAAGAATTTTCTTTTAGTTTTTCTGTTGCTTTTAATGAAATTCTTTATTTGGTTCTTCCTATTTCTGTTTTGTTTTTTCTTCTTCGTGCTCAAATAGTTAGGATTGTTTTAGGAACAGGAGAGTTTAGTTGGGTTGATACTAGATTAACTGCAGCTTCTTTAGGAATATTTTCTGTTTGTGTTTTTGCTCAGGCTCTTGTTCCTTTGATTTCTAGATCTTTTTATGCCTTTCATAATACAAGAACGCCAGTGTTAATTAGTTTGTGGAGTATATTAATTAATATTGCTGGAAGTTTTTTCTTTGTTTGGATTTTAGTTTCTGGTTGGTTTTCTGAATTTATTTCTGGCATTTTAAGGTTAAATGGTATTTCTGATTTTACTGTTTTAGGATTGCCAATGGCTTTTGCTTTGGCTGGTATTCTTAATTTTATTTTTCTTTTAAGAGCTTTTGATAAAAAAATTGGTTATTGGAAGCCCAAATTAATTTTAGAATCTGTTTGGAAAATGATTATTTCTTGCGTTCTAATGGCTATAATTGTATTTTCTTTTTTGCATTTGTTGGATTCTATTTTTGATACAAAAACATTTTTAGGAATTTTATTTCAAACTTGTGTTGCTGGTTTTTTTGGTGGCTTAGTTTATTTTATATCAACCTTAATTTTAAGATCTCCTGAAGCAAGAGGATTAGTAAAAAGAATTTTAAGAAAATGAAGAATATTAGAAACTTTTGTATATTGGCTCATATTGATCATGGAAAGTCTACCTTAGCGGATAGGTTTTTAGAATTAACCAATACTGTTGAAAAAAGAAAAATGAAAGAACAGTACTTAGATAGAATGGTATTAGAAAGAGAAAAGGGAATTACCATTAAAATGCAACCAGTTAGAATGGAATACAAGGAATATATTTTAAATTTAATTGATACTCCTGGTCATGTAGATTTTTCTTATGAGGTTTCTCGTAGCTTGGCTGCTGTTGAAGGAGCTATTTTATTGGTTGATGCAACTCAAGGAATTCAAGCACAAACACTTACTAATTTAGAATTTGCTAAAAAACAAGGACTAGTGATCATTCCTGTTATTAATAAAATAGATGTACTAGCTGCTAATGTTGAAAAAACAAAACTAGAGATCAAAAAACTTTTAAAAGTTGATGATATTCTTTTAATATCTGCTAAGACTGGAAAAGGCACTGAAGAAGTTTTAGAAAAAATTATTGAAAAAGTACCATCACCCATTAGTAATAGCAATGATTTACAAGCTTTAATTTTTGATTCTGAATATGATTCTTTTAAGGGTATTATAGCCTATGTTAGAATTTTTAATGGTTTTGTTAAAAAAGGAGAAAAAATTAATCTAGTTCAATCTAAGGCTAAGTCAGAAGTTATTGAATTAGGATATTTTAAACCAGAATTTTTTCCTTCTAAAGATTTAAAACAAGGAGAAATAGGATATATTGCTACTGGATTAAAAAACATTGAAGATTGTAGGGTTGGTGATACAATTGGATTAAAAGCATTGGTTGGCTATAAAGAACCACAACCAACTATTTTTGCTAGCTTTTATCCTATAGACAAACATGATCATGATACATTAAAACAAGCTTTAGAAAAATTAAAATTAAATGATGCTTCTTTAAGTTTTTCTCCAGAATCTTCTAATACTCTTGGTCGTGGTTTTTATTGTGGTTTTTTAGGAATGCTTCATTTAGAAATAGTTTCTGAAAGACTAAAAAGAGATTTTGATTTAGAGCTTGTCATTACTTCGCCTAATGTTGTATATATTGATAATAAGGAGCCATGGATGGAATTAGAAATAATTACTCCTCAACAATATTTTGGTGAGATTAATAAATTATTAAGTAATTTTTCTGGAGAATTTAAAGATACTAATTGGATAACAGAGGATAAAATACTAATCAAATATGAAGGCCCCTTAGATATTGTTATTCAGGGATTTTATGATAAATTAAAAACTGTTAGCTCTGGCTATGCTTCTATGTCTTATACTGTTTTAGGCTACAGAGAAGCTAATTTGGTTAGATTAGATATATTAATTAACAAAGAACCAGTAGAGGCCTTTTCTAAAGTTGTTCGCAAAGACAATGCTTATTATGAAGGAAAAAAATTAGTTAAATTATTAAAAGATAATTTACCTGCTTATCAATGGGCTGTGCCAATACAGGCTTGTGTTGATGGAAGGGTTGTTGCAAGAGAAACAAAATCAGCTATGAGAAAAGATGTAACTGGAGCATTGTATGGAGGAGATGTTACTAGAAAGAAAAAGCTTTTAGAAAAACAAAAAAAGGGGAAAAAGAAATTAGCTCAATTTGGTAAGATATCAATACCATCTGATGTGTTTTTAAAGGTTTTAAAAGGGAAGTAGGATTAAAAAAATAGCTATAATTAGCTATTTTTTAATTGAAAAAAAATCTTAAATCTGTTAGTGTTAAATTAATGAATCCAAAGAAAAACAAGTTAATAGTTAAAGTATTTTGGTTTTTTATGGTAATTTTAGTTATCATTGGAATGATAGCCTTTCTTTTAATTCCATTATTTAGTATTTAAATGAAATTATTGCATTCAAAATATTTTGTAATTTTTCTTTTTGTAATTTTTGTTTTTGTTTTTGTGGCTTTTGGCAAGGAAAGCTATAGATTTTTTAAAGTAAATCAAGAAATTAAAGATTTAGAAAAAAGAATAGAAGATTTGAAAAAAGAAAATCAAGAATTAGCTAATATGGAGAAATATTTTGAATCTAATGATTTTTTAGAAAAAGAAGCTAGGTTAAAATTAAATTTAACTAAGCCTGGAGAAAAATTAATAATTATTAAAGATATTGAAGAAGTTGAGCAAGAAATTGTTGAAGAAAAGATTTCTAATATTCAAAAGTGGTTTAATTATTTTTTTGAAGAAAAATGAAAAAAGAATATTTACAAATCGGTTTTTCTGGAGATTTGTCTAATAAAAAAGACAGAAGATTATTTAGATTTTTAGAAATTATGCCTGGAGTATTAAGCTTGGGCACTCTTGCATTATTTGTTTTTCTTTCTTGGCATAAGCCAGTTTGGGTGGCAGTCTTTATTATTATTTTCGACATATACTGGTTATTAAAAACTTTATTTTTATCTTTTCATCAACAATCTGCTTTAAAAAAACTTAAAAAGAATTTAAAAACAGACTGGATTAAAAAACTAAATGAATTATCTGATTGGAAAAATATTTATCAATTAATAATTTTTCCAATGTATAAGGAAGGAATAGAAATTGTTAGGCCAGCTTTTAAGTCTTTAATTGATTCTAATTATCCTTTAAATAATTTTATTGTTGTTTTAGCTCTTGAAGAGCGAGCTGGAGAACAACCAAAACAAGTAGCTGAACAGATTAAGAAAGAATTTGGTGATAAGTTTTTTAAATTTTTAATCACTATTCATCCAAAAGACATTCAAGGAGAATTAGCTGGTAAGGGATCTAATGAAACATGGGCTGCTAAAAAAGCTAAAAAATTAATTGATGAACTTAATATTTCTTATGAAAATGTTATTGTTTCTTCTTTTGATATTGACACTCAAGTATATGAACAATATTTTGCTTGTTTAACTTATCATTATTTAACTTGTAAAAATCCTTTACAATCTAGTTTTCAACCAATTCCTATGTATAATAACAATATTTGGGATGCTCCTGCTATTTCTAGAGTAGTTGCCATGGGTGCAACATTTTGGTATTCAATACAACAAGTAAGATCAGAAAGATTAGCTACTTTTTCTTCTCATTCTATGAGTTTTAAAGCATTAGTAGATATGGATTTTTGGCCAGTTAAAAACGTTTCTGAAGATTCTCGTATTTTTTGGAAAGCATATTTATTTTATAACGGAGACTATGAAAGCGTTCCTTTGTTTTACCCTGTTTCTATGGATGCTAATTTAGCTCATAGTTTTTCACAAACAATTATTAATGTTTTTAAACAACAAACTCGTTGGAGTTGGGGAGTAGAAAATGTTCCGTTTTTTACCTTTGGAGCAATTAAGAATAAATTAATGCCTCTTAGAAAAAAGCTTTTTCATTGTTTTAATGTTTGGGAAGGATTTTGGTCTTGGGCAACTAATTCTCTTTTGATATTTTTCTTGGGTTGGC
The DNA here is from genome assembly GCA_018829905.1 of Patescibacteria group bacterium. Lineage (GTDB taxonomy): Bacteria > Patescibacteriota > Minisyncoccia > RBG-13-40-8-A > RBG-13-40-8-A > JAHJST01. Next base: position 6,959 of record JAHJST010000023.1, read on the forward strand.
TGCCTTTATTTTTGGGCGGAGAAGAATTTAATACAACAATATTGTCATATAATTTACCTAGAATGACTCGTTTATTAATGACCATTGCCATGATTGGTTTGGTCCTTTCTGCTTTTTATGCTTTAAAATTATTACCTCCCAGACCAAAAAAATATACCTCTAAAAAGTATATTTTTATGATTTTGCAATGGATGTTAATTCCTTTAACAATGACTATATTTGGTGCTATTCCTGCTTTAATTTCTCAAACAAGACTAATGCTTGGTAAATATATGGGTTTTTGGGTCACTACAAAAAAGAGAAAATAGTTATTCTAAATGTATGTTTTCTTTAAATTCTTTTACTTTTTCTTTAAGTAAAGGATATTTTTTTAAATCAGAATCTTTTTCTAATAATTCTTTAGCTTGTTCTCGTATTTTTTTAATTAAAGGTAAATCTTTTAAACTAGTCATTGCTAAGTCTGGTAAGCCTGATTGTTTTATTCCATAAAATTGTCCTGGGCCTCTTATAGCCATATCTTTTTCAGCTAAATCAAATCCATTTTCACACTTAGTTAAAGCTTTTAATCTTGATGTTTCATTGCCGTCTGTTGAAAAAAGAAAACAATATGATTGATATTTTCCTCTTCCTACTCTTCCTCTAAATTGATGTAATTGAGCTAATCCAAATCTATCAGCTCCTTCAATCATCATTACTGTTGTATTTGGGATATCTATTCCTACTTCAATAACTGATGTTGATACCAAAATATCATATTTTTTTTCTTTAAAATCTTTCATTATTTTATCCTTATCTTTTAATTTTCCATGAATCATTGCTATTTTAAGATCTGGAAAAACTTTTTCATTTAATTTTTCATATTCTTCTTTTACTGCTTTTACTTCTTGCCATAATAATTTAGACGGAGAAATTATTAATTGTTTTGTTTTTTCATCTATCTCTGTTATTTCCTTTTTAGATGGTTCTATTCTTGGACAAATTACAAATACTTGTCTTCCTTTTTTAATTTCATTTCTAATAAATTCATATGCTTGTTCTCTTTTATTTGGAGAAATGATTTTTGTAATAATTTTTTGTCTTCCTTTTGGCATTTCATCTATTAAAGAAATATCTAAATCTCCATAAATTGTTAAGGCTAGTGTTCTAGGAATAGGAGTAGCTGTCATTGTTAAAAAATGAGGCACTGATTTATTTTTATACTCTTTTAATAATTTAGCTCTTTGTCCTACTCCAAATCTATGTTGTTCATCAATAATTACTAAAGCTAAATTATTAAACTTTACTTTATCTTGTATTAAAGCATGTGTGCCAATTAAAATATCTATTTCATGTATTCTTTTAATTAATTCTTCTTTTTTTACTTTTTTGTTATTTATTTTACTCTCAGAAGAAGTTATTAAACCAATCTTTAATCCTTTTATTAGTTTTTTAATTTCCTTAAAGTGTTGTTGGGCTAATATTTCTGTTGGTACCATAAAAGCAACTTGATAATCTTGTGCTACTTCTAAAGCAGCCATAGCAGCTACAACTGTTTTTCCTGAGCCAACATCTCCTTGTAATAATCTATTCATTGGATTTGTTTTTTCTAAATCTTGGAATATTTCCCATGCTGTTTTTCTTTGGGCATTTGTTAATTTAAAGGGCAAGCTTTTTACGAAATTTTGAATTAAGTCTTTATTAAATTTAATTTTTTTTGCATTTTCTTTTTGAAATTTGTTTTTCTGTTTAAGAACAAATAATTGAAGAAGAAATAGTTCTTCAAAAGCAAATCTTTGTTTTGCTTTTTCAGCAATGCCTTTTGTTTTTGGGAAATGAATATTTTTTATTGAATCAGATAATTTAATTAATTTATTCTTTTTTAAGATTTCATAAGGAATAAATTCTTTTAATTTATCTGCCAATGGAAGAACTAATTTTGTGTAATATCTAATATATCTTGATCCTAGTCTAATTGTTTCTGGATAAATTGGTATTAATCTAGCTGTATGTGTTGGTGCTCTGTATATACTTAATACTTCATAACTAGGATTAGACAAATATTCTCCTTTTGACCCTTTTGTTAATTTGCCAGACAAGCTTACTTTTTTTCCAACTTGTAAATTATTTGTTAAAAACGGTTGATTAAACCATACTGATTTTATTGATCCAGTATCATCTTCAATTATTGCTTCAGTAATAGTCATTCTTCGTTTAAATGTTCTAATATTGTCTATTTTTACAATTTCTCCTTGTATTGTTGCTACTTTGTTTTGTTCTAGGTTTTCTATTTTAACTATTTTAGAATAGTCTTCATATCTATTAGGAAAATGATAAAGCAAATCTCGAACTGAACTCAGTCCGAGCTTATGAAATCTTTTCAGATATTTTTCATCTATTCTGGGTAATTCTCCAATTGACATATTTAATGTGTATTTGACCATAAATATATATTTTAGCATATTTTGGGGAGAAATAAAAGGGGATTGTATTTTATTATTTTTTTTCAATATTAAAACTAGGAATATCTTCCTAGTTAATAATACGCCTGGCAGGATTTGAACCTGCGACCTTTTCTTCCGCAAAGAAACGCTCTATCCCCTGAGCTACAGGCGCTAAAATCCTATTCTTGTCATCCAAATATCAATTATAGATTCTTTATGTTTTTTTTCAGGTAAAAACTTTAATAAATATTTTCTTAATTCATTTGGGTCTTGATCATCTAAAGGAATTTTAATATATGGAATAAATGCTTTTTTGCCTCTAAAACTTAATTCTTTTTGTTCTGGTGGATTGTAAAAAACCCAAAAAGAACTTATTTCATCAAAATCATATATTTTTTCTTGTATTTGAATTCCTTTTTCATTTATTTTTAAGTTTATTTCTTTTGGGTCTTTATTTGCGTAAATATAGAAAATGAAAAAACCTAAAACAATTAATATTAGAAAAAGAATATTATTATTCATTAAAGCAAAAATACCTAAAACTATTGTAATTATTCCTGGGATAATAAACCAAGATTTTTGTTTTTCTGTTTTATTAAATTCTAATGCTTGCCATTTAAATTCTTTTAATTCATTCATTTTTTTGAAAAATTTTAATCATTATTAATTTTAATATTCTTGCGAGAATAAATATAGCCCCCACTTCTAATGCAATAAAGCTAATTTGAACAATGCTATTTAATTTTTCTCCTGTTTCAGAAATAGAATAATAATTTTTTGTTAAAAAATCAATCAAATAAAGACCAGCAGTTATTATTATCCATAAATACACAAAAAATTCTCCTTTTTTATTTCCTTTTTTTATTTTTGATTTGTCTAAAAATCTTATTGCTTCTTTGTGTAGGGCATAAATTATTAATATACCAACATAAAACATTCCTATTTGAGATGGAGGATAAACTCCTCTAGAAAAGAAGCTTAATAAAGCCATGAAAATAGCTATTAAAGTTATTAGAAAACAAAGCCAGAATAAAATATTATTTATTCTTAGCTCAGATTTTATAATTGGTTCATGCATATTTTTTTAATTAATTATTATAAATTCTAAATTGGCGGAGGAGGTGGGATTCGAACCCACGAGTCCTTGCGGACGCCGGTTTTCAAAACCGGTGGAATAAACCACTATCCGACTCCTCCAGATAGATAAAAGATATTTTTTCGATACCTTTAATGAACGCGCGCAAAAAATTTTTCAATTAAGGATATAGTTTCTGCTCGCTTACTGGAAAAAAGAATATTTTACGGTGGTGTAATTTATTTCAGTATAACAAAAATGAACTGATTCAACCACGGACATCCGGCAAGCCTTTTTGTTATGCGTTAGAATTTTGATGTATTTCTTGATCTTCTTGTTGTTACAAATCTTAACGGGCTGTTTTTTTCCAAAAAAAGCTTCTTTGCTTTTCTGATAGATTAGCCTTTTTTAACCACCACCAATGGGTTTTTGATAACAGATAATTTAACATGCAAAATCGCAAGGTAATCTATGATAATTCCTGGACTCTTATTGTAAAATTTTTATTGAGAACCAGGTGGCGTAACCTCCATGCTTAACTTGATCAAGTGAACCAGTCGATTTTTGGATTTTAAATCTGGAATAATTGATTTATTGTTGAGGAAATTATAAAAAAAATTTTCGATATCGTTTTAAAATCAAATACGTTGTTAATCATAGAAGCGTTTAATAAAATTAATGTTACTGAATCTTTTAAGAGAATAATCAAAAACAGCTTTATTTTTATAATAGGAATTTGGAAATAATTTTACACGCTTTCCAAGCAATGCCGCGCCTATGGCTATGTGCAATCTATCGGTATTTATTTGTGCGTATTTCTGTAATACCTCAATTAATTCTTTGAGAGGCTTTGTCGCATATCCACGATAAGAGAGATCGTAGTTTGATTCTGGCAACGTGTGTAGTATCGATTCTTTATCTGTTCGGAAAGCGTTAAGAGCTCCTTTTCCAGAAGATATTTGAGAAAACTTATTATAAAATGCGCAATCGTGCCATAAATATACTTTACCGTGCGTGAGTTTATTTTCTAAAAATTTTGCAGAGATTTTCTCGCGGCAAAAAACCGTTAATTTGCTTGAAATATTATTTAAGACCGTGACTTGTTTTTCTCCAAATATTGTGTGTGGAAGAATAATTATCTCATCATATAAAACCGACTTCTTTTCTAGAAATTTTCTGATATCAGAATAATAATCAACAAAGTTTCCACCGCCATCTATGAACAAAATAGTATTATATTTTGAGGATAAAATATCCACATAGTGTTCTGAAATGTTAAGTGATGAAAGTAGCGCCTTTGTCCCATGCCAAATAAGAGAGTCGCCATAATTGCCGGGGAATCGAAAGAAATCAACTGATTGATTTCTGTAGCTTTCTAAAAATTTTTTCAGATTTAGTTCTTTCATATTTTACGAAATAGAATCAATCGAATTATTAATAAAATTAGCTACCGCTTTCGGACTTAATTTATCATTCCAATATTTAACGCTCTTTTTTGATATTTCTTTAAGTAGGCCTTGATTTCTAATGATTTTATTTACTAGATCTGGTAATTCATTCCATTGCGTAATGGTTTGTATGGGAGCATTTTGAAAATACCAAACATTGGGTAGTGATGTGCTTATTACTATACATCCATGACGTAAGGCTTCAAAGTGTCTATATGTTTCAATCGAAGCGCCCCTTGGACACAAGCAAATTTTTGAATTATTTAATCTATCGAGATACTGATTTATGTCCCAACCCGAAAAGAAATCCTTTGTTTTCTTGAACACAATTTTTAGATCTTTTTTTTGACTTTTTAAATTTAAAACTATTTTTGATAGTTCTTTTCTTATTGAATAATTTACCTGGCCAGCAAAAAAGACATCTGTTTCACGATTTAAAATCGGAATGTTTGGAATGTCTAAAGTTCCTCCGAGGCATGGTAATGGCAAGAAAAATATATTCTTGTTGTAAATGTATTTTTTATCAAAATAATTCCTGAAAATAGCTCTTACGCGAGTAGTATATTTAATATCCGAGATAAGTTCATCACTTTTTAAAATTACTATAACGTTATTTCCATATTTTGGTAGGTATTCTGTGTTTTCAGTTACAATAATTTCAAAAGAAGATGCAATATTTTTTAACACCTCTGTCCAGTATGATTTTTCTATCGATTCGCAATCAGACCATCTAACACATCTATTATCTTTCCCAAAGTAAAAGACATGATCAAGATTATTTCTTTTCTGTGATTTGCTTTTCATGTTCTTGTTTTTTAAACTTACATAAGAAAATTTTTGGGCGAAGATAAGCATTCACCGAGGTTAGAAATTTTAACTCTAATATCTTCACGATTTTGAATTGTGATTCTAGGATGATTTTTTTTAACATTTCATGTTTGCTTGTGTAAACGGCCAGTCTGCCATTGGGGCTTAGGGTTTTTTGACAGTATTTAATAAAACACCGATAAAGTTTTTCTAAATCTTCATTTTTTGAGATGGACATACCAAATGGTAAATTAGAGGTAATAACATCAAATTTGCCTAAATCCAGTTCGTCAAAAATATCTTTTTCTTTGAGCTGTATCTTTCTAATTAATCCAGCCTGCTTTATGTTTCGGTAAGCTAACGAAATAACTTTCTTATTATTGTCGAAACCAATCAGTTGTTTTAAATTTGGATAACATTGACCAGCCTCAATCAGCAATGTTGCGCTACCTGAAAAAATATTTAAATAGGAAGTGGTATGCTCTAAATCGCATAAAGAGTTCATCGCGTACGCAATTGTTGGATTCATCGTGCCACTCATATGTTTTGTTCTATAGTCCCTGAAAGACAGCGGCCTTGGCGTAATTTTAGCGCCGACTTCCCAAGTCTTTTCAGTTTTTATGATGTGTATTTTCAAATCAGCCTCTTCCGCTTCTATAAGCTTATGGGTGTTTTTAATATATTCAGCTATACTGCGAATTGTTGGAGAATCTGCTCCAGCGCAGAATATTTTAAAGGTTTTGAATTTAGTATCTTGATCTTTAAGAATCATGGCTATGATACCACTCAAAATCGATTTATGATTCGAAATATAATGGGGATTATATCTTGGGTTTTGTGTAATGATGTATGCTCGCAAGACGCTTCTAAGACTTGCAAATTTTGTAAAATCTTCTACGAAGTTAAAATACATGAAATCTCCGTAAAGCGGCTCTCTCTTTTCTTTAATAATATAGAGATTTGGATATTGGCTTATTTCATCTAAAACAACTCTCCTTAGGCCGGTTATAAAAGCTAATTTAATTCCTAGTTTTGGTTTGTTCATAAGGTATATAAAAATTTATTTAATTCCCATATGTATAAGCCTCTGGTGTATTGGTATATATTTCATATTTATTTCTTTATAAGTTTTTATTTTCTTTTCTAATTCAGGTGTTTTGTAAGTATAATACCAAGAATAAAGTAGACTATTTTTTTCTACGATTTTCTTTATTTTTCTATCTATCTCAAATGGACTTATCATCCCACGAAAACTTCTAAATAGTTCATTTTTATACTCATTATAGATTTTTGTTCCTACTTGTGGCCTTAGAAAGCTCATCACAACATGCATGCCATCATTGTATAATGTCGTGGCTAATTTAATAGTATCATAAAACTCCTCTAAACTTTCAAATGGGAAGCCTACTATAAAGCTTAATGGAAAGCCCCCTAAATTTCAGACACAATTTATGCATTAATATTATCTAGTATATAGTAATAATATGTATAGATAATTAAATAATCGTATAAAAAAACATGAAAAGAAATCAACCTGTATCTAAGGAAATAAAAGAACA
>JAHJST010000024.1 GCA_018829905.1 Patescibacteria group bacterium
TATTAGATAGAATGCTTGTTGTTTGATATTAGATGATAACATAAAAAGATACATAGATTAATGTTTAACTAAGAAATTTTAGCAAAATTATTCAATTTTACCTAATTTCTTAGTGTTACCTATGTATCTCATCTTATACAGCTTTTTGTAGGTATAAAAAAACAGCAACCTCAATTGCTGTCTTTTTATTTTTTATCAGTTATTAATTTCAGCGCCATTCTGTATTCCGAAGGCTTTATTGATAATATTTTAAAATCATATTTTTTATTAGTCTCTAAGGTTTCTTTCATTTTTTCTTCAGTTCCAAATTCAGAAATATGAGTTAATCCTTGAATGTTTTTATCTATTTGTATAAATGCACCAAAAGGATTAAATTTTGTAACAGTTCCTTTTATGGTTTGTCCTGTTTCATATTTATCCCTTATCTTTTCCCAAGGATTTTCTTTTAATGCTTTTGTAGAAAGAGATACTTTATCTTTATCTATTTCAACTATTTGTGCTTTTACTTTATCTCCAACTTTAAAAAATTCACTTGGATCATCAATAATTTGCCAGTCAATTTCTGAAATATGAATTAATCCTTCTAAATCATCAAATTTTACAAAGGCTCCAAATTCAACTAATCCAGTAATTTCTCCATCAACCTTATTTCCAACCTCATACTTTTCCAAAGATTTTTTAAGTTTTTTCTCTTCAGCTGCTTTTTCAGAAACAATTAGTTTTTTTTCTTGAATATTTAAATCAATTATCTTTAATTTTAAAGATTTTCCAATTAATTTATTTAATTCTAAAAGTATTTTTTGTTTATCTCCACCTTCTACTCTTGGATAATGCTTAGAAGAAAGTTGAGAAACAGGCATAAATGCTTCTATACCGCTTACTTCTATCATTAAACCACCTTTATTTGCTTTTAAAACATTTGCTTCTATTGTTTCTTGTTTTTCCATTACTTGTTTTAGGGTCTCCCATTTTTTTTCTTCTCCAGCTTTAACAAAAGAAGCTTCTACAAAACCATCTTCATTCTCTAGTTTAATAATTTTTACAGCAATAGTATCTCCAGGTTTTATTGATTTAAATACATGTGGACTTGTTTTTATTTCTCTTCCAACAATCATTGCAGTTTTAAAATTTTCTAAGTCTAAATGAATGCCTGTTGATCTAATAGATATGATTTTTGCATCAACCGTGTCTCCTCTTTTTGGTATATTAAATCTACCTTCTGAAAGAAGATCTTGCATTAAATTTGATTTTTGAGCAGTTGTTTTCATGTATTTTTTTAGTATATATTACAATAATTCTTTTTGCAATAGTTTCATAATTATGATATACTGTTAATATATGAAGATAACGTGGTATGGCCATAGCTGTTTTAAGCTTATGGCAAAAGGAAATAATGGAGACAAAATCACAATAATAACTGATCCATTTAATAAAGAAAAAGTTGGTTTAACGCCGTTTCGTGGAGCAGCGGATATTGTTTTGGTTTCTCATGATCATTTTGATCATAATAATATCAAATCAATTAGTGGAGACCCTTTTTGTATTGATGGGCCAGGTGAATATGATATTAAAGGTGTTTTTATAAGAGGTGTTTATTCTTTTCATGATGAAAAAATGGGGAAAGAAAGAGGAATTAACACTATTTATGTTATTGGCACAGAAGATATTAGAGTTTGTCATCTTGGTGATTTTGGAGAAAAAGAACTTAGTTCAGAACAATTAGATCAAATAGGTGATGTTGATATTTTAATAATTCCAGTTGGTGGAGTTTATACAATTAATGGAACAGAGGCTGTGAAAATTATTAATCAGATTGAACCAAAAATTGTTATTCCAATGCATTATCAAACATCTAAATTTCCAAAATTAAGTAGTAAGCTTAATTCTGTTGATAAGTTTTTAGATGAAATAGGCAAAGAAAAAGAAACAGTTGAAGAATTATCTATTCAGAAAAAAGATTTAATAGATGATAAAATGAAGATAGTTGTAATGAAGTGTTTAAGTAAGTAATTATGAAACTTATTCAAGAACTTCAAAAAAAACCTCAATCAACGAAAAATTTGATTATTTGGATAGCAAGTATTTTTATTATGATAATTATTATAGCCATATGGCTATCTTCTTTTTCTAGAAATATTTCTTTAGAAAAAGAAGTTGAAAAAACAGAAATACCTTCTTTATTCGAAAATATTAAAAAAGATTTTTCTGCTTTAAAGGAAAATATATTAGCTAGTTTAAAAAACTATGGAGAACAAGAAGAAACAAGAAAAACCGAATAAAAGAGTAGAAACAAGAGATATTAGTCAGGAAATGAAAGATTCTTACCTTAGCTATGCTATGTCTGTTATTGTTTCTCGTGCTATTCCTGATGCTAGAGATGGATTAAAACCAGTTCATCGTAGAGTTCTTTATGCTATGCATGAAATGGGATTAACATCTAGCTCTAGATATAGAAAATCAGCTAATGTTGTTGGAATTACAATGGCCTATTACCACCCTCATGGTGATATGGCTATTTATGATTCTATGGCTAGATTGGCTCAAGATTTTTCTATGCGTTATCCATCTGTTGATGGTCAAGGAAACTGGGGAAGTGTCGATGGAGATTCTCCTGCTGCTGCAAGATACTGTTTAACTGGTAATAGCTTGATTTTAACAAACAAGGGAGTTGTTCCAATAAAAGAAATTGGTAATAAAAAAGAAGAAAAAATTAATTATAAGGTGTTGAATTATCAGGGGAAAGAGGTTAATGCTAGTAAATTTTTTAATTCAGGGAAACATAAAATTATTGAGATAATAACAGAACAAGGATATAAATTACAAGGATCATATAATCATCCAGTACTTTGTTGGTGTTTAAACGAGTTCGGTTTTCCGAGCATAAAATGGAAAACATTAAAAAATATTTCTAATAATGATTATGTTTTAATAAATAGAAATTTTTCTTTATTTAATAAAGACAAAATAAATTTAGTTCGTTTTTATCCAGAAAAGTCAAAAAAACTTAAAGATGTTCAACTACCAAAATATATGAATAAAGATTTGGCTTTTTTATTGGGCACATTGGTTTCAGAAGGAAGTTTTCATCAAGAGCAAATTATTTTTAATAACAAGGATTTAATTTTTTATGAAAAAATTAAGAAAATTATTTTAAATCAATTTAAAGGAGTTAAATTATATGAAAGAAAAATAAAAGGTGGTTGTATGGAATTAAGTCTTTATTATCAAAGGGCAGTTAGATTTTTAAATAATATTGGTTTAACTAATGTTAGGTCTGATAAAAAAGAAATTCCTTTTAGCGTTTTGTTATCTAATAAAGAAATTATAAGAGAATTTTTAATTGGTTTATTTGAAGGAGATGGTTCTGTTTCGTTTAAAATTGATAAAAGACACGATGGGAAACATTTAATAATTTGTTATGATTCAAAAAGTGAAAAACTTATTGAACAATTAAAAGTTTCATTATTAAATTTTGGAATCATTAGTTCTGTTCCCCAAAAAGATAAAAGAAATGATTGCTATAAAATTTCAATTAGTGGTTTTAATAATGTTAAAAAATTTAAAGACGAAATAGGATTTTTTTCAAATAGAAAAAAACAAATATTAGAAAAAATCAAAGAAATCAATTCTAGTAGAATGAGTAAAACAGATTTTATTCCATTTTTAAATGATTATTTAAGAAGAAATTATAAAAAAGAATTTATTAGTAAAAATAATTTTGATAGATATAATAATTTAGAGAAAAATTATCATAAACTTTCAAAGATTTTAAAGGAACAAGACAAAAAAATGATTGATTGGATTTTAAAGAATAAGTTTTTCTTTAATAAGATAAAAACTGTAAATAAATTTAAAAAAGAAGAAATTGTTTATTCTATAAAAGTAGACAATAATTGTCATTCATTTGTTTCAAATGGATTTATAAATCACAATACAGAAGCAAAATTGTCTAAGTTTGGAGAAATGATGTTAAATGATATAGAAAAAGATACTGTTGATTTTGTAGAAAATTATGATGGCACAAGAAAAGAACCAGCAGTATTACCTTCTCCTGTTCCAAATCTTTTATTAAATGGGACAATGGGTATTGCTGTTGGAATGGCAACAAATATTCCTCCTCACAATTTAAATGAAGTAGTTGATGCTACTTGTTATCTATCTGATAATCCAAAAGCAACAATAGAAGATTTATTTCAATTTATTAAAGGACCAGACTTTCCTACTGGTGGAGAGATATATAATAAGAAGGAAATAATGCAAGCATATGTTTTTGGAAAAGGGCCAATGATGACAAGGGCAAAAGCTGAAATTGTTGAAGAAAAAGGAAAAATGAAAATAATAATTTCTGAATTAACTTATTTAACAAATAAATCAGTTTTATTAGAAAAAATTGCTAATTTAGTTAAAGATAAAAAAATTCAAGGAGTTAGAGACATTAGAGACGAATCAGATAAAGATGGAATAAGAGTTGTTATAGAATTAAAATCAGATGCATTTCCTCAAAAAGTTTTAAATAAGCTATATAAATATACAGAGCTTCAAAAAACTTTTCATTTAAATACAATTGCTTTAACAAATGGCATTCAACCACAAACATTGTCTTTAAAACAATTATTAGAGCAATTTATTATTCACCGCAAAGAAGTTATTACAAGAAGATTAAAATATGAATTAAATAAAGCAAAAGAAAGAGTTCATATTTTAGAAGGATTAGCCATAGCATTAAGAAATATTGATAAAGTAATTGCTTTAATTAAAAAATCTAAAGATAAAGAAACTGCCAAGAAAGATTTAATAAAAGTATTTAAATTAACAGAAATACAAGCAAGTGCTATTCTAGAAATGAAATTACAAACATTGGCTGGTCTAGAAAGAAAGAAAATATTAGATGAATTAGAAGAGAAAAAAGAATTTATTAAAAAAATAGAAGCTATTTTATCAAGTCCTAAAAAAATATTAAAAGTTGTTAAAGATGAATTATTAGAAATAAAGGAAAAATTTGGAGATCAAAGAAAAACAAAAGTAATTTCTTCTAAAATAGGCGAATTTGCTGAAGAAGACTTAATTCCAGAAGAAGAAACAATTATTACTGTTACTAATACAGGATATATTAAAAGAGTTGATCCAAAATCTTATAGATCTCAAAGAAGAGGTGGCAAGGGAATAATTGGAATAAAAACAAAACAAGAAGATTTTGTTGAACATTTCTTTGTTTCTTCTACTCATGATGATTTGTTGTTTTTTAGCAATACAGGAAAAGTATTTAAAACAAAAGCATATGAAATACCTGAAGCCAATAGGGCTTCTAGGGGTAGAGCAATAGTAAACATTCTAGGGCTTTCTTCTGAAGAAAAGATTAATGCTGTTGTTCCTTTGAAAAAACTTAATAAAAATGGCTCAGAGGCTAAATTTTTGGCAATGGTTACAGAAAAAGGTATAATTAAAAGAATAGAGCTAGACAAATTTATTAACATTAGAAAGGGTGGAATAGTGGCTATTACAATGGAAAAAGATGATAATTTAAAGTGGGTGAAAACAACTTCTGGAGATGATGAAATAATGTTAATGACTAGATTAGGACAAGGAATAAAATTTTCAGAAAAAGATCTAAGGCCAATGGGAAGATCTGCTAGGGGTGTAAGAGGAATAAAAATGAAACCAGATAAAAAAGGAGAATTTACTGATGGAGTTGTTGGTATGACAGTAATAGGCACAGATCTAAAAGAAACAAAACCAGAAATTTTAATTGTAAGTAGTAATGGTTTTGGTAAAAGAACTCCAATAAGTGCATATAAAACGCAAAAAAGAGGAGGTGTTGGAATAAAAGCTGCTAAAGTAACTGATAAAACAGGAGTATTAGTTGCCATTAGAATGCTTGATACTGAATTTGAAGATTTAATTGTTACTTCTAAAAAGGGAAATGTAATTAGAACAAGTATTAAAAGCATTTCTCAACTTGGTCGTGTTACGCAAGGTGTAAAAATTATGCGCTTAGATGATAGCGATAAAGTAGTTTCAATAGCTTGTGTTTAATATATGGAAAGTACTGGTGGATTTCTTCAACCAGAAGAAGTCATTAAACAATTGAATATTAAAAAAGACATGATAGTTACTGACTTTGGTTGTGGTAGCGGATATTTTTCGATTCCATTGGCAAAAATAGTAGATGAAGGAAAAGTTTATTCTCTTGATATTTTAAGTGAAGCTCTTGAATCTGTTCAAAGTAGAGCAAGATTTGAGGGTATTTTTAATATTGAAACTCGTCGCTGTGATTTAGAAGTTTTAAATAATTCTAAATTAGAAGATAATTCAATGGATTTTGTTTTTTTAGCCAATATATTGTTTCAATCTAATGCTAAGAGTGATATAATAAAAGAGGCGAAAAGAGTTTTAAAAATGAATGGAAAATTAGTTGTTATTGATTGGAAAGAAGATAAATACATGGGTCCTCCTAATTTTTTAGCTGTTTCTCTAGAAAGTATTAAAGAATTAATAAAAGAACAAAATTTAAAATTTGAAAAAGAAATTCCAGTTGATAAATATCATTGGGGTGCATTATTTATAAAATCATGACAAGAAAACAAATTTTCATAATAATTGGAGGTGTAACAGCAATAATTATTGTTTTGTTTTTCTTTGGCGGAAGGGGCGTGGGTCCAAGTCCAGCTGTTTTAACTATTTGGAGTGTTTTTGATGATGTTGATATTTTTTCTGAAGTATTTGAAAAATATCAAAAAGCAAATAAGCATATTACTATTAAATATGAGAAAAAAGATTTTGCTGAGTATGAAAAAGAATTAGTTAATGCTTTTGCAATTGATCAAGGTCCTGATATTCTTTTAATTCATAATACTTGGTTGCCAAAGCATAAAAATAAATTAAATGAAGTGTCTTTAGAATTAATTTCATTTGTTGATTTTAAAAATCAATTTGTAGATGTTGTTGAAAAAGATTTTACAGAAGATCAAAAAATTTATGCATTACCACTTTACGTTGATACATTAGCTCTTTATTATAATAAAGATTATTTAAACAGCACAGGTATTTCAAATCCTGCAGATACTTGGGAAGATATTATTGAAGATTTAAATAAATTAGTTAAGAGAGATCAATTTGGAGGCATAGAAAGAGCTGGAATGGCAATTGGCACAGCTGAAAATATTAATCGTTCAACTGATATATTAGGTCTTTTAATGCTTCAAAATGGAACAAAAATGGTTAGCGATGATAAATCTCAAACTTCTCTTGATGATAGTGTTTTATTAGATGGAAATTCGTATTATCCTGGTAGAGATGCTTTAAGATTTTATACTGATTTTGCTAGTCCAGCAAAAAGAAGTTATACTTGGAATCGTCAAATGCCTTATTCTATAGATGCTTTTATAGAGGGCAGGGCAGCAATGATGCTTAATTATTCTTATAACATTCCAATTATTAAAGAAAAAGCACCATATTTAAATTTTGAAGTATCTTATGCGCCACAAATTCAAGGAAGGGCTTTTGATGTTAATTATGCTAATTATTGGGGTTTTGCTGTTTCTAAAAAATCAAAAGCAATTAATGAAGCTTGGAAATTAATTCTTTACTTAACTAATAGAGAAAATTCTAGAACATATTTAGAAACAACTAGAAAACCAACTGCTCGTAAAGATTTGGTTGACTTACAAAAAGATGATTTAGAATTAGGAGTTTTTGCAAATCAAAGCTTAACTGCTCAATCTTGGTATCAAATTGATAATAATACAATAGAAACAATTTTGGCAGAAGCAATAGAATCTGTTATACTAGGAAGTGCTACTGTTAATAGATCAATGGAAACAACTGTAGAAAAAATTAATTTATTAATGAAATAATATGAATAAATTTTTGATATTTTTAATAATATTTGGTATATTTTTAGTAGTAGTTCCTGTTTTAGCTGATGATAGTTGTGAGCCTGGATTGGTTTGCATACCAAACCCATTAAAAGCTGGTGATATTCCAGAATTGATTCATGATATAACTGGTATAATACAAATTGTTGTTATTCCTTTGGGTATAATAATGATTATGATTGGAGGTTTCCAATATATGACTTCAACTGGCAATGAAGAGAAAGTAACAAAAGCAAAAAAAACAATAATGTGGGCAATAATTGGTGTTGTTATAGCTATTGCAGCAAATTTCATTACTGGTATTTTAGAAGAGATTATAGGTAAAATTAATAATTAATTAAAATTTATGAAGTATTTAATTCCTGTTTTTATTTTAATATTTTTAATTCTTCCAAATATATCATTTGGATGGAATCCTGTTGGAATCAATCCAGGATGCGGTGCATTGACTGGTAATTATAGTAGTAAACTATGTAATTTATTAGTTTCTATAAAAAATATATTACTTGCAATAGGATTTTTATTTGGTTTAATCATGATTATGTATGGAGGTATATCATATATGACAGCAGGAGGTGATGATGAAAAAGCTAAAAAAGCAAGAAAAATAATTACTAATGGTGTAATCGGTTTTGCTATTATTATAGCCTCTGCTTTTATTATTGGATTGGTTAATGAATTTATAAATTCTACATTATTAAATTAAAAAAATTAAAGGTCGTTAGATAAATTACTAGTAATTTAATTTTATTTATGAAAAAATTTATTCCAGTTTTTTTGGTTTTATTCTTAATTGTGCCAATTGTTGCATTTGCAGCTGGTCAAGATCCAGCAAGTATTATTTGTAATATATTGAATAAGATTAAGCTAATTGTTGCAGCACTTGGATTTGGTTTGGCAGTTATTCTATTAATTGTTGGTGGTATTCAATATATGACATCTGGTGGCGAAACAGAAAAAGCAACAAGTGCAAGAAAATTAATAATCAATGCTCTTATTGGTATTGCAATAATATTTGCTGCTATATTTATTCTTTCGATGGTTGAAGGATTCTTGACTGGTTCAGGTATTCAGATTTTACAGAATAATTGTCAGATACCATTGTAGAATTAGTATATAATTCTAATTGTTAGTTTTAAAGTTTTTAAAAGCCGATGGGTTTTCCATCGGCTTTTATATTGATTGTTTTTGTTTTTTAGGTTATTGTATATATATGCCGCGGTGGCGGAATTGGCAGACGCGCTAGTTTTAGGAACTAGTAGGGAAACCTGTGAGAGTTCGAGTCTCTCCCGCGGCACCAGTAAGGAAAAGTCAAATTTCGTTGGCTCGCCTCGCTTCGCTCGGCGACCAAATCGTAGGGAATTTTGGGCTCAAAAATCAATTGGCGGTTTTGTAAAATGTGGTTCGAGCCGATATTTTTAAGAAATGTTGTCATTTCTTCCTTGTTTTCCGTTTCTACTAATTTTGCGGCTTGATTAAGCGATAAAACAAATTCACGA
>JAHJST010000025.1 GCA_018829905.1 Patescibacteria group bacterium
GATTAGAGTATATGTCCAAGAAAAGTTTGTTCAACAATTTAAGAAAATCATTAAAAATTAATACTTTCTGCTTCTAATTTATTCTTTCAGACGACATTGCTATGAACGATTAGAGGCGACATTTATGTGATTGACAACATTCTTTTGAACAAAATAATAGATTTATTATTTTCTAATTGTTTTTTAATCTTTTCACTTGTTTCTGGTAAAAATGGCTCTATTAAAAAAGCAATCTCAGAAATAGCATAAAGTAAATTAGATATTATTTGTTCTCTGTTTTCTGACTCCCATGGTTTATTCTTATCAATATATTCATTACAAAAAGCAATTAACTTCCAAATTTCATTTAATACTTCGAATAATTTAAAATCTTTAAAATATTCTAAATAATTATCTCTTGTTTGTTTTGTTCTATCTAAAATATTTTTTTCTGGTTCTAATTTTTTATCAGTGGCTAATTTTAAAACACGAGCGACTAAATTACCAAGACCATTGGCTAAGTCTGAGTTATATTTTTCAATAAACTTTTCTTTTTTAAAGTCTCCATCTTGTCCAAATGGAAATTGAGATAACAAAAGATATCTGGCTCCATCAACACCAAATTCATTAACAATATCATTAGGATCTATTACATTGCCTATTGTTTTACTCATCTTTTGACCATCAACTGTAAAAAATCCATGAATAAATTCTTTGTCAGGAGTTTTTTGTTTAGCGGCTAATAATATAGCTGGCCAATAAATAGTATGAAATTTTAAAATATCTTTAGCTAATAAATGAACAATCTCAGCATCATCCCACCATTCATTAAATTCATCAGTCCCATATCCTATTGATGAAACATAGTTTAAAAGTGCTTCAAACCAAACATAAATAGTTTGATTTTTATCAAAAGGAAATTCTATTCCCCATTTAACCTTTTGACGAGAAATAGAAAAATCATCTAAATCTTGTTTTAATAATGCTAATGTTTCTTTTCTAGCAAAATCAGGTTCAATTTTTAATTTTCCAGATTCAATTAATTTTTCAACTTTATTCAAATAATCTTTTAATTTAAAAAAGTAGTTTTTTTCTTTAATTTTTTCTGGTTCTTTTTTATGATCAGGACATAAACCATCAACTAATTCTTTTTCTGTTAAAAACTTTTCACAACCAGTACAATAAAGTCCCTCGTATTCTTTTTCATAAATAGAGTCTTTTAAATTTTCTAAAAATTTCTTAACTGCTTTTTCATGTTTTTCATCGGTTGTTCGTACAAAATGATCATATTTAATATTTAAATTTTCCCAAGTTTTTTTAAATAACTCAGACTTTTCATCACAAAACTCTTTCGGGTCTTTGCCTTCTTTTTTGGCTGATTCAGCTATTTTTGCACCATGCTCATCAGTTCCAGTTAAAAAGAAAACTTGTTCTCCTTGTTCCCTAAAAAACCGCGTTAAAACATCCGCAGCTAAAGTTGTATATGCATGGCCTAGATGAGCAATATCATTTACATAATATATTGGAGTTGTAATTAATTTTTTCATTTTATTACAATAACAAATTCACCTTTTGTCTTAATCTTTAATTCACTAGCTATTCCTCTATAGATAGTTTCAAATTTTTTAGTTAATTCCCTACCAATAACAACTTCTCTATCTCCTAATTCCTTTAGTGTTTTTTCTATACGATAGGGAGATTCATAAATAATAACTGGATATTTAAAAGATAAGATTTCTTTAAAAAATTTATTTCTACCTTTTTTATGAGGAGGAAATCCCATAAAAACAAACTTATCCATTGAAAATCCAGAAACACTAGCAATTGCTGCAACAGCACAAGCACCAGGGATAACAGAAATCTCACAATCTAATTGTTTAATTAATTGATTTCCTGGATCACATATACCTGGAGTACCAGAATCAGAAACTAAAGCCAAATCTTTTTCTTTTAACAATTCTTTTATCTTTTCAATCTTATTAATCCTAGAATGTTGATGATAAGATTCTACATTAGTAGAAATATCATATCTATTTAATAATTTTTTAGTAACTCTAGTATCTTCACATAAAATCAAATCAACGTCTTTTAAAATTTTTAAGGCCCTTAAACTAATATCTTTTAAATTTCCTATTGGAGTTGATACAATGTATAGCATAAATAAAGCTTAACAGATATTTTGTTTTTTGTTAAGATGTGTATATATGAATTGTATATTTTGTAAAATTGCAAAAAAAGAAATTCCTTCAGAAAAAATTTATGAAAATGATAAAGTTTTTTGTTTTCTTGATATTAATCCTGTTTCTAAGGGACATACTTTAGTTATTTCTAAAAAACATTATGAAAATATTTTTGATATTCCAGAAAATGAATTAAAAGAATTAATTTCTGTGGTAAAAAAAATATCTAAAAAAAGAAAAAAAGAATTAAATGCTGATGGCATTAATTTATTTAATGCAAATGGAAAAATTGCGGAACAAAGCGTATCTCATTTTCATATTCACATTATTCCAAGGTATAAAAACGATGGGATAAATATAAGCAAGATGTTTAAACAAAAATGATATTAACTCCACATATATTAATTGGATCATTAATAGGATCTAAAACTAAAAAACCTTTTTTGATTATAATATTAGGAATATTGAGTCATATTTTTTTAGACTACATACAACATTGGGATTATGATATTTCTGGAATTGTAAATCCTTCTAGTGATTTTAAATATTTTTTAATATGTCTTTTAAAAATATTTTTAGATGTTTTTATAGGATTTTTAATTGTTTTTTTTATTTCAAATAAAAAAGGATATTTAAATAAAAAACACTTACCATTTATTGCTTTTGGAATAATCTTTGCTGTTTTTCCAGATTTGATTCTTTTTGTTTTATATATGTTCAATTTGCAAACAATTTTTGAACAATATCTTTTATTTCATCAAAAATTCTTACATACAAGAGCATATAGTGGATTTGGTTTTTGGGGAGTTTTTAATCAAATCATTGCAAGTATGATTTTCATATCTGCTTTTTTTATTAAAATAAAAAAGAGAACAAAAACATCCTCTTTTTCAAAAATAAAATAATTATTTGCGTTTTTTTACTATATCTCTAAAAAATTCCGCAACTACAGCAGTAATTGGAACAGCTAAAAACATTCCAACAATACCACCCAATTTAGCACCTATTAATAGAGCTAAAATAATTATTACAGGACTTAATTTAACAATTTTACCAACAACTAATGGAACAATAAGATTATTTTCTAACTGCTGAATTACAATGTATAGAATAAGGACCCAAAAACCAAGAATAGGTGCTTGTAAAAATGCTAAAATAACTGCTGGTATACCAGACATAATAGGACCAATATATGGAAGCAATTCAAAAGTTCCAGCTAAAATAGCTAAAACCAATGCAAATTTAACATTTAAAAGAGTTAAACCAATATATGACATTGTTCCAACAACCAATCCTAGGAATAATTGTCCTTGCAACCAACGACCTAATTTTCTCTGAGATCTTTCCCATAGTCCTAAAATGTAATCTTTGTGTTGATGAGGAATAATAGAGGCTAATGCATTTTTTATTCCTTTTTTTTGTACTGATAAATAAAATGAAACAATTAAAGCTGTTAAGAAAGAAAATATACCACCAAAAATACTAACTGCTGTTGAAAATAAATTACTGGTTGCTTTTTTCAATAAGTCTCCTGCTCCAGTTAAATAGTTCTGTGCTTTATCAATTATTCCACCATATTTAGTAGATGCTTTTTTAAAAGATTCAAATTTTTCAGATAAATCTTCTATATAAGCTGGCAAATTTGAAGACAAATCACCAACATCTCTAGAAAGACCAGGGATAATCAAAGAAAGAACAAGTCCAATAAAACCAATAACTATAATATATATTATTAATGCTCCTATTACTCTGGGGATTTTAATTCTTTCTAAAAGATTTACTACTGGCGCAATAGCAGAAGCAATAATTAAAGCAAAAATAAATATTGCAATAACATCACGAACCAAATAAAGAAATATTATAGCAAGGATTATAAAAACAACTTTAAATATTGTACTTGAAGATATTGATATTGTTTTTGTATTAGACATATATTTAAATATTTAATAATTTTTCAAATCTTTTTTTATCTTTAAACGGACCAATAAGAGCTAAATTCAATTTTTCTGGAACAAATATATCTTTAGCAACTCTTTGAATATCATTTATCGTTACACTTTCTATTTTAGCAAATATTTCATCAAGGGTCAAAATATTATCTTCTAAAAGCTCCTGATCTCCATGAAACATGGCTTGTTCATCAGACCCTTCCATAGCTAATATTAATCTTCCTTTAATAAAATCTTTTGCTTTTTTTAATTCTTTTTCATTAACTTTTTTATCTTTTATTAATTTATAGTTTTTAAGAATAATCTGAATAGCTATATCTATTCTCTTGTTATCTACACCAGCTCTAGTATATAAGGTTCCTGTGTCAGTATAATTATCTGCGTTAGTTCTAACATAATAAGACAATCCTTGTTTTTCTCGTATATCAATCCACATACGAGAACTCATACTTCCACCTAAAATAATTCCCAAAATATCTAAAATAAATCTATCTTTGTGGAATAAATCATATCCTCTTACTCCTAAAAAAAGATGTGTTTGGTCTGTTTTTTTATAATGAACCAATATTCTTGGTTTTGTTTGTTTTTCAATGACTTTTTTCTTATCTTTTGGTTTTTCAGTATTTATATTCTTAAAATAATTATTAATTTTATTTTTTAAGTCTCCTTTAATATTTCCAGCTACAACAACAACTGTATTGTGAGAAGAATAATGATTTTTTAAGTAATTTAAAAAATCTTTTTTTGTTAATTTATTTATTACATCTCTTTTTCCAAGAATCAACCAACCAGATGGTTGATTTCCATAAAGTAAACTTTCCCATATTTTCCAAATATACATTTTGGGATTATCTAAGTACATATTTACTTCTTCATTTATTACACCTTTTTCTCTATTTATCTCCTTTTGTTCAATTTTTGAATTTAAAAACATATCTGAAACCCAATCAAGAGCCAAATCTAAGTGTTTTGAATCAACTTTTGCCCAATACCCTGTTTGTTCTTTGCCTGTAAACGCATTATACTCTCCACCAACCCTATCAAGAGTCTCGGCAATAGCTAATGTATTTGGCCTCTTCTTGGTCCCCTTAAAAAACATATGTTCTAAAAAATGCGAAATACCATTTATTTCTTTTGTTTCATATTTAGAACCAGTTCCAACTAAAACTAAAACAGTCACTGCTTTAGTGTTTTTCATTGGAACAGTGACTAATCTTAAACCATTTTTAAATGTATGTTTTTGAAATTCACTCATTTAGTTTTTTATTTAAATATTCTTTTAATTCATCTATTTTAATTCTTTCTTGCTTCATTGTGTCTCTGTGTCTAATAGTAACAGATTTATCTTTTAAAGAATCAAAGTCAAACACAAGGCAAAAAGGGGTTCCAGCTTCATCTTGAGCAAAATATCTTTTTCCAATATTTCCTCTAGAATCCCATGCACAAACAAATCTAGTTTTTAATAAATCATATACTTTTCTTGCTTGTTTAACCAATTCAGGCTTATTAGACAAAAGAGGAAATATAGCTACTTTAATTGGAGCTAAGCTAGGTTTTAATTTTAAAACAATTCTTTTTCCATCTTCATGATATGCTTCATTTAAAACAGCTAGTATTGTTCTTTCTAATCCAAAAGAAGGTTCAATAACATGAGGAAAAAACTTATTATTATCAACCTCCTGATATTTTAATTCTTTTCCACTAGCATTAGAGTGTTGTTTTAAATCATAATCATATCTATAAGCTAAACCATAAAGTTCTTTAAAACCAAAAGGAAATCTATACTCAATATCTTCTGTTTTTTTAGAATAATGAGACAATTCATCTTTTTTATGATTTCTCCATCTAATATTTTTTTTATTAATACCTAGTCCTAAAAACCATTTTTCCATTTCTTTTTTCCAATTTTCAAAATGTTTTTTCCAATTTTCTTGTTTAATAAAATATTCT
This sequence comes from Patescibacteria group bacterium, assembly GCA_018829905.1. Taxonomy (GTDB): domain Bacteria; phylum Patescibacteriota; class Minisyncoccia; order RBG-13-40-8-A; family RBG-13-40-8-A; genus JAHJST01. Next base: position 6,059 of record JAHJST010000025.1, read on the forward strand.
ATTTCCATTTGCTCAAATTCTAGTTTTCTAAAGATAAAATTACCTAAAGTAATTTCATTTCTAAAGGCTTTACCAATTTGAGCAATACCAAATGGTAATTTTGGATGAAAAGAATCAATAATGTTTTTAAAATTAACAAATATTGCTTGAGCTGTTTCTGGTCTTAAATAAACAATAGAAGAATCTTGTTCTACTGGACCAATAAAGGTTTTAAACATTGGATTAAATTTACGAGGATTTGTTAATTCTCCTCCACAATCAGGACACTTATCCTTTGCATGATCTTGTCTAAATCTCTTTTTGCATTTTTTACAATCAACTAAAACATCAATAAATCCTTTTGTATGGCCAGATGCATCCCATATTTTAGGACTCATTAAAATACCACCATCTAAACCATATATATCATCTCTATTTTGAACAAATGTTTTCCACCAACTTGCTTTAATATTATTGGCTAATTCAACACCAAGAGGGCCAAGATCAAAAGTATTAGCCAATCCTCCATAAATCTCAGAACCTGGATATATAAATCCACGTCTTTTACATAAAGAAACAATTTTTTCCATTTTTTCCATATAATTATTCTTTTACCTTACCATCTTCACTACTTGTCATTGGATCATCAGGCAAGCTAGTGCTAACAGCAGGAGTAAAATCTTTTAAAATATTTTTCGTAAAATTATCTTTACCCTCTATAGAAGATTCATTAATTAAAATAGGCATAGTTGCAATTTGATTAACAGATGGTCTTAATCCTATTTGAAAAACCAATTCATACCATTCTTTAAAAATTCCAGTTCCTGAAGAAATATATGGTATTTCCCAAACAACTTCTTTTGTACGCTCATTATACTGTACATTAGTATTAGAATTATCATTTAAATAAAAATTAGACCATTCTATGCCTTGAGGTAAAAATGCAGAAACTCTAACATTTTCAATATCATTGCTTGTATTAACTATTTGCCAATGAACAGTATAATTAGTTAATTGACCAACACTGGGTGGAATTGGACCTTGATTAATAATTCCAGCTTCTGGTTCATAATAATAGACCTCTGTAATTAAATCAAGTGTAGAATTTAATTTGCAAGTTAATTTATCTGTAAATCTTAATTCTGAAACAGAAAATTTTTCTGGTATAGTTAATGTTTGTATTTCAGATATAGCAATTAATTCAAAATTCTTATCATTATTATTAAATATTGGTATTGATCTCATTAAATTAATTGAAAAACTTAATTTTCCTGATTGATTTGGTTCTAAAAGATTTAATTCAGAAACATCTGCACCGCTCCAAATAATTGAATTATCCCTAGAATCAAAAAATCCTTTATTATTTTCAACTGTTTTGAAATCAAAAGCTCTTGAATCTAAATATACTTTTAATATTAATTCTCTTAAAGCAACGTCTGTGTTATTTTTAAACTCAACATCATAACTTATTGATTGACCAATATTTAAAATACAATCATCATCATGATTTCTAGCTTTAATATTTAATAATATTGGAGAAGGAGAAATTTGAGTAACAAATTCTGCTTGAGAATACTGAATAAATTTTCCATTTTCTTGTTTTCCTATTGTTGTTTTTAATATTTTATTCTCCATTTCTAATCCTTGTAAAACACCTATTAAATCAATTATTCCTTTTTCTCCTACTTCTAAACTTTCTATTTCCCAAACACCATTAATAGGTTCTGGATTAGATTCTTTTAATTCAAAATCACTAGAATAATCTATTTCTATTCTTAAATTAAAAAAATCTTGTTCAGATTTATTCTCATATTCAATTACATAATTAACATCTTGTCCATTTACTGCTTTTTCTGATCCTTCGATATTTATTTCAATTAATGTAGAATTTATTTCTATTCTAGCAGAAGAAGAGTTTTCAAATCTAGAACTAATATTTTGGGGTAAATAATCTAATTTAATACTTAAATTTTTAATATCTCCTTTTTGACCAACAAATCTTGCTTTAAAAGTTTCTTCACCATTAGATTTACGATTAATTGTTCCAATATTTCTTGCTTCTTGAAATAATTCTTTTCCATTAATATCAAAAGTTCCAGTAGGATAAGCAATTATTAAATTAGCATCATTTAAGTTAACTCTATTATTATTCTCATACTTAATTTTAAATTCAACTTCATCACCAGATGCAATATCTTTTGATATTTCTACATTAATAGATACTTTTGATTTAGAAAAAGAATTTTGACCCCATAAAATAGCGCCTATAAACATTAAAATTAAAACAACAAAAACAATTATTAATGTTTTTGGAAGATTCTTTTTAGAAAACAAAGAAATTAAGCCTAGTTTTTTCTTAGAAGTCTTTGTATTTTCTAAATTTTTTACTTCAAAACTATTTGGTTGGTTTATTCCATCCATATATGTATTATATCATTTTAATAAATATCTTTTAAGTCCATATCCTTATCATACCCTAATAACTGAATTAAATCTTTTTCAAATTCTTTAATATTAATTGCTTTTTTATCTAAATCTTTAAAAGTTTTTAAAATTAATTTCCAAACACCTTCATCTTTTTCTTGTTCTGGAAAAGCATTATTAATTAAATCATTTAATTGATTAGCTTTTTTTAATTTTTCTAAATCTTTTTTAATATTTAAAAATTGATCTAATAAAAAAGCATCTTTTAAAATTAAAAAATTCTTTCCTTCAACTAAAATTAATTGAACAAAAGAAATTGGCTCAATAGAATATCTTAATTTACTTTCTATTTTTTTTGTTCCTTTTGCAGAAATAAATATTTTTCCTAATTCTTCAGAATAAATAGATATAACATTATCATATTCATTAGATGATTTTTTAAAAAGAATTATTGCTTTTGTTTTAATCATAAATATTATTTTAATTATCTTATTATATCACAAAATTAAATCGCCTTGATGGAAATCAAGACGATTTAATATATAAAAATATATTTAAATCCTTTTTTAAATTATTAAATAAATAACAAGCCAAAAAAAGATGAGAAGTTTTTAACACAGGAAAACTTCTCAAAAACCTCAGCTTAATCTACGAAAGACGGAATACCACCGCGAACCCTAAGTCCGAGCTTAGCGGCGACCGTACGAGCTGCTCGCATAGAAACTGTCTGATGAGCGCGGCGCTTTGACGCAACAGCCTCAGAATCCATGGCCTCCAGTCTTCCAAAAGAGACTGTTCCGCCACTAAAATAATTGTGACGAACATGGACATTCTGAGTCATAGCATCAAGTGCCTTCATTTCTTCTCTCGTGAATCCGGGCCAGATCTCTTTCAAACAACGAGCATAGAAATTGTCTTCCATGCCCATTGCCTGCATAAAGCAACAGCAACAAATCGTGCCCCTTATTTTACCACACTGATCACACATACTCCATCCGCAAATCTTACAGATAGAGACAGCTTCACCTTCCCTACAGACATCACACATTTTTCCTCCAAAAAGATCAAACAATTTAGATTAACCTTATTTCAGGCTATGGTATAATTATAACATATTGACAGAATTTGTCAATATGTTGTAATCTATTATTGTTTTATTTACTTATTTTATATCTTCTCAACTTTAAATTCTCCCTTAATAAGCTTATCCGCTATTACAGCTTTTAATACTTGTTCTTTATTTTTTTCAATAATTTCTTCATTATAATATAAATTAATTTTATCATTAGGTGTTAATCCTTGTTTTTTACGCTCATCCTGTACTTTTCTAATAAATTCTCTTACTATTCCCTCTTGTTCTAATTCTTTAGTAATTTTTAAATCTAATTCAACTCCTTGTTTTAATTCCAAAACAATATTTTTAACATTAACTTCATCTTTTATCAATTCTAATAATTCATCTTCTAATTTATACTTAGGAATTTTTAAAGACAAAAGAGGTTGTCTTACTTTAATTCCAGCATCTGTTCTTTTTTGAAGAGCCAAACTACAAACTTCTTTAACTTTTAACATTTTTTCTTCTAATTCTTTATTAATTAAATTTTCTTGTTTTGGCCAATCTTCTAAATGAACAGATTCTTTCTTTGTTATTTCTTTAAAAACATGATCAGAAACAAATGGCATAACTGGAGCCATTAATTTACTTAATTCAATTAAAACATATTTTAATGTTTGAATTGCTTTTTTATCTTTATCTTTTATTCTTTGTCTGGATCTTCTTAAATACCAAGTAGATAAATCATTAATAAATGGTTCTAATGGTCTAACAGCTTTATTTAAATCATAATTATTATATGCATTAGTAATTTCTTTTTTCAAAGATTCTATTTTAGATAAAATCCATTTATCTAAAATATTGTTAGAATTAAAAGATTCTTTAATATCTATTTCAAACATTTTATAAAAAGAAAATACATTTAAAAATATTAAAATGATTTTTTTAACAACTTCGCTTACTTCTTTTTCAGAAAAACATAAATCTTCTGCTCTCATAACATGAGAAGATGCTAAATAAAATCTAACTGCATCAACTCCATATTTATCAAACATTTTCATTGGATCAGGATAATTATTTAACATTTTAGCCATTTTTTTACCATCTTCAGCTAAAACAATTCCATTAACTATTACATTTTTAAAGGATTCTTTTTGTTTAATAGCACTAGATAATACGTGTAAATAATAGAACCAAGCACGAGTCTGATCAACTCCTTCTGCAATAAATTCAGCAGGAAAATTCTTTTCAAATTTTTCTTTATTCTCAAAAGGATAATGCATTTGAGCATAAGGCATTGAACCAGATTCAAACCAACAATCTAAAACATCTGGAATTCTTTTCATTTTTCCTCCACAATTACAATTAAATTCAATTTTATCAACAAAATGTTTATGTAAATCTTTAATTTTTACTCCAGAAATATCCTGTAATTCTTTAATAGATCCAAATACTTTTTTCTCTTGACAAGACTCACAAATCCAAATAGGCATAACAGATCCCCAAAATCTTTGTCTAGAAATAGACCAATCTTTTGCATTTTCTAACCATTTACCAAATCTTCCGTCTTTAATATGTTTAGGAACCCAATTAATATTTTTAGCATTTTTTAACATTTGATCTTTAATTTTTTCAACAGCAACAAACCAAGAATCAGTAGCATAATTTAAAAGCGGAGATTCACATCGCCAACAATATGGATAAGTATGAGTAAATTTCTCTGTTTTAAAAACTAAATTCTTTTTCTTAAGAAAATCAATAATTTTTTGATCAGTAGAAACAGGGTCATTTTTAGGTTTTACTTCTAATCCAGAAAAATCTTTAACATCTTTTGTAAACCTACCATCCATATTAACATGTTGGATAAACGGAAGATCTTTTTCTTTTCCTAAATTCATATCATCTTCACCAAAAGCAGGTGCAATATGAACAACTCCAGTACCATCTTCTATTGTTACAAAATCTGCTAATTGAATTGTATAATCTATATCAAAATATTCAAAAAGAGGTTTATACTTTTTACCTTCTAAGTCTTTTGCTTTAACTTCTCCTAATATTTTATACTCTTTATCTTTAAAAATGTTTTTTAAATTATCTTTGTTTAAAATATATTTTTCATCTCCAGATTTTACTTTTACATATTTAATTTTTTCTCCCATTGCCAAAGCAACATTACCTGGCAATGTCCAAGAAGTAGTTGTCCATGCTAAAATATATGTTTTTGGTTCATCAACTAATTCAAATTTAGCAATTATTGAAATATCTTCTACTTCTTTGTATCCTTCAGCAACCTCTGATTGAGATAAGGTTGTTTCACATCTAGGACAAATATGCATTGATTTGTAACCCTTATAAATTAAGTCTTTGTCCCATAATTGTTTAAATACCCACCAAACTGATTCCATAAAATCTAAATCCATTGTTTTATAATCATTTTCCATATCAACCCATCTACCTAATCTATTAATTACTTTTTTCCATTCTTCAGCATAAAGCATTACTTTGTTTCTGCAACATTCATTAAATTTATCAATTCCAAAATCTTCAATATCTTTTTTAGATTTTGTTTTTAATTCTTGTTCAACAATATTTTCTATTGGCAAACCATGACAATCCCATCCCCATTTTCTTTCAACTTTATATCCCTTCATTGTCCAATAACGAGGAATAATATCTTTCATTAAAGAAGCAACAATATGACCATAATGAGGCAATCCAGTTGCAAATGGTGGACCATCATAAAATACAAAATCTTGTTTAGATTTTTTATCTAAAGATTTTTTAAATATATTATTCTTTTGCCAAAACTCAAGAATATTTTTTTCTATTTCTGGAATGTTCATAATTTTCTTAATTCACCAGTTTTTTGACCTTTAATTGAAAATGATTTTTCTGCAAATAAATTTTTAGAAATTCCCTGAAAAGAAACCAATAAATCACTATGAGAAACAATTAAAATATTTTTTTCCTTATACTTATTATCAATATCATCTAAAAATCCTTTTGCTCTATTAAAAACATCTGTTAAATTTTCTCCATTAGGTGGTCTTTTTTCAAATCTATTACTATTCCCAAAATATCCATACCATTTTTCAATTGAACTACCATTTAAATCTCCTGTATTTATTTCTCTTAATCTTTTATCAAAATTAATTTTTAAATTTAATGATTTTCCAATTATTTCAGCAGTTGATTTAGCACGCAAAACATCAGAAGAAAATATTAAATCAATATTTTCTCTTTTTAATTTTTTAATTACTTGTTTAACTTGTTTTTTCCCATCCCTAGTTAATGGATTATACCCTTTTTCAGGCCAAGAACTAACAAAATCATATTTATTAGACCTAGCTTGTCCATGTCTAAGAATAAAATATTGATTATTCACATTTTTTTAGGCTTTGAAATTCCCATTAAGTCTAATATTTCCTCTAAAACAGTTTTAGTTGCTAAAACTAAACTTAATCTAGCATTTTCCATTTCTTTGTAATCTCCTAAAACCTTACAATCAGTATAAAATCTATGAAAAGCAGAAGCAACTTCCATTGCATAATGAGGCAATCTTTGAACCTGATAATCTTTAACTGTATCTTCAATGATTTCTGGCAATTTAATTAATTGTTTAATTAAATCTAATTCTGAAGGATGATTTAATAATTTTAAATTAGGATTTTTAGGCTTTGCTTTTTTTAAAATACTATTTATTCTAGCATAAGCATATTGAATATAGAAAACAGGATTTTTTTGAGATTTTTCTTTGGCTAAATCTAAATCAAACTCCATATGTCTATTAGCAGAATGCATTAAAAAGAAAAATCTTACTGAATCAGAACCAACTTCTTTTAATAAATCATCTAAAGTTTCAAAATTACCTTTTCTTTTAGACATTCTAATTTGTTTACCATTTTTAATAATAGTAACAAATTGATGTAAAATTATTTCTAATTTTCCTTTGAACCCAATTGCATCTACTCCAGCCATTAAACTAGGAACATCTCCATGATGATCAGCTCCCAAGATATTAATTACTTTATCAAATTTTCTAATTTTAAATTTATCTAAATGATAAGCAATATCATCAGCTAAATACGTATATAACCCATCTTTTTTAATTAAAACTCTGTCTCTATTGTCTCCAAACTTAGAAGATTTAAACCAAAGAGCTCCTTCTTTTTCATAAGTTAATTTTTTTCTTTTTAAAATATCTATTGTTTTTTTAATATCTAAACTACTTTCAAAAAACCATTTATCATATTTAACTCCTAATTTATCTATTGTTTTTTTAATTAATTTCTCAGTTATTAATTTGGCTGCTTTTTGTCCTGCTTTAAATGGGTCTTTTTCTTTAATATTCAATTTATTAATATATTCTCCTTTATACTCACCTTCTTTATTCCCTAATACAGAATTTCCTAAACTTAAAATTTGATTACCAGAATCATTAACATAATATTCTTTTTCTACTTTAAACCCAGCCTTATTTAAAACATTAGCTAAAACATCTCCCATAGGTCCTCCCCTGGCATTAGCAATGGTTAAAGGGCCAGTTGGGTTAGCAGATATAAATTCGACTTGGATTTTTTTTCCTTTCCCAATATTTATTTTACTACCTTTAATTATTTCTTTAACTTGATTTTGCAAAAAAGAATCTTTTAAGAAAAAATTAATAAATCCTGGTTTAACAATTTCTATTTTTTCAAATAAATCTGTTTTAATTTTTAATTTAATTTCTCCAGCTACTTCTATAGGAGATTTTTTCTTTGCTAAAAGCATTGCTACATTAGTAGCATAATCACCAAAAGATTTTTCTTGTGGTGCTTCAACAACAAAATCAATTTTTGATTTAATTGCCTTATTAATTATTTCTTTGATTTGTCTTCTAATAACCATTTATATATTGATTTAATTATTATTATTTTATTATCTATTTTAATTTCTCCATCTTCATTTTCAGTAAGAATTAATCCCTTTTTTAATTTTAATTCTTTTAATGCTTTTATTAAAGCCTTTACTTCTCTTTCCTTTGTTTCTATGTTATTCAAGCTTTGAGCAACTTGAATTAATAATTCAAGTTTTCTACCCTTTCTAATGGCAAAATCAATTTCTAAATTATTTTCAGTACGATAATAATATATTTCTTTTCCTCTTCTTTTTAATTCTATAAAGACTAAATTTTCTAAAAATTTTCCAACATCTTTTGAAAATCTAAAAGAAATTGAATTGGCTAAATTATTATCAATACAATAAACTTTTTTATTAGCAACAAATTGCTTTTTCAAAGAATAAGAATACAAACTAGTTGTAAATATTAAAAAACTATTTTCAAGATAATCAGTATAACTACTTACAGTATTAACGCTTCCCAATTTCAAAAGACTTTTTAATTTATTATATGAAAATAAATTGGCCAAATTACTTAAATAATAAAGAGAAAGCTCTCTTAAAGATTTAACTTCCTTAATCTCGTATCTAGTAACAATATCTCTATAAAGGATATCTTCATACATTTTTTTTAAAATTTCAGAATTCTTATAATTTAAATATTCTGGCATTCCTCCTTGTTTTAAATATTCATTAAATAATTTATTTAATTTTCCTCTTTCAACTGTTTTTAATAAAAAATTTTCTTTAAATTCATATTTATTGAATCTCAAAAATTCATCAAAAGAAAAAGGATAAAGTTCACAAAGAATATATCTTCCAGTTAATTTTGTTCCAAGCTCCTTGCTTAAAAGAGATGCATTTGAACCAGTTATAAAAAACTTAAATCCTCTGTCTTGCATTCTTCTAACAAAATTTTCCCATCCTTTAATGTTTTGAATTTCGTCGAAAAAGAAAACCTTTTTTTCACCAAAAAGCTCCAAGAAAGACTCATAAAGTAAATTAAAGTCTTTAGAAAAAAAATCAAGCAAGCGTTCATCTTCAAAATTAAAATAATAACACTTGTCTTTATAAAAAGATCTTATTAATTGAACTAATAAAGTTGATTTCCCAACACGCCTAATTCCAGCAATAACAACAATATGTGGCATTTTAAGATATTTTTTAATTAGAAATAAAGCATTTCTTTCTATGCCTTTATCTTTTTTATCAATAACTTCTTTTTGTTCTAAAATTATTTCCTTTAACAAAGATTTTTCCATAAATAATTAAATTAATAGTTCTCATTGATATTATAAGCTTATCATGTAAAGTTCTCATTGTCAATGAGAACCATTGTGGATAACCCTTTGATTTTTAAAAAGGGCTCTATTAGCCCTTTTTAACTTCATCTATTATTTTTACAAATATATCTGGATGGTCTTGGACCAGTTGAGCTAAGATTTTTCTATCAATAATGATTTCATTTTTCTTTAATGCATTAATAAATCTAGAATAAGAAATTCCATTTTCTCTACACATAGCATTAATTTGTATTTGCCACAATCTACGAAAACTTCTTTTTTTATTCCTTCTATCTCTATATGAATAAGTCCAGGCATGTTTTAATGCCTCTTTAGCTAATCTATACTTAGACTTTCTTCCCCATTTAAATCCTTTTGCCTGCTTTATTATTTTTTTCTTTCTTTTGCGTTTTTGAACGCCTCTTTTTACCCTTGTCATAAAAATTTAATTAGATCTTTAGCAATTTTTCCTTTTACAACCTTGAAACCTTTTTTTTTCCTTCTTTGATTTCCTGATTGTTTTGAATTCAAATGATCCTGATTCTGCGGTCTACGCATCAGTTTTCCTTTTTTGGTTAATCTAAACCTTTTGGTTATTGATTTGTTGGTTTTTCCAGACATATTGTTATTGCTATTCCTCTTGGATTATTCTTTGTTTCTTCTTCTTTTTTAATATCAAGAGGAATTGTTTCAATAAAATTATCTAATTTTTCTTTAGCAATGTATTTTCTACCTCTTTCTCTTCCTTTTAATCTCATTTCTATTCTAACTTTATGACCTAGTTTTAAAAATTTTTCTATTTGCTTAACTCTTGTTTCTAAATCATGAGAAGATGTATTAAAACCAATTCTTATTCCCTTTAATTCAAACTTTTTCTGTTTAGCTTTCATTTTTCTTTGTTTTTTCTCTTCAGAATATTGATATTTACCATAATCTGTAATCTTACAAACAGGTGGGTTTGCAGTAGGAGAAATTTCTACTAAATCCAATAATCTTTCTTTTGCTATGCTTAATGCCTTAGAAGTATCAATTATTCCTAAATTTTCTCCTTTTTCATCAATAACTCGCACCTGATCGATGCGAATCATTTCATTGATTCTTGTAAGTTTTTTCTTTTCCTGTTTTCTAAAAAATGTTTTTCTCATTGTGGAGACGGGGAGAATCGAACTCCCGTGTAAAAAAATTTTTAAAATAAATCTACAAGCATATTCTGTTTAATTAAAACTATTTAAATAAAAAACAGAAAAAAACTTAAATAGTTTTGTCCAAAGAATTCAATATTTTAACCAGGACAAGTTAAAATATCTATCTCAAAAAACTATAACATTCTTGATTGTGCATTGAGAATTACAATTAGAATGGCTGTATCAATTAAGCTACAGCAGGTGCAAAATTAAATTTGTTTGCAGTTGTTTTTTATTAGATTTTTACGAGCTAACTAATATCCTCGACTTGCATATTTTAAAGAACTTTTCTATCGAAGCCTATCGTCCCCTAAATTCTCTTTGTTTTTCTATTTCAAATTCTCTTTTTTTAATTTTTTGTCTTTTATCTATTTCTCTTTTTCCTTTTCCAATACCAAATTCTAGTTTAATTAAGTTCTTCTTAGTATATATCTTAATTGGTATTAATGTCAATCCTTTTTGTTTTGATTTACCAATCAAAGATTGAATTTCTTTTTTCCTTAACAAAAGCTTTCTTGACCTATATTTATCATAATCATCAGGTGTGTTTTTCTCTTGATATGGAGAAATTAAAGAATTAATTAAAAAAGCTTCTTGATCTTTAATTACAACATATGATCCTTTTAAACTAATGTGGCCGGCTTTGATTGCTTTAACCTCATGGCCAAAAAGCTTTAAACCGGCCTCATAAGTTTCTAAAATTTCATAATCATAAAGCGCTTTTCTATTTTCTGCTAGTTTTTTTGCCTTCTGTTGCATCTTCATGCCATTCATCTAATTTTTTATCAATTACTTCATCAACTGTATCAATGATTTTCTTTACTTTCTCATGTACTCTTTCATCGCCAACTATTTTTCCAAAGATATGACTAGCAACAATTTTTTTTCTTTTTTTCTTTAAAGCAAAAATATATGCTGCTGAAACAATTAGTAATATTGGCCACCATTTCCAAATAGATGCGTCTAATATTCCAAGATTTGTTAATAATGCTACTACTCCAATAATTAGTATTATTGTTGCTAAAAAGCTGAAACAATAATTTATATATGCCATCATAATTTAATAAAGTTACTTTCTAATAATACGACCTTTGTTTCTAATATACCATATAAAGCTCATTAATAAAATACCAATACTATTTATTCCTACATCTTTTAATGCTCCGTGTCTTCCAAAAACAAAAGTTTGATGATATTCATCAGAAAAAGCATATAAAACAGCAATTATTATTGATAAAATGATTGATTTATTACCAAATGCTCTTAAAAGTAAAAAGGTTAGAATAAAGTATTCTAACACATGAGCAATTTTACGAAGTAAAAAATCTTGTTCTAATCCTGATTCTAAGCTAGGAAGCGAAGAAAGAAGAAATATTATTCCTGCCCAGACAATGATTGGTAAATAAAATTTTAAAAATCTTTTCACTTTAAAATTTGTAAACAGAATGATCTCCAACAGAATGAAGCCATATTGTATTTTTATTTTTCAATTCAAATATTATTCTATATTTCTGATCAATAGAAAAAGCCCATAAACCACTTAATTTACCAGAAAGCTTATGAGTTTTTAGGCTCTTATCAAATGGATTTTTTCTAAAAATATGTTCTTTTTCTTTAATCTTTTCTTTTATTTTTTTTGGAAGCTTTTTGTATTTTCTTTCAAATTTAACCGAATAATATATTTTCATAAATTAATCTAAGTCTTTAAAAGATTTTAAAACTTTGCCTTTTCCTAAAACAATTTCTCTTCTGCTTTCTTCTATTTCTTTTAATAATTTTCTTTCCATCCAATCTCTTAATAAACTTCTAAAGAATTCGCTTTTTGTAGCATATTCTCCAGTTTTTACATTTTTTTCAACAACCTTGTTTAATTCAGCAGGCAATGATATATTTACAATTTTTCTCATATATTTGTAATATTAATTATTACTTTGTATTACAATATTATTATAGAAAAAATAGCTTGTCAAGTATATTAATATTTATTTTTCCCAATACCAATTTTACTTACAACTTTTCCTATCCTCCTTAAAAGGGCATGCTTAAGCAATTTTACGAAGTAAAAAATCTTGTTCTAATCCTGATTCTAAATTAGGAATTGATGAAAGAAGAAATATTATTCCTGCCCAGATAATTATTGGTAAATAAAATTTTAAAAATCTTTTCATAACAATTTTTTCTGTGGATGTGTTTCATGAATCTTTTTTCTAATAATATCAATAAATTTTATTGCTATTTTTATAGATTGTTCTGTTTCATATTGGCTTATAAAGCTTATATCTTCATAAATAAACTTGTTTCTTTTTTTTCGCATATCATCAAAAAGCCCTATTAATTCTTTATGCTTTTTATCTAATTTGTTTTCTATAAAATCTATAATCGCCACATAATGACCAGGTAATGATCTTGGTCTTTTCCCAAAACTAAGCATTAAGGCCAAGCTTGCTTTAATCATGGCTTCATATGCTGTTTGATAACTTAATTCTTGATCAATTAATAAAACTTTTTTAGAAGAATTTATTTTCTTTTGTGCGCCTTCTAAAAATCTTTCTATCTGTTCAAAATTTATATCCTGTTCTTTAAATTTTTTATTATTCATCTTTTAAAATAATTTTATTTTTTAAAACATTCATTAAAAATGGATCTTTGTTTTTTGTCTTTTCGTTAAATTCTTTTAATGAATAAATTATATAATTTATTTCTCTATCTAGTGTTTTCTCAATTTCCCTAATTTTATTAGAAAATTCTTCTATTTTAGGACTTCCTATAATCAATATATCTATGTCACTTAATTTATCTGTTTTTTCTAAAACAAAAGAACCGAATAGAAAAGCTTTTTTAATTTTAGAAAAACTTTCTACCAAATTCTTTAATTTTCCTTGAATTCCAGTAGTTTTAAAAATTATGCTTTTTAATTCATTGTATAGTGGATATTGTTTTTCTATTTTAAAATATCTTTGATTTCCACGATAATGACTTTTAACAATTCCTTTTTCTTCTAATTTATTTAAATCTCTTTGAAAAACACCTGGTTTTTTATTTAAAAAACTAGCAATTTCTCTAAAATAATATTCCTTCTCTTGATTTGAATAAAGAAGGCCTAAAATTAACATTTGATTTTTAGTAAAACTAATCATATGCTATATACATACAATTGTATGCTATTTAAATACACTTGTCAATTGTTATTATTCATCTTATTAATCGCCCTGCCTATTTTTCTAAAAAAAGCAAATTTATGATCTTCTAAATTTTTAAAAAACTTTAATTTAGTAATCTTTCTCAACCAAGCAATTAAAACAATAGATATAATTATTAAAAAGATTATTACACCAATAGCCAATCCTTTAGCAATTTTTTGAGTAATATCACCAACTGCTTTATATCCCAATCCAAGAGAATAACCAATTATTAATACAGACAATATCCAAACAATAGAAGCAAAAAAAGTTGTAATAAGTACTGTTTTTTTCTTAATTTTTAAACTACCAGCAATCATTAAAACAAAAATACTTGTTCCAAGAGTAATTCTGCTAATAAATATTGTTTTTACTACATGCTTTTCAAAATATTTTTCTATTTTTTCTAATATTTTTCTTGTTAAATGAAACTTTTTTATAAATTTATCTATAATATTTTTTCCACCAAAATATCCTAATAAATAAAAAAAGATTCCATTAATGTAATATCCAACAAAAAGAACAGCAAATAACCCAAAAAAATTAAAAAATCCAAATTTTAAAAGAACACCAGCAAGAACTAAAGTATAAGTGCCCTCAAATAGCGCACCAATAAAAGAAAATATATATCTATGTTCATATAAAAGACCAAGAATTGAATTTACAAATAACTCCATATAATTTAAAATAAAGTATCTTGCCCTCCATTTTTAATTCTTTTTTCATTTTCTTTAAAAACATTAATTTTACCAAATTCTCCATCATATCCTGGTTGTATTGAAACTTTTCCTTTTCTAACCCTATCTATGCCATCTGCTATTTCTGGTAAACTAACAGAAGCTATTTTTTCCTTAGAAACATTTAATAATATATTAAATTCTGTTTTAAAAGCTTTAATTAATGCCTTGTAATGAGTTTCTACTGTTTTTGTATTAGGACCAACATCTAAAGCATTCCCAATTATTTCATCTAATGGAATTATATGTCTAAAAGGAATTGTATTTTTGTGCTTTTCTCCTAATTTTCTATCTGCTAACGCAAAAACTCTATTCATTACTCCGATTGTTAATGGCTTTTTACACACAGGACATATATTGTTATGCTTGTCAGACTCTTCAGGACTTAATACTATATTACATTTTCTATGTCCATCCCAATGATATTTTCCTTCTTCTGGAAAAAACTCTAATGTTTCAATTAATTTTAATTCTTTTGACTCTCTTTTAATTGCCTGTTTAATTAGATTATATGATATTTTCTTTCCTTCAAAAATATTTGCTTCTCTACCGATCTTACGCGGACTGTGAGCATCTCCATTACTAATTAAAGTAATATTATCTAAAGAAGAATTGGCCCAGCTTGCTATAGGATCAGAACTTAATCCTGTTTCTATTGCAAAAATATCTTTTGAATATTCTTCAAAACATTCTTCTATTGAATCAAAGCCAGATTTAGAACCAAATATACTAAACCATGGAGTATAACAATTATGAATTATAGCAAATTCTGCAGTATAAGAATTATCTTGTTTTACCTCTAAATTATATACATCACCCTTATAACTACCTACTTCTATATCTCTAACAGGAATATAAATATATTTATTATCCATCCAACCATGTCTTCTTTTTAGTTTAGTGTTAAATTTTTTAAATTCAGGAGTTTTTAATAAATTAAAATCATCTTTTAAAAACGAAAGATTAGTCAAACAAAAAGAATTATAATTTGCAGTAATAATCCTATTCCCTATTTTAGACTTTTTACTATTAATTTTATCCATGTCTTGTTCTAAAATAGAAGGGATTATTCCCAATCTCAGTAAAATAATTTTCATTTGATTCATTAACGAACGAGATGAAGTTGCTCCAACATCACCACGCCACCATCCTATCAAAATTTCTTTTTGTTTTTCTAGTGGCAGGTCTAATATCCAACTAGGCAATTCTTTTGTAATTGCTGTTTTTTTATTAGAATCATTATAAAAATTATTTTTAAATATTTTTGATAAAATTTTTGAAAAATATATAATTTCTATGCTTTTAACTCCATCTCTACTATATTCCCTTGGCTCCAGATTAAAGCTTTTTTTCATTATTTTTTTTAGATCTTCAACATATTCTTCTTCGTTCTCATGAAAACAAAAAGAAATTGAATCTCGACTGTCGGTATATCCCTCTGACATATAATAACCTATCAATCTACAAAAATCTTTAGTAATTTCTATTTTATTTGGAATTAATTTTGCCCTTCCACCAAAACAAGAGATCTTGTTGTTGGTTATTTTAAATTCTTTTTTATTTAAAAAATCACTAAGTTTTATTTCTTTAATATCTTTAATTTTATCTAAAAATCTTGGGAATATAAGAATATCACCTTTTTCAATATTTTTAGCTTGTATCCATTCTGGCTTATATTTTTTATATTCCTCATGCGTACATTTTCTATTGTCTTTGTACGCACATATTGGCTTACAAACATTATGCGATACATTTAAACAGTCTTTATACGTCTTAATTGCATAGAATGGATGTTCAGAAGTGGTTTTTAATCCAAGTCTAAAATAATATGGTCTAATATTATAAATCTTTCCATTATATTTTCTTTTATAAACCTCTTCTACTTTTCTCCACCTTCCTTTGTGTGTAAAAACTTTATCATTTTCAGAAACATTTTTAATTTTTTTCAATTTATTATTTACATGCAAATATGAATCGGGCAATAAACAATGAGCAGGAATAATCATACAATCTTTAGAAATTTTAAAAACAATTTTAGCTAACTCCTTAGCATCTAATCCTAATATTGGCCTACCATCTGATTTAATATTCCCTATCCAGCCTAAATGAGCATTTATTTTATCTACAACATCAAACGAAGGAGCAAAAATTAAATTATGTATTTTTCTTACTTTACCTCCCTTGGAATAAATACTAGATATTTCTGCAGTTAAAATGAATCTTAAGTCTTTATCTATTCCATTCTTAATTTTAAATCTTTTCTTAATTTTATATAACCCTTTTTCAGCTGGTTCTAGTTTTGTTTTTAATTCTTTAAACCACAAAGGATGAGTAAAATCTCCTGTTCCTAAAATATCTATTCCTTTAATATTTGCCCATTTATCTAAATTTTCAACATCCATGTCTTTAGATGTTGCTCTTGAATACTTAGAATGAATATGAAAATCAGCTATGTATTGCATAAACTTAAACCCAACCAAAACATTAATGCCCCAGAATTAAGCGTGTAAAAATAATGATCATTAAGACTAATAATTAAAAATCCTATTATTAAAAAAGCAAAACCAAGAGTTTTTGTTTTAATTAAAGTTTTTAAAACAAATATACCAATTAAAATTAAACCAATAATTCCTAATTCTGTTGCTATTAATAAATATATATTATGCACTGGTTGATAAGCCCAATCAGGAATAGAATCATTATTTTTTAATTTTTCTAAGGTTGGTTCTATGCTTTTAATCATATTTACACCAGCTTTTAAATATACAGGATAATTTTGAGAATGAAAAACAAAATTTCCTATTCCTATCCCTATAACGGGCTTTTGTTTTATCATTTCAATGGCTATTTTATTATAGAAAAACCTTAAATCAACTGCTTCTTCATTTATTGATATTGTAAAAAATCTAGCTTTTAAATATGGAGATAGAATTAAAATAGATAATATTGAAATAATTAGAAAAACAAAAAACAAAGATATTAATTTTTTACTCAATTCTCTTCTCTCTTTATTATTGCCCATTTTTTTAATTACAAAAAATTTAATTAATAAATACAAAGGTACAAGAATTAAAAAAACTGTTAAGGATGTACGAGAAAATGTTAAAAACAAAGTAAAAATAAAAAGAGAAAAACCAATTAAATATATTTTCTTAAAATCAAATTTTAAAAAAAGAACTAAAAAACAAAAAATGCATAAAAGCATAAAACCAGCTAAAACATTTGGATGAGATAATGAACCATAAGCTCTTAATATTTTATCGTCATTAAATATAAAGCTAGCAACATTATATGCTCCTGGCTTTAAAACACCAGGTTCAATAAATTTTAAACCCAAGCTAGATTGTTTAATAAATTGTAATATTCCTAAAACTGCTTGAAAAATTCCAGAGGAGAATATAATTAATAAAATATTCTTTAAATTTAAAAATTTAATATTTCTTACAATATATATGTATAAAAATGAATAAGATAATAATTTAATAAATCTAAAAACAGCTATTGATTGATTAGAAGAATAAAAAATTGAAATAAAAGAAATAAATAAAAACAAAAACAAGAATATATCTTGTTTTTTAAATTTAATCCTTTTATTAATTATTGAAAATACAAATATACCAATTAAAATAATATCTGATAAATATAGAAAAAAATTATTCCATTCATTTGCTTGCCAATTAAATACATACCTTACTTGAAAAGGAATTAAGAAAATAAAAACATAAAAAAGAAATTTTTCTAATTTAATCATTAACTTAATCATACAAAATAAAAAAACAAACAGCAAAAACTGTTTGATTTTTATTAATAAGTATATCTATTTTAATACATAATCTTTAACTTCTTTTATTATATAATTTTTAATACTTTGCCAATTAATGTTTGAGTTTAAAATTCTTATTTTTGATCTATTTTGCTTTGTTTCTGCATCTTTAAAATAAAGCAACGACCTTAAACACAAATACTCATTAAAGGTTTCTGGATATTTTTTCTTTGTAAATTCAAGAATTTTTTTTAAACTAAATTTTTTAATTAAAAAATAAATATCTATAAAATCTCTTTTCGTTCCTCTCCCAATAATTGCTTCTACTTTCATTGCTGCAATATCCTTTATATTTGCTAATAATAAAAGTTTATAATTATCAAAAGGACCAATTAAATTATAAGGATATTTAAAAAAAGATATATCTGTTATACCTATTTTAAACTCAAGAGTATTTTCAGAATAGATAGGCTCAGAAATATCTTTTGAAAATTCTTTTTTAAAATCAAGATAAAGTTTTTTTGAATCAAAATCTTTTTTTGAATAAAAATCAAAATCTTTAGATGTTCTATGGCCTAATTGTAAGGCCAATGCTGTTCCACCGGCTAAATAAAAATTATTCTTTAAAAATTCCATTTTTTTAATTATCTTTTTTTGATTCTGATTTAAAATTTCATCTTTCATAATCTTATTTCTTTTTTTAAAATTCTTTTCATTATTCTTATCTTTTCTAAAGATGGAAATATTTCACGAATAGCTAATTTGTATTTATCTTCACTTATCTTAAGATTAAAAATCGTTAACCAATAATTTAAAACATTATCATACCAAAATCCTCTTTTGGGATTTTTTAAAACGTCTTTTATTTGCTTTTTAGAATAATTATTAAAAAGCCATTTTAAATGTTTTTTGGTTCCATGATTTAAAACCTGCTGAATAATTAAATTTTTATCCTTTTTAATATCTATATCTTTTAAGTCATAACTCCATAAAACTGATTCTAAAAACTTAGGTAATTTTTTTTCCATATATCATCATTATACCACAAATATATGACTATTTCAAACCTATTTTTTTAGTTTATAAACCATATATAATGGATAAAACTCATAATAATGATCTTAAATATTTAAAATCCATTATTTTTAATATAGTCTTCTATTTTTTTAATTGCCTTTTCAAAGTCTAAAAGTTCTGGTATTTGTTTTGAAAGACGAATTTTCCAATTCAATTTATATTCTTGTTTTTTAATTGCTGTCAAAAAATCAAGATCTTCTGAAAATCTATAATCAGGAAAATACATCTTTTTAAGCGCTGTTCCTCCTCTAAATATTAAATCTTTAATGTTTTTATGTTTAGAAAAATAAAAAAGAAACAATTCAATAAAATAATCTTTTTCAATTGTTTCTACTGGAACTCCTTTTTCTGATGCCTTTTTTACAATTTGAGAATAATTTATCATGTTTTAATTATTTTTCTGATTTGATTAGGAGAAACATTATCAATTAAACGCCAATTATTTTTAGCTAAATTTTTTTTTGGTAAAACAGGATCAAAAACATCATATTGTTTACCAATTATTCTTTTTAAATCATTTAATGTCTTTTTGTCTCCAATGTTTAATATTTCTGAAATATATCCTAAGCGTTTAACTATTATACTTTTATTATATTTTTTTAAATAAAATAATATTTTTTTCCAATCTATTTTATCTTTTACTAAAAAAATGCCTTTTGCTATTTCTGTAATACCCCCACAATATTCTGGATGAAAAAGCGCGTCTAAAATTGTTTTTTCTAAATCAGAAATTCTTACTTTTTCCTTTTTGTCTATCCATTTTTCCGTAACTCCAAAAATGAATTTTTTGCTTATAAAGACAAATTTAAATCTATCTTTTGCATTAATCGGTGAAATCTGTCTTTTGTTAGTAGCTATAAAAATCTTATTTATTGGATGAATAGTCATGCCCCAAAAATCCATTGCACTATAAAAAGCAATATAATAATTTAAACTATTAACTATATTTTTTGCAGCTATAAACCAATTTCCAATATAATTATTTACATTTCCTAATTCTTGAGGAATAATTATATGTTTTCCTTTTTTTAATGAAGCAATAATTTTTCTATTTTTTAATTCTGAAATAAGTCGTCCAGCAGAAAAATAGTTTAATCCAGTTATATTTACAACATCATTAATACTAAAAATTACTTTATTTTTATCATAAAGACCTTCAATCAATTTTGCACTTGTTTTTCCTAAGGTTTTCATAAATCAATGTTTATTTAATAGTATTAACGCCCATACCGTTAATACTATACAGAAAAAATACATTTGTCAAGGTTTTAATTTATAAACCATGTGTAAAGGATAAAATTCATAATAGTGATCTTGGTCAAACCATGCACATTTAAAATCATATAATCTTAATCCTGTTAACCTTGAAAGAGCTATTGCATACCATGTTAATTGTTCGTATGGTTTATCTTTTTTACTTTTTGGTTTGAAATCTAATATATGTATTTGATTATTTCTAAATTGTATAAAATCTATATGACCTGTTAATATTTCTGGTTTAATTGGAAATTCAAATTTTAATACTTTTTCCATATATTCTATATCTTTTCTTAATAAATATATTGGTATTTCTACTGCTACTGTTACTGAATCATTGGCTAACATAAATCTTTGCAATATTTCATGTCTTAATCTATTGTTTTTTACTGATTGCAAAACTAAATTGGCTGTTCGGGTTGCATAGTTTTGTTTTTCTTTGACCATTACTTGTTCTAAGCTAAATTTTAATTTTTTTGTTTGCGATGCTCTAGAATTTTCTTGATGAAAATAGTGGTGTGGGCATGATTGATATATTGTTTCTAAAAATTCTTTAAATATTTTAAAACTTTTATTACTTGGAAAATCTTTTGTAATTAAATCTAATTTAGCTTGATGATAACAATATTCATATACTTGTTTATGATTTAGGTTTAATTTTTTAATTATCTGATTTGGAGTGTATAATTTTTTTCCTTGTTGTCTATATCTTGAATAAGTACACAAATATTTAAGTTCTTCTATCCAATTTGATAAAGTTTTAGAACTAATATTTATTCCGAATTTTTCTTTTAATAATTTTATTGTTTTTTCTTTGCTATTGCCTATATTATATAAAGTTAAACCCTCTAAAATAATTTTTAAAGGGTATTTTTTGTTTTTTATTGGATACGGTGTAAATGTTTTATTACAATCTTTGCAAATATATAACTGAACAGTTTGAAGCTTGTTTTTTCTTATTCCTCTTCTTATTATGTTCTTACTATCACAATATGGACAGCTCTTTATATTTAAATTATCTACTACATTCATATTAATTAATTAAAAAATTTATTATTAATTTTATCATTGTATCTTTTTCTTTTGGGTTGCTTTGTGCTATTAATAATGCTAATGCCACCAATGCATTGTCATTAAACTTCTTTTCTCCTTTTTTATTGAATAAATAACTATTTTTTGCAAGAAAAACAATAAATAAAAAAGAACCAATGCGCTTATTTCCATCAGTAAATACATGGTCTTTAATAATAAAATACAATAAATGAGCTGATTTTTCTTCAATACTTGGATATAATTCTTTTTTATCAAAAGTTTGATTTATTGTTCTCAATATTCCTTGTAAACCATTTTTTGTATCTGTTCCAAATAAATCACTAGCTTGTTTCTTTTTAATTAAATTGTTCTTTAATTCTAGAATGATTTGATTTGCTTCTTTATAATCTATTGTTTGTTTTATTTTTGTAGTTTTTTCTATTCTTAATTTCCCTTCATCGTATTTATGTAATAAAATCCAAGCATTAGCATAATCAGTAATAACTTTTAATAATCCCTTTGCTTCTTTAGTATTAAGTTTTTTTGATTCTATTGTTTTTTTAATTAAAGAAATAGCTTGTTCAAATTCTTTTAAACTTGTTTCTTTTAATCTTTTTTGATTTATTGTAAATCCTTTAATTATATGATCTTTTAAGATTTTTGTTGCCCAAATACGGAATTGAGTAGCTCTTTTTGAATTAACACGATAACCAACTGCAATAATCATATCTAGATTATAAAAATCTATTTTTCTTTCTACGAGTTTCTTTCCTTCTTTTTGAACTATCCGGAATTTCCGGATAGTTTGTTTTTTCTCAAGCTCATCACTTTTAAAAATATTTTTGATATGCTCATTTATTGTTCTAATATCTTTGCTAAATAATTCAGATATTTGTTTTTGATTTAACCATATAGTTTCTTTTTCTAATTTAACATATAAAGATATTTTACCTTTTGTTTTGTATATTATTATTTCTCCTTTATTATTTTGATCTTGTTTTTTCATTATTTTTTAAATTTAAAATTTAGTTTCTTTTACTTTGTCTATATAATAACAAAGGTCTTTACAGTCTTTTCTTGATTTTGGTGGTTGTGGCTGGTCTAAGATTTCTCTTGCTTTTAGAAGAATTTTTGGGATTTTTTCTAAATCTATTTTTATATCTACAATATATGTTTCAAATCCCAGTTTAAAATTTTCATCACTATCTAGATCATCATGAGGATGACAATAAATTAAAGATAAATTTCTTATTGGTTTAAATCCATATTTTTCAGCTAAAAATGCATAACAATTTAATTGTATTTCATATAAAGGAAATAGTTCGTCTTGTCTTTCTGTAAATTTTGCTGTTTTATAATCAATAATATGATATGCATTATCTTTTGTTTTTAAAATATCATCTGGTTTTCCAATCAATATCCAATCACCATGCTCTACTGGAAGTTTAAATGTTGTATCATCTTCTACAACTTCTATTGCATCTGGAATTGGTAACCATTCTGGTGGTTGGCCCTGATTATTAAAAGAACGATGAGTGCTTCTTTTTGAAACAGAGTCCAATGTACTAAATATTCCTGGAAATATTCCTGGTGCTTTTCCTATGTGTCTTTCATACCAAAAACATCTTGGACAAAAATCTGGCATGTTTAATTTTCCCAAGTCTTTTGCGCTTATTGATTTTAAATAGTTTTGTTTCATTTTTTTATAATTTTTCAAAATTATTAATACTGTCAAACTAAAAATTAAAATTTTTATAAATTTTCTATGTTCTACAAATTATACAATTAAAACAATAATCACAACATTTCTTACCACAATTTTCAATAATCAATCTTTTGAAAAATTTTCTAAACTTTTTCAATTTTTCTAGTTCTTTTTGCATAAATTTGTTTTTTGTCATTATAAACTAATTTTTTCTGAGGATTTTTCTTTTCAATTATTTTTTCTATTCTTTTAATAAAATCTTCAGCTGTTTTTATGGCATTTTTTGCTTCAATTTCAGAAATTATTAAATCTGTGCCATAAATTAAATAATTTCTTTTTTGTTTCATTCTTTTAAATTTTTCTATTAAAATCTTAAATTCTTTTCCTAAATAAGATTCACAAAATCTTATTGTAATTATATGAGAACCAACGGTTCTTGGCTTGTATCCTAAAGAAAATATTAAAGCACGACCAGCTAAAATCATTGATTTGTATGCTTGCTCAAAAGCAGACTCATCAATGTTTTCCTTTAATAAAATTTTTGCTGCTTTGATTGACCTGCAAGACTTAATTAGCACGCTTTCTACTTCCTTAAGGCTGAATTTCTTTTTTTGTAAACTATTATCATCTAATAATTTTTTCAAATTCATTTTGATTTCCAATAATAAATATTTTTGGATTACTTATTATGTCTTCTAAAAAAACAGATTCTTTTGATTTTTTTCTAAAATCTTGTTGAGAAAATATAACATAATTTATTTCTCTGCTTAAATATGTTTCAATTAATGAAATATTTTTAATTAAAATATTTTCATCTGGATTACCTATTATCATTAAATCAATGTCGCTAAATTGATCTTCTTTTTGTTTTGCAAAAGAACCAAAAATAAAAGATATTTTAATATTTTTTATTTTTTTTAAACCTTTTTCAATTCTTGCTTCTATTCCTATTGTTTTAGAAACTATTTTTTTTATTTCTTCAAAAAGTGGTGTTTTTTTATTTAAAAAATAGTAAAGCTGATTTCCTTTTTTCTCTTTTTTAAACAAACCAATTTTTTCCAAAGACAAAAGCTCTCTTCGAATATTTCCCACTGAAATTTCTAGTTTTTTTTCTAATTCTCTTAAATAATATTTTTTATCAATATCTGTAAAAAATAATTTAAGGATTTTTTTTCTAGTTTTGGATTTTGAAATTCTTAAAATATCCATATTTATTGTAGTCAATACATACTTCAATTGTAGTCGATTTAAACTACGATGTCAAGTTCTTATTTTATATATTTTTGTATGTTTTTATCTCGCGGGTTTGGATATGTTTTATATATTTAAATTATCTACTATATTTATATTTGTTAATTAATTAAAAAATTTACTATTAACTTTATCATAATATCTTTATTAGTATGTTCCACATTGGAACATACTAATTTTTTATATAATTTTTTACTATCTAAAATATTGTTTATATATTTTGTAATCACTGATTTTTTAATTCTAAAATGATTTTACTATCTGTTTTAAATAATTTTGTTTCATTTTTTTATAAAATCTTCTTTGGTTAGTTTTGATTGTCTTAAAATAGATTTAAATGTTCCTACTGGTATTTCTTTTGAATGAATAGGGACAACAACTGTTAATGTTTCTTTTTTTGTAATTTTTCTATACTTAACATGACTTCCTTTTTGAGAAATAAAAAGAAATCCTCGTTTTTCGAGAATTTTTATTATATAACGAGAAGTAAAAATTTTAGACATACTTTAATTGATGCGTAGTAATAGTCGGTTGTTCCACCTTTATAATCTCTGATTTTGGAATATCTTCTAAATATAATTCTAAGGCTTCTTCTAAATTTTTTAAAGCCTTACTTCTAGTGTCTCCGAAACTAGAAACATCCACATTAAGACATTGAGCAACGTAATATTTACCTTCTTTCCATGTTATATATATAAATTTATTCTTTTTCATATATTTATATTTTATTATTTAAAAAATTAAATGTCAAGTTTTTATTTCGTATATTTTTGTATTTTTTACCTCACGGGTTTGGGTGTGTTTTTTGAGTTTTTTGTTGTTTTTCGTGAGGTGGTTTTGTTTTTGTTTTTTGGTTGTTTTCGTGAGTTTTTAAGCTGATTTTGTGGTTTTTTGTTTTTTATTCAATAATTTCTTCTTGTTGTATGGTTTCTTCTGGTTGTGTGGTTGACTATGGTCCTGATAATCCTTTAAACATTAAATTTTAACATAATTAAAAAACAAACAGTAAAATGTTTGTATTTTGAATAATAAATATATTAAATTTATCTTGATTTAATTCCTAATTTAAATTCTAATTTCCTAACTCTTTTTTTTAAGTCATTTACATCAAATTGAAAGGCTGTATTACCTAGTCTTAATTTAATGTCTTCATTGGCCTGTTCTATCCTTTCTAATCTGTTCTCTACCTTATCTAATCTGTCATCTACCTTATCAAATCTTTTATCTACTTTATCAAATCTTTTATCCATATTATCAAAACCACCTTTAACCATTTCAGCTGTAGGAAATATTTCTTTTTGGGCTTTTATTAGTTTTTTGATATCTTTATCTGTAAGCATAGTTTAATTTTATCAAATGTTTATTCTATGTCAAGTTTTTCATTTTTATCCATAAAAAAACTTGACAAGGGGTTTTTTATAATATAGAATTATAATATCACGATGAGAGGGCACGCCTAAGGTTTCGTCCGAAGGTTACTCCCTCTCTTTTGTTTTGCCCAATTTATGGTTTAAATCATCTATATAAATAAAATATTTACGAAACTTTCTTAATAATGCAGAATATTTTCTACGATTAGGAATTATTATACGGAAGAGTTTTCTTTGTTTTTCTAAATATTCTATTAAACAATGAAAATCTCCATCACCAGAGACAATAATTGCTTTATCATAATTAGGATATTCAATCATTGTATGTAATACTAATTCTGCATCAACATTTCCTTTTATAAAATTTTCTTCTTTCTTTTTGTATTCAAGGGTTGGTTTGAAAATAACAATATAACCAGTTTTTTGTAAAAAAGTATACAATGCCTCATTGCCTGGAACATAACCAATAAAAAGAAAGCTCTTTGTAACCTTATACTTGTCTTTAATATAAATATAGAATTTAGCAAAATCTAATTCCCAGCCACGATCTTTAATTGCTAAATTAAGATTCTGACTATCTACAAAAGCATAATTATTTTCTTTTATTTTTTGACTCATATTATATAGCTTATTTTGATAATAAGTTGTTTTTTTTATTCATAAAAAAAACTGTAAAAAAAACTTGACAAGAGGTTTTTTATAAATTATACTGAATAATGTGATAGCACTCTGGGGTGTCCTTTGGACAGCCCCAGATTTTTTTATTGAGAAATTTCGTTTTTTAATTTGTGTAGATCAATATATTTAGCTCTTTCTAATAATTCTTTAGAAATACGCCCTCTTGTGGACATAACAATAATCCATTTACTTTTCTTTTTAATTCTATTTCGAAAGCTAATTCCATATCAAGATTTCCTTTGAGCTTATCGCGATAACTAGATATTTTTATTTTTTTAATAGCTTTGGTTCTTAAAATATATCCATTAATGTCTAGCATATCTAAAAATTTCTGTTCATTTTGCTTGTTTTCGTCATAAGCAGCGTAAATAAAACATTTTACATCCTTGCCACATTCTTTTTTAAAATATTTCATTAATTTTTCATAAGAAATCTTCCAACCCAAAGTCCTTTGAGCATAAAAAGTATTAGCTGCGTCTATAAAAACATATACTTTGCCTTTAATAAATTTCTTAATCATATAGCTTATTTTAATAATAAGTTATTTTTTTTTATTTAATAACTGCTTCTGATTGTGGTGTTTGTTCTGGTTCAATGACTGGTTTTTCAATTGGCTGTGGTTCTTCTATTGTTGGTTGTTCAACAACTGGCTTTAATAATTCATCAATTACGGGGATAGATTCCTCTGGAGCAATGTCGGCAGAACCATCTTTATCTGGGGTTGGTTCTTCAACAACTGGTTCTAGTACTGGGGTTGGGGTTGGTGTTGGTGTTGGTGTTGGTTCAATAATTTCGGGTTCTAAAGGAGGGGTTTCTTCCTCTATTATACATGTGGAATCACAGCCGTCTCCGTCTATTTTATTGCCGTCATCACATGATTCTCCTGGTTGTACAACACTATCTCCGCAAAAAGCTTCGACAACTCCGGCATTGTTATTATCGGATGCAATATCGGCATCTGATGCAATGTCGGCAGGAGAATCTTCCTCATCTACTAATAAAATCCAGTAATCAAATTCTAGGGGTTCTGGGGTTACGTCGCTTAAGCGGATTGTAAATCCAGCTCCTTGTGCTTTTTCTGATATGTAGTAAGTTCTGCCTCCTGTGTCTGAGGTAAATGTAATGAATATTTTTGAATTTGTTTCAACTAGTTTATTCTTTACTCTGTATTCTATTTGTTGGGCTGGGAATATGTCTGAACCAACAATAGAATCTTTGTCTTTTTGTTTTTTAACTCTAAATTGTTCTACTGCTAGTTTAGTAATATTTGTTATTCCGTCTTTTATTGTTATTCCTAGATTCTTTAAAGTGTTAATAATTTGGCTTACTATGTTTGTATCTAATGATGGAGGAAGAATAGAATGTTTAATTGTTATATTATCCTCTTTGCTTATTGATGTTCCATTCTCTTTTATTTTTATTAACTCTTTTTCATTTATACATGTTTTTCCTATACATAGTTTATTACCTATGTGTAAATCTTTGGATATTGATGCTGTGCCTGCGACTGTTAGTTTGTAGGTTGGGTTAGTTGTTCCTATGCCGACGTTATTTGAAGCGTTATCTACAAATAACGTACCACTATCTACATTAAAATCACCTGCGACGGTAAGACCTCCTGCAAAGCTGGAACTTGCTGTTCCTGATACGGTTAAAACACCTGTTAATGCTGATGATGAGGCAAGAATTCCGCCTGCAACTTCTAACTTATATAGGGGTGAAACATTTCCGATGCCGACGTTGCCTGTGGAGTTGATTGTTATTGATTCAATATTTTGTGGTGCATTAATTATATTCATTATTGAAAACATTTCGCTAAATGTTTGGGCCCATAGACCATGTAATTTTTCATATTCTATTGCTTTTTGATTATCAAATAATTCAGTAGTTTCTGTATGAACCGCTTCTGGTAGTATTGCTTCAACTTCCTGAGCAATCATACCTATCTGTGTTTCTTGGTTTTTATCTGGATCTGTCCAATTAAATGTTACCCCTCTTAATTGAGATGCTTTTTCTAATGCACTTGTAACTGTTGTTATATTTGTTTTTAAACGTTCATCAGAAGATGAATGATATGCGCCAAAAACTCCACCAACATATCCATCATCTTCAATCCAAAACACATCGCTTCCTGCGTGCTGAACATGCACAAAACTGTCCGCATCATTATTATCACTGTCCATATTTATGTATAAATCATCTTTTGCATAATAATATCCATAAGTAGAATACCCTTGATAAGTAGTTGCAGTTATTGTTCCAGAAGCATTAAAAGCAGTTCTATCTATCGTTGCTTCTAAGAGCGCGTCTGCCAATGTTCCTATTGAAAAGAAGGATGTTGCACTGTCTCCTGTTAAGGCAGATCCTGCTTCAGCATCACCAGCAGCATAATTACCAGTAGTATCTGTGCCCAAAGCAACTGAATTAGCAGCAATTGTTGTTGTAATTGCTGTTGTTCCTGAACCAGTAACATCTCCTGATAATGTAATTGTTTGATTTCCTGTAAGATATGAAGAATCATTGGTCCACATAGATATATTTCCTGTAGCTCCTGTTAATGCTCCTCCAGTAAGTATGGCTGTGCCATCTGTTAAGGTTCCTCCTCTAATTATGTCTGTAGCTGTTAATGAATCAGATATTGATGCACGTACAAAATCAAACTTAATACCTCCTGTAATATTACCTGATAATTTAATATTACCTACAACATCTAATTTTTCTGCTGGCCCCGTCGTCCCGATGCCGACGTTGCCGCTCGTTCCATAAATCCCCATTCGCACCGTTCTTGCACTACCATTCCAATTAGACAATTCTACATTCGTAACATTGGAGGAAGGATTAGAAAATCTCATTCCACCCCACGAAGAGGCAGGTGAACCTACACGAAAATCAGTTGCGGAGTGAGAAGTGTCATTTGAACCCATAGAAAATTTGAAAATAACATCATCATCAGTTGTCCCAGTACCCGCAACCTCAAGTTTTCCAGTCGGGTTCGTCGTCCCGATGCCGACGTTGCCTCTTTGTGTTCCGCCCCCAATAGTCATTGCGATACTTGAACCGCCCACATTTCCCGTAACAAAATTGATATTGCCGTAAGTGCCGCCACTGGCCGCATAATTATTTACGATATTCGTGTCGACATAATTACTGCCGAAACGAAATGGCCCCGCCCCGCCATTATTCTGCTCAAACTCCGAAGTATATACCGCTGCTGTGGCTCGTATTATTCCGCTGCCACCTCCGTTGACTGGGACGGTTTGAAAGTTGCCCAGAACCAAATTCGTGCCCGTGGTTTCAGCCTTAAAGACGTTTAGCAAAGCCCCTGGACTCGTTGTCCCGATGCCGACGTTGCCTGATGTTGTTAATGTTCCCACTGTTAACCCAGCGTCGCCACTATCATCAGCCAGTCTAACCGCTAAAGTTGTTGCGCTCTTTTTTAATGCAGGAAAAGAAGAAGTCGTGCCACCAAATTTAAGCATTGAAAAATCAGTTTGTGCATCGTTATACAGCTGTATTACTCCATCAGTAGCACTATCTATTCTAAATCTATTACTTTTTTGCAATACTCCCCCAAAGGCCACGTCACTAGTAAAATAACCTGTTCCGACAACATATAAAGCTTTTGTCGGCCCTGTTGTCCCGATGCCTATATTTCCTTGAACATATAAATGAGATGAGATTGATGCTATTCCATCAAAACTAACACTTCCTGAGCTTACAATTGAACTTCTAAAGATGGCTGTTCCATTTACGTCTAATAAAGCAGCAGGAACGGTTGTCCCGATGCCGACGTTGCCTTGAATTGCTAATCCGTCCGTTGGTCCTGCAGAAGCCGCATATCCTGAACCAATGACAGCATTTCCACTGACGGCTAACTTTGACCCAGGCGAAGCTGTCCCGATGCCGACGTTGTCGCTTATATATGCCGTCCCTAAAACATCAAGAGTGTTAGTTGGGTCGGTAGTGGCATTATCCGCTATAGTAATACCTGAAGCTCCGATAAGCATCTTTGTTTTTGAGGTTGAAACATTATATATAGCAAAACCACCATTAGCCGCTGCTGGTTTTCCTGCGACTAATTGCCAACTTTGACCATTAGCCCCAGTATTAACTATCCCAATTCGTGAAGTTGATTGGTCTCCTGATGATACAGTTAATAATGACCCTGGCGCCGTCGTCCCGATGCCGACGTTGCCTCCTGATAATATAGTCATACGACTTGTTCCAGTAACAGTCGTATTATTGGCTGCTGTAAAAAATTGTATATTGGTAGCTGCATTCATTATAGAAGACCCTCCACCAATTTGCACATAATTATCGCTTGTATCTGACACGGCATACATTAAACTAATTGGTTCTTCTGCGTTTGTATAATGATACATACCCAAACGACCATATTTATCTGTGGTGTTTGTTCTTGTATTAGCTGCTGAATCAGCACCTAATACAATAGATAATCCACCATTTGCAACATCAAGTTTTCCAGTCGGATTCGTCGTCCCGATGCCGACGTTGCCGCTTGGTTGTATTCTCATCCTTTCCACACCAGTATTTGAGGTAACTGGATTTGTAACAAATCGTATAGCACTTCCGCCATTACTACCATCTGTGTCCCCTATTACTGAAATATCTAATATACGAGTATAAGGTGCACCAGCAATTGTGTAAGAATCTAATGTGGTCTTAGCTGGACTATTCCAAGTTTTAAGAGATACCCCTGTTCCAGAAATACCGAATGATAACTGACCAACTGGCGCCGTCGTCCCGATGCCGACGTTGCCTTGTATTGTAAATTGTCCTGATACGCTCGCTGTGCCATCAACGGCTAATTTAGCAGTCGGAAGGAGAGTCCCGATGCCGACGTTGCCGTTCATTACTGCTAACCCTGCTGTCCCTGGAGTAGCTGTTCCTATTCCAACATTTCCTCCACTTGTGATAGTCATTGCTAAAGAATTATTATTACCAAATTTCATATCAGTATTTTCAAAATTCCAAAATAAAGGTTGTTCTACTGAATTTAGTCCTATCCTAAGTCCATCTGAGGTAGTTTGCCCGGTCCCATCATTTGTAAAATATTGATAAGTAGTTGCCCCTGTTGCACCATTATGTAACCATAACGGAATTGCATTTACATTACTTGTTCCAACATCTACCTGAAGTTTAGATAATGAAGGATTAGTCGTCCCGATGCCGACGTTGCCTGATTTATCTATTGTCACTGCCGTAGTCAATGTCCCGCCAGTGTTAGCAGTTCGTAAGTAAAGTTTGCCACCCACATCCACGGAGGTATCCTGAAGTCCGCCAGCAATAGCCGCTGGTGTATAACGAGTAGTGCCGCTACTATAATGATTTTCAAAAACTAATTGTGACTGTATGTTAGTTGGAGCCCACGCATTAGTAATACCAGAACTAATTACAGCAAGGGTATTAAACCCTGTATTGTCGTTTACATTTTTAAGAACATCAAATAATACTGTAGGACTAGTCGTCCCGATGCCGACGTTGCCGGCACTTGTTATTCTGACCTGTTCCGTTTGCGCCCCACCATTTGTGTTGGTGGTAAATGTTATCTTTGATGGAGGACGATTCCCTGATGTAGGTACCCCATCAACCGAAAGTAATATGCCCGCGGTAGCAAAAAAACCTGTGCCTCCATGTGCATTTCCTTGAAGTAGAAGGATTTGATCTCCATCAGAAACAATAGAAGGAGAAGCATGTGTCCCACCCGATCTTACCCCATATATTACAGACCTTGCCCCTGCTCCAGATATAGCTAGACTACTTTCTACCGCATCTTTGGCTAAATGTAATTGATACCCCGGCCCCGTCGTCCCGATGCCGACGTTGCCGTTCATTACTGCCAGACCCGCTGTCCCTGGATTAGCAGTACCAATTCCAATATTTCCACTTCCAAATATTGTTATTGCATTGACAGGGGTTCCAGCCGTTTTTGTGCGGAAATACCAGTTACTAACGTCAGTGTTAAACGGGAAATCCACATATACTTGACCAGTTGTAGCGTTTACCCACGTATCTAGCCCGGAATCAGTACCACTTCTAAAGATTTTGAAATGCGGATTTCCACTCGATGGCTCTATGTGAAGATTAGCCGTCGGCCCCGTCGTCCCGATGCCGACGTTGCCTTGATTTTGTATATACAAGACCTCGCTGATACTGGCTGTGCCTGCTACTTCCAATGTTGCCCCTATATCGGTTGTCCCGATGCCGACGTTGCCGCTACTTCTTTGAATCCTCATAGCCTCATAATATGAACCACCGTAATATCTATCTATTGCTAAATCAGAATCTGGAGTGACAGAGTGTCTAAATCCCCAATAAGGACTAGTAGCATAATTAAACCTTAGAATTGGAGTTGTTCCTGGGGTATCTGACCTATTAACGGTTGATAGGTTTAATAACGCTCCTGGGTCGCTGGTGCCTATACCTACCATTGAGTTTGATGCTACAACAAAGGTTGTGTCCATTATTCTGGTTTCTGCACTTATAGATGCTGTCCCATCAACGCTTAACTTATATCCAGGGCTGGTGTCTCCGATGCCGACGTTGCCTTGATTTGTTATTCTCATTTTCTCGGAAATATTAACTGCATCACGATATGTGGTGAAAAATGCTAATCCCGTAGTACCACCAAATGTATCATTTTCATCTACTGCGGTAATTTTTGCTCTAACTCCAGCTACACCTGACGTCCAGGCACTAACATCATTTGAATAAAATTGTAATTGTCCTATTGTTTCTCCATCAGCCACAACAGTATTACTAGATTCAAGTCGTAAGATATTATTAGCGGAAGTACTTTTTATATTAAGAAGTGCCCCCGGCCCCGTCGTCCCGATGCCGACGTTGCCCGTTATATCATTCATATTTATAGTACCTACTCCAGAAATTATAGACAATGTATTGGCAGTATTTCCATAATTTATCTGCCCTTTTATTGTTCCTGCTGATTTAAATAAAATTCCCGGCACTCCACTTGTTGTTGTATCTAAAGTAATATATCCATAACCTGCGTCCCCTTTAAATTTTGCTACTCCAATACCGCTTACATGAGTTCCCAAAACATCTAATGTCGCCCCCGGCGTTGTCGTCCCGATGCCCACATAATTAGCACCCGCATCTACATAAAGGGTGCCGCTGTCTATGTTCATTCCTGATGCTACGGTTAGTTCGTCCCATAGGGTTAAAGCTCCTGAGATAGATGCTGTGCCATCAACGCTTAGTTTAGCAGTCGGAAGGATAGTCCCGATGCCGACGTTGCCGGTTCCTTTTATAGTCATCACAACGTCACTGGTTGTCTTGTAAGCAGAATTGAAAAGCGAATGAAAATTAAAATTGGTCGAAGTACCATCAAACACCATTCCAATACCTCCGACGGGCGTACCATTTGCTCCAACTTCATTTCGCCATATAATACCCTTTGTCCCCGTTCCCAACCCGCCAATATTATGTAACGTAAGTATTTCTGCGTCAGTAGTAGTACCAATGTTAGTTTGGATGTGTAATTTCCCCTGAGGTCCCGTCGTCCCGATGCCGACGTTGCCGCCAGTGAAATAAGAATTACCGGACCCTGCCGATTGTACAGGTCCGGGTCTGAACTTTTCGTAGCCGGTTCCTGGATTATCTCTAACCGCTATCGCTCCGTCACTTTCAATAGCTAGTTGTGAAGCAACCACTCCTCCCCAGTGAAAGCTGAGCCGCGGCGGTAGATAGGCACTTGTACCACCAAATTGGGCTTCACGTAATTGTATTGGAGCTGTAGCATAATTAGTAGCTACATTATCACTTTGAGCCAGGATAGAGCTGCCGAGTGCTTTTATATTACCATTTACATCCAACTTCGCCCCTGGAGACACAGTCCCGATGCCGACGTTGCCTTGATTTTGTATATACAAGACCTCGCTGATACTGGCTGTGCCTGCTACTTCCAATGTTGCCCCTATATCGGTTGTCCCGATGCCGACGTTGCCGTTCTGGTCCATCAACATACCAGTATTCAATGTGCCACCTGAATTATATGTTTGTAGCTGTAACTTACCTCCTTGTCCAACAACTGGATTAAAATAAGCCGAAATTAATGCATGATTATAGTAACCATTAAAAGTAAGTGATTCTCCTTGGGTATAATCTTGTGCGCTTGGATTACTCAAAGTAACAAGATTTGCAATACCAAAAAAACCCTTATTGACTGTTAGAGGTGCCCCCGGCCCCGTTGTCCCGATGCCGACGTTGCCTGAGCTTACTATCACATTGTTTCTCGGGTTTAAAATTATATTATCAGTTCCAGCTTGGTGAAAATCTATAAGGAGACGACTTGTCCCATCCGAATCCTTAAAATTATATCCTGTATATGACCCTTGATTTCCTTGAAATTCAAGTATTCCATTACTACTATTTCTACCTATTTTGTAGTAAATCCCACCACCCATACCTATTCTTAATTGATCGCTTGAAGTTGTTCCTACAATGTCCAGAGCACTTCCCGGTGCCGTCGTCCCGATGCCGACGTTGCCTTGTATTGTAAATTGTCCTGATACGCTGGCGGTGCCATCAACGCTTAGTTTAGCAGTCGGAAGGAGAGTCCCGATGCCGACGTTGCCAGTGCTTGCAATACTCATTAATTCGAGTCCAGTACCACTTAAAATAGATAATCTTTCAGAATCTTCGCCATCTTGATAATTAGACCTGATAGTAAATCTCTTGTCTGTCTCATTTCCTGAAGTAATATCAAAAGAAGCAGTAGCAGTAGAGGCAATACTTAATAAAGCAGTAGGCCCCGTCGTCCCGATGCCGACGTTGCCGAGTACATTGAAACCATATTCACCAGCACCAATATTCTCCAAAGTTAATGACGTATCTGTATACCCTGTATTTGTTAGTATTCTAAATTTCCTAGCTGCAGTAGCATCAATCAATAGTGGGTAAGTAGAATTTTGAGGGTCTTTGAGTGCCAATATATCATCACCATTAGAAGCAGCAGCCACTTCCAACTTCGCCCCTGGACTCGTTGTGCCGATGCCGACGTTGCCTTGTATTATAGTTTGTCCTGAGATACTTG
This sequence comes from Patescibacteria group bacterium, assembly GCA_018829905.1. Taxonomy (GTDB): domain Bacteria; phylum Patescibacteriota; class Minisyncoccia; order RBG-13-40-8-A; family RBG-13-40-8-A; genus JAHJST01. Next base: position 41,986 of record JAHJST010000025.1, read on the forward strand.
CAGTGCCATCAACGCTTAGTTTAGCAGTCGGAAGGAGAGTCCCGATGCCGACGTTGCCGCTGTCTAAAAAGGTTACAAGTTCCGCTCCACCAGTGGTTGTTGTTCTATTATGACCAAAATGATAGCCGGCCCCCGTTTGATTGTTATCCGAATCAATATTAAAAAACATTTCATCCGCAGTATTGATAGTTGCATTGATAGATCCCGCCGTACCCAATGTCAAAACCGGAGAAAAATTAGCGGTACCTAAGAATGTTCCCTCACCGGCAACTACAAGTTTTGTCCCCGGACTCGTTGTCCCGATGCCGACGTTGCCGCTTCCTTCTAAATGCAACACCGGGCTTGAACTCCAAGTTCCTGCAGAAGTAAGTAAATAATAATCAAGTTTTCCAGAAGAAACACCAGCTGAATATTTTGTTCCCTGTAAATAAGCTGTGTTTAAACCATCAACATCAAAAAGTATAATCTTCTGTCCTGTGGTTGAATCTAATCTCATCGCTCCAACCGCAGAACCACCTGTGTCTATATCTAATTTAGCCCCCGGTCCCGTCGTCCCGATGCCGACGTTGCCGGTTGATTGCTCAAGAACCATTACATTCTTTGCGTTTTGCTCGTCAAAAAAGTACAAATGCGTTGCATCATTCGCACGCTGTCCAATACTCCATCTCCATCCACTCGCACCTGTATTGAAATACAAATTAGCATCGCTTGTTGAGACAGAACGTGTAATTCCAATTCCACTTGAATTCTTCGCTACTTCAAGAGCCAACACTGGATTCGTCGTCCCGATGCCGACGTTGCCGCTTCCTAAAATTGTGACCAAATCCGTTGTGTAATTCTGAATTTTAAGAACAGTTTCAGTGGCGGCGAGTGCCATAATTGATGTTCCTGCTACATCCTTTTTTGCGCCTACAATGCCAACTGCCTGCAATGTTGCTGTTGGAGAATTACTTCCAATTATTCCGAATAAATCCAATCCTTGAGCATTAGCGTCAGATGCTCCATATAATCTGTATCCTCCAGCAGTTGAAGATATAATGGTATGGTAAGCAAAAGTAGTATCATTAGACGCACCGAACCATCCTGATAAGCCATTACTTACATCTGCGTCGGAGAGAATAAAATTTCCATCACGAACATCTAATTTTCCAGTCGGCGCCGTCGTCCCGATGCCGACGTTGCCTGTTTCTGTTATTCTAACCTTTTCACCATTATCGGAACCATAAAAAGCAGACATACCATCATCTCTTACAATAAATCTTGTAGCCCCAGCAGAATTTGCTGCTTCAAGTGAATATGTAGCCGAGGTTGTTCCTGCACCTCTTATAGACAACCTACCATTTCCAACTCCCGCTGTTCCGACTCTAAGGTCACCGGTTATTATCCCAATACCTACAACATGAAGAGGTGAGCTTGGCACCGTCGTCCCGATGCCGACGTTGCCTTGACTATCTATTCTCATTTTCTCGGTTAAATTAGTAGCACTTCCTCCAAGGTTAGTATAGAAAACCATATCCTGCCTATAATTAATACCTTGTCCAACAGATATAGTGCCTATTTTCCCAGCCTGCCAATTCTCCCCAGTATACCCTGCCATAAAACCAATCGCTGGACCGGAAACGACGTCCCCAGCAGCCGGTCCCGCTTGTAGATTTAATACCGTGTTTAAACCAGACGCTGTAGAACCTTTAATATGCAAATTATAGAGTGGCCCCGTCGTCCCGATGCCGACGTTGCCTTGATTTTGTATATACAAGACCTCGCTGATACTGGCTGTGCCTGCTACTTCCAATGTTGCCCCTATATCGGTTGTCCCGATGCCGACGTTGCCAGAAGTATTGATTGTCATAGCCAATACTCCATTAGCGCCTAATTGTAATTTGGAACCAATTCCACTAGATAAAATAGCTAAATCGGTAGACAACCCTCCACTAAATTCTTGATCAGCATTTGCAATTCTACCAATTATTGTCCCCCCGACAGACAATGCTATTTCCGCACGAGTTGCATGATTAACGGTCAATAACTCGCCCGGTGCCGTCGTCCCGATGCCGACGTTGCCGCTTGTTTGTTCAATGACTACCTTTGGTGTAGCCGCACCTGCAAAAAACTCTGCACGACCGCTGTCTTTTAAAACAAACAAATTCAAAGTATTGGCTTCGTTATTAAACCTATATCCTGCCGCCGCA
>JAHJST010000026.1 GCA_018829905.1 Patescibacteria group bacterium
CATCATGGTCATCTTCTTGTAGTTATTTAACACCATTACATGCATATCCTGATCCTGGGTTTAGTCATGTACCAAATAGTCCAGTACCAGATGAAGACGTACAATTTACAGATGAAACAATATATTATGGTGGTTCTACAGGTGGTTTATGGTTTTGGACATTTGAAACAGCTGGAACATCATCAGAACAGAATCCAATAACTAGTTTTGATTCTTCAGGACCTAAAGTAGTTATATTACAAGTTACTGATTCAGATAATTATACTTGCTCTTATTCAGATACTATTAAAATTAGCTTTCCCATACCTTTATGGAGAGAGGTAAGGCCTTGACAGATGATTTTTGATTTGCTAAGATGAAATAAGTTGAGTGGGTTACCCTTCGGGGAAACTCTTTAACTACGGGAGAGAAAGGCCTTTTTCTAGGTCTTTTTCTCTTTTTATTTGACTCTCTTTTTTAAAAAATATATAATTTAAATAAGTATTAGTTCTAGTATGAAAGGAGTCTGGAACTAGTACCTACTCAACCACGTAGTTTTGGGGTTTAACTTTCCGGGCTCCTTTCATATTAGAAATACATGATTTCTTTTGTATTAAAAAGAAAAATCTTATTATCCCTGCTTATATCAGGCGGGGTTTTTATTATTTCTTCATTTGCTTTAGCTGCTGAGCCAGTTAATTTTTTTGTTGATTCTATTTATGATTGGCAAAACAGAGAACAAGTATCAGCTACATTAATGAAAGAATCTAATCATGCGTATTTCTATATTGAAGATGATTATTGGAATGATCTTTCTGCTTCTCAGCAAACTCTTTATTTAGATTATTTAGCTATTGTTGCTAGAGATTTTGATAATATTACATATGATTCAGTTATATATATTTATGGTTCAGAGTGGAAACCAGGAATAGATAATGATGAAAAGATTACAATTCTTTTAACTCGTTTAAAAAATACAGCTGGAGGATATTTTAATGAAAAAGATGAATTTATTGATATTGCTAATTCAAATAAAAGAGAAATGATATATATTAATTCTACTCAAATTGTTAATCCTTTAATTGATTCTTTTATTGCTCATGAGTTTCAACATTTAATTAATTTTAATAAAAAACAAAAAGAACAATTAATCAGAGAAGAAGTTTGGCTAAATGAATTAAGAAGTGAATATGCTCCTACAATAGCTGGTTATGATGCAGAATATGTTAATACTAATTTAGAAAGAAGAGTAGATGATTTTATTACTAATCCTTTTGATTCTTTAACTGAGTGGAATGGTGATCGTTATGATTATCCTCCTGTTAATTTGTTTGGACATTATTTGGCTGATCAATTTGGAGAAGAGGTTCTTACATATATGATTAATAATAATAGGGTTGGGACTCATAGCGTTGAGCAAGCTGTAAGAGATTTAGGATATGATTTAAATTTTTCTGAAATTTTTAATAATTGGTTAATAGCTAATTATTTAAATGATTCTACTTTAAGCGATGGAAGATATGGTTATAACAATCCATATTTAAAAGGATCTATTCATGTTTCTCCGATTACTTATGGAATTGTAGCTACTAGTATTGTTAATATTTCTCAGGGCGTTGTAGATTGGGCTCCTTATTGGTATAGATTTATTAATAAGCAAAACAAAACAGCAATAGCAAGAGATTTAGAAATAGAATTTGAAGGAGCGCATACTCAAGGAAATTTCAATGTAATATATATTGTTGAGTATTATAACAAGCCTTTAGTTATTAATTTATTAACATTAAGTAATCAGGGCGGTGTTTTAAAGGTTCCTAATTTTAGAGACAACGTAGAATCAGTAACAATTATTGTTTCTAATCAATTTAAAAAAGGTGGTTTTAATGGTTCAGAATTAACAACTCCATTTTCTCTTGGTGTTGCTACTACAATATTTGATGGATATGTTCCTGACCCAGGATCAGAACCAGAGCCAAATCAAGGAGCAAAACCAGAAGATTATGGATTAAAAGAAGGTGATTTAATAAGAGCAAAAGGAGATTTTGATATATTCATTATTAATCAATTTGGTTATAAGCGTTTATTTCTAAATCCTGAGATATTTAAAATGTATGGTCATTTGGGTGGTTGGAAAGATGTTAAAACAGTAAGTTCAGCAACAAGAGATGCATTTATTACTTCTTCTTTGTATAAATATGTAAACAATACAAAAGTATATCATATGACAGTTACTGGAGAAGATACTGGAATTCTTCATTGGTTAAATATTTCTGGAAATGATTTTATTGATCAAGGAGGGGATGCAAACTCAATATTTATTATTAACGAACACGAATTAAATTGGTATCCAAAGGGAGCTGATAAGATTTCACTCTAATTTGACATTAATTTTATTTGTTGATAATATAAATTTATATGAAATTTACTGGAGTATATACAAAAAAAGGAAAATGGTATGTAGGATGGGTAGAAGAGGTTCCTGGAGCAAACACACAAGGGAAAACTCTTAAGGAAGTTAAAGAAAACTTAAAAGAGGCTCTTTTGTTAATTCTTGAAACAAATAGAATTCTCAACAAACAAGAGAATATAAAAGGAAAATTAATAATAGAACCAATTTCTGTTTCTTTGAGATGAAAAGAAAAGACTTAATTAAACATTTAATTAAAAGTGGATGTATTTTTGTTAGAGAGGGCGCAAAGCACAGCGTCTTTTTTAATCCATTAATAAGAAGAATATCTAGTATTCCTCGTCATAATGAAATAAATAGTTATTTAGGTAAAAAAATTTGTCAGGATTTAGGAATAGAGATATATATAAAAAAATAAAAATGTTAAAATTTCTGAGCGATCCAAATAAAAAATATTTGAACAAGATCCAGCCATTGGTAGATAAGACAAATAAGCTTGAACATGAGTTCGAGCGTTTTTCTAATAAGGAATTAAAAGAAAAAACATTAGAACTTAAAAAAAGATTAGAAAAAGAATCCTTAGATGATATTCTTCCAGAGGCATTTGCTTTGGTTAGAGAATCTTCTAAAAAAACATTAAATCAAAGACATTATGATGTTCAATTAATTGGTGGAATTGTTTTACATCAGGGTAAAATAGCTGAAATGAGAACTGGTGAAGGAAAAACATTGGCATCTACTCTTCCAATTTATTTAAATGCTTTATCTGGAAAAGGAGTTCATGTGGTTACAGTTAATGATTATTTAGCACGTAGAGATTGTATTTGGATGGGACAAATATATAATTTATTAGGATTATCTGTTGCATGCATTGTTCATGATAATGCTTTTATATATGATCCTGAATTCAAAGCTGAAGACGAACAAAGAGATGAATTAGGTTCTTTTAAAATATTTGAAGATTTTTTAAAGCCTATTTCTAGAAAACAAGCATATGATTGTGATATTTTATATGGAACAAATAATGAATTTGGTTTTGACTTTTTAAGAGATAATATGGCTCAATCTAAAGAAGATTTAGCTCAAAGAGAGCTTAATTATGCAATTGTTGATGAAGTAGATAGTATTTTAATTGATGAGGCTCGTACCCCTTTAATAATTTCTGCTCCTGATATGGAATCAGGAAAAATGTATGAACAATTTTCTAAAATCGTTCCTCAATTAAAAAAAGAACAAGATTTTACAGTTGATGAAAAATCCAGATCTGTTTCTTTAACTAATCATGGAATGGATAAAATAGAAAAGATTTTAAATATGGGAAATATTTATCAAGAAAAAAGTATTCAGATAATTCATCATTTAGAACAAGCATTAAAAGCAGAGATTTTATTTAAAAAAGACAAAGATTATGTTGTAAAAGACGGAGAATTAATTATTGTAGATGATTTTACTGGTAGATTAATGCCTGGTCGTAGATATTCTGGTGGTTTACATCAAGCATTAGAAGCAAAAGAAAATGTTGTTGTTCAAAAAGAATCAAAAACCTTAGCTTCTATTACTTTTCAAAATTTATTTAGAATGTATAAAAAACTTTCTGGTATGACTGGTACTGCTTTAACAAATGCAGAAGAATTTGATAAGGTTTATTCTTTAGATGTAATAAGTATTCCTACGAATAAAGATATTATTCGTAAGGATTATCCTGATTTGGTTTTTAAAACAGAGATTGGTAAATTTACAGCTGTTGTTAAAAAAATTAAAGAATGCAAAGAAAAAAACCAACCAGTTTTAATAGGCACAGTATCAATAGAAAAAAATGAATATTTGGGCAAATTATTAAAAAGAGAGGGCATTGATTGTAATATTTTAAATGCAAAAAATCATGAAAGAGAAGGAGAAATAATTGCTCAGGCTGGTAAATTAAGAGGTGTTACGGTTGCTACTAATATGGCTGGTAGAGGAGTTGATATTGTTTTGGGTGGTAATCCTCCACAAAACGCTGATCAGGTTAAACAATCTGGTGGTTTGTTTGTTATAGGAACAGAAAGACACGATGCTCGTAGAATAGATAATCAATTAAGAGGAAGGGCTGGAAGACAAGGAGATTCTGGTGCTTCTCAGTTTTTTGTTTCCTTAGAAGATGAATTAATGAGAAGATTTGGTTCTGATAAAATTAAATCTTTAATGAATACTTTAAATATTCCAGATGATCAACCAATACAAAATAAATTAATATCTAATGCTATTGAAAAATCTCAGGGTAGAATAGAAGGGTATAATCTTGATATTAGAAATCATGTATTAAAATATGATGAAGTAATGAATAAACAAAGAGATGTTATTTACAAAAAAAGAAGAGAGATTCTTTTTTCAAATGATTTATTAGAAGAAATTAAAGATATTTTAGATAAAAAAGAATTAGAAGAATATATGGAAAAAAGAGAAAAATTAGAAGATGCTTTAATGTTTGAGAGATTTGTATTTTTAAGAAGCATTGATATGTTATGGATGGAGCATTTAGAAACAATGGATTGTTTAAAACAAGGAGTAGGATTAAGCGCTTATGCACAAAAAGATCCAGTTATTGAATATACAAATCAAGGAAAAAGATTATTTGATAATTTATTAAATAATATTGATGATACAATTGTAGACATGTTATTAAAAGCAGAATTTATAAAACAACCACAACAAAAAGTTATTATTCAAGATAAAAAGAAAAAAGTTGGCAGGAATGACAAATGTCCGTGTGGATCAAATAAGAAATATAAAAAGTGTTGTGGGAAATAAAAAGACAGGGCATTAAACCTGTCTTTTTGATTTCGATTTTTGGATTATAGTCCAGATAATTCATACAAATGTACAAACCCAACAACATTAGCAATTAATAATATTATTCCTATTATCCATCCTGCAATAGTTAATTCATTATCTTCTGTTGGGCGTAATTTTGGAAATAAACAATATGCAAAGAATGAAATTATTGCAACAAAATCAGCTATTGTTAATAATATTTTTGCAAAGGTCATTTTAGCCCTCCTTTTTAGATTTTCTTTATTAAATCATATGTTTAATCTTAAATCAATGGTTTATTTTAAAAAAGGTGCTTTTGGCATAATATTAAATAAAGATAAAGAAATCTTATTATGTCACCGTAGAGATATTGATTTTTGGAATTTACCAGGCGGTGGATGTGGAAAAAAAGAATCTTTTAAAAATTGTGTTTTAAGAGAGATCAAAGAAGAAACTGGATTAGAAACTAAAATTGAAAAATTAAGTGGTATATATATAAAATTAAAGAAAAAAGAAATTGTTTTTGTTTTTATTTGTAAGATTATAGGTGGTAAAAAAATAATTACAAACGAAGCAGACAAAATAGAATATTTTGATATTGAAAAATTACCACTAAACACAATAAGAAAACACATTAAACGAATAAATGGATTAATAAAAAAGGGAATTGTATTAAAGATTTAATAACAAATATGTTTAAAAAAACAATAATTCGTTTAAATATAATTATATTTCCCTTAGTAAAGCTATATTGGTTTATTTTTAGACCAGAAACAAGGGGTGTAAAATGTATTATAGAAAATGATAATAAGATATTGCTTGTAAGAAATAATTATGGAAGAAAAAGATGGACTTTTCCTGGTGGTAGAATTAATAAAAATGAATTACCAGAAAAAGCAATAAAAAGAGAGGTTAAAGAAGAAATTGGACTAAATGTTTCAGGTATAAAATTATTAGATAGTTTTATTTCAACTGCAGAACATAAGAAAGATAAAATATATGTATTTTTAGCAAAATCAAATAAAAAAGATTTCAAAATTGACAATATTGAGATTTTAGAAGCAAATTGGTTTTCTGTTGATAATACACCAGAATTAATAGGACCAATTGCTTTAAAAATAGTAGATATATATAAAAATGTTAATCGATAGTGAAAAGAAAGAAATAATAGACTCTATTTTAAATAAGTTAGAAAAAGAAAAAACAGTTCTTATTAATTTTAGGAACCTTTATAATTTATTAGAAAAAAATGAAGTTGAATTATGTAGAAAATTTCTTAAGATTAATCCAAGAAAATATGGATTTAAAGGTAAGTATTTTGGAATTAAATCAGTGCCAAAAAAATTAATTGAAATTAAAGGACAAAAATATATTGAAAATGAAAAGATTAAAAATATTGCAACACAATATTTATCAGGTCGAGTATATAAATTATTTATTAAACTGAATAAAGGATTACAAAAAGATTTAAATAGGAAATTATTAATTGATTCTTGTTATAGATCTCCAGCTTATCAACTTTTTACTTTTTTTTATTATTTAAAATTTCTTAATTGGAATTTTAGAAATACGATTAAAAGGGTTGCATTACCAGGATATAGTGAGCATGGAGATCCTTTTAATCCTGCAATAGATTTTATAACTCGAGACGGAAAGCCAGGTGATAAAAAACCATTAGATTTTTTAGAAACCAAAGAATATGAATGGCTTTTAAAAAATGCAGATAAATTTGGATTTTATCTTTCTTATTCTAAAAAAAATAAATATGGTATTATGTTTGAACCATGGCATTGGCGTTTAAAATAAATGTTTTTTAATAAATCAATAGTTTACAAACTATTTTTTTTATTCTAAACTAATTCTATGGGTTTGTTTGTAAAAACAAAAAAATCAAAGAGTGAATATATAGATAAGCAAAGGGGAAAAATCCGACTAATCATTATCGGTATTTTTATATTAGCTATTTTAGCTGGTTCTTTGGATTATCCTGTTTTATGGGACAAGGGTGTTGACTGGATAAATGATAATATTGGATTAAGCTTGCCTCATTTTTTTAAATTACCTTTTAGATTGGGATTAGATTTGCAAGGTGGAACCCATTTGGTTTATGAGGCTGATTTATCTAATATTGATGAAAAACAAGAATCAATGGATGGCATTAGAGATGTTATTGAAAGAAGGGTTAATCTTTATGGCGTAGCTGAACCAATAGTTCAGATTAATAAAGTAAAAGATTCTTATCGCTTAATTATTGAATTACCTGGAGTTAAAGATATTCATGAGGCAATTAATATGATAGGAGAAACACCTTATTTGGAATTTAAAACAGAAAGATCAGAAGCAGAAACACAAGCTATTCTTGAAAAACAAGAACAAGGAGATGAGGAATATATGTATATTGATCCATATTTTGTTTCATCAGAATTAACTGGTAGATTTTTAAAAAGATCTCAATTAGAATTTGATCAAACAACCAATATGCCACATATTGGCTTGGAATTTAGTAAAGAAGGAGGAGATATCTTTGCTGAATTAACAAAAGAAAATGTTAATAAAAGAATAGCAATTTATTTAGATGGAGCACCTATTAGTATTCCTAGGGTTAGCGAGGAAATAACTGGTGGCAAGGCTGTAATCTCAGGTGAATTTACTGTTAGCGAAGCAAAACAATTAGCACAAAGATTAAATGCTGGTGCATTACCAGTTCCTATTGTTTTAATCTCTCAACAAAGCATTGGAGCTTCGTTGGGACATGATTCATTAACAAAAAGTTTAAAAGCAGCTATTATTGGTTTAATTCTTGTTGCTTTTTTTATGATTTTCTATTATCGTGTTCCTGGAATTTTTGCTGTTATTTCTTTAATTGTTTATGCTATTTTAATCTTAGCAATATTTAAATTAATTCCAGTTACATTAACATTAGCTGGTATTGCTGGTTTTATTCTTTCTGTTGGTATGGCTGTTGATGCTAATGTATTAATTTTTGAAAGAATGAAAGAAGAAAAAAAAGCTGGTAGAGATAAATTATCTTCTATTAATGAAGGATTTAAAAGAGCATGGCCATCTATTCGTGATGGTAATATTTCTACAATAATTACAGCAATTATTCTTTATTGGTTTGGAACTAGCATTATTAAGGGATTTGCTTTAACTCTTTTCTTTGGTGTTTTAATAAGTATGTTTACAGCAATAGTATTAACTAGATATTTATTAAAATTATCTTCAAAATAATGTTTATTATTAAATACAAAAAAATATTCTTTCTTATTTCTTCAATCTTAGTTATTGGTAGTGTTTTGGCTTTAATTTTTTATGGATTAAATCTAGGTATAGATTTTACTGGTGGAAGTTTAATGGAGGGAACATTTATTGAGAGGCCTTCAAATGATCAAATAAAAGAAAAATTAAAAGATTTTGATTTGGGTGAAATTGTTGTTCAACAAACAGGGGAGAATAATATTTTAATTAGAATGAAAGACATTAATGAAGAAACTCATCAAGAAATATTAAATTCTTTAGAGGGATTTGAAGAATTAAGATTTGAATCAATTGGTCCTGTTATTGGTCAAGAATTAAAGAAAAAAGCAATATATGCAATTATTGTTACTTTAATCGTTATTTTATTATTCATTGCTTTAGCATTTAGAAAAGTATCATTTATTATTAAATCATATAAATATGGTATATTGGCTGTTCTTGCTTTGTTTCATGATATTTTAATTGTATTGGGTGTGTTTGCAATATTGGGTAAGTTTTTAAATGTTGAAGTTGGTGTTCCTTTTGTTGCTGCTTTATTAGCTACCCTTGGTTATTCTGTTAATGATTCTATTATTGTTTTTGATAGGGTTAGAGAAAATCTTTTAATTTCTGAACATAGAGAAGACTTAGATGAATTAGTTTCAAAAAGCTTAAAACAAACCTTAGTTAGATCATTAAACACTAGCTTAACTACTTTATTGGTATTATTAGCTGTTTTATTCTTTGGTGGATCAACAATACAATATTTTATTTTAGCCCTAGTAATTGGTATTATTGCTGGTACATATTCTTCTTTATTTATTGCTGCGCCTTTATTAGTAGTCTGGGAAAAGAGAAAGAAATAGATTTTTTATTGACAGAATAATGTTTATATGTTATCCTCCTATAATAGGAGGTTTTAAATGGAAAAGAAATATCGTTTACAGTTTGACTTTACAGAAGAGAGAGTAGAAAGACTTGATGATTTAAAAGTGAAAACAGAAGCATCTAACAGAGCCGAGGTCATTAAAAGAGCATTGCATTTTTATGGTTTGGTTGTTGACAGGGCTGTTAGTGGCGAGTCATTTAATCTGAGTAATGATTTACTTATCGCAATATGTGGTGTTTCGTCAAACAAAAAGAATTAAATTATATGTGGTCTGAAGGATTTAATTTTCCCAGACCACTTTTTTTATTGACATTAATTGTATAATAATATATATTAACTACTTGACATTAATATTTAATTCTGATATATTAAACTTTAATAAACAATTAATAAAAATAATATGGCAAAGACAAATACAAATACAATTTCTAAAACCTTATCTAATAGAATAGAAAAGGCACTTTTATATTTAACAAATGACAGAGTAAAAGATGTTATTGAGCGTAGATTTGGCATTAAAACAGGTAAACCAGAAACTTTAGAATCAATTGGTAAAAGCTATGGGATTACAAGAGAAAGAGTTCGTCAAATTCAAGATTCTGGTTTAAGGGTTTTAAAGTCTGAAAATGTAATTAAATTATTCGAACCAGCTTTTATTCAAATTGATAAAGTATTTTCTGATCATGGCTATTTAATGGGAGAAGAGTACTTATACTCTTTAATTACTGGTTCAGATTCTAATTCTTCTAGAGGATATCTTTATTTAATTCTTACTTTAGGTGATCCATATCAAAGAGTAATTAATGATGATATTTTTCATACTTATTGGATGTCTCGTCCAGATGCTAGAAACAAAGCTAAAAATGTAATTGATTTTTTAGTTAATCATTTTGATAAAAATGGCAAGGTTGTTAATGAATCTGAAATTTTAGATGTTTTATCTAAAAAACATTCTAATTTACCATCTAATTTATTTAAAGTTGTTTTAGATATTGCCAAGAAAGTAGATAAAAACAATTTTGATGAAATTGGATTAGTTCATTGGCCAGAAATTACTCCTCAGGGAGTAAAAGATAGAGCTTATTTAGTTCTTAAAAAGCATGGTGAGCCTCTTCATTTTACTAATATTACAAGCTCAATAAATGATATTGGCATTGGTAATAAAACAGCATATGTTCAAACAGTTCATAATGAATTAATAAAAGATGATAGATTTGTTTTATGTGGCAGAGGAACATATGGCTTAAAAGAATGGGGCTATGAACCAGGAACAGTTTCTGATGTAATTGAAAAGATTTTAAAGAGCGCCAATAAGCCAATGGAAAAAGAAGAGATTGTTAAAGAGGTTTTAAAACAAAGACAAGTTAAGCCAACTACAATTGTTTTAAATCTTCAAAGATCTGCAAAAACTCAAAAATTAGTTGATGGAACATTTACTTTAAAAAAATAAAAAGGTATAATAAGAATAGAGAATAATTAATCCAGAATTTGTGCAAGAAATACTAGGAACCTACAAAGTAATTTGGGATTTGTTTTTGGGATATTGGTGGCTAATTTTGCCAATCATCCTTTTTTTTATTCTAAAAAAAATATGGATGAAACATATTAAAAAAGAATTTATTAAAGGACTTCAATGGACTACATTGGAAATAAGGATACCTAGAAATGTTGTAAAAACACCAAAAGCAATGGAACAATTTTTTACTGGTATTCATGTAAGTAAAAAAGATCCTGATTTTAAAGAAAAATATTTTAAAGGAGAAATTCCTCCTTGGCATAGTTTAGAAATCTTTGGAAAAAGCGGTTCAATTCATTTTTTAATGAGAGTACAGGAAAAATTTAGAAATTTATTTGAATCTCAAATTTATGCTCAATATTCTCAAGCTGAGATTAATGAAACAGAGGATTATGTTCCATTAATTCCTAATGATATTCCAAACAAAGAATATGATATTGCTTTAACTGAATTAATGTTATTAAAAGAAGATGCTTATCCAATTAGAACTTATCCTGTATTTTTTGAAGAAAAAGATCCAGAAGAAAGAAGCGATCCTTTGGCTGGCTTATTTGAGTTTTTAAGCACATTAAAACCCAATGAAAATGTTGGAATACAGTTTATTATTTCTCCTTGTGATGATAAGTGGAAAGAAGAAGGAGAGGCATTAGTAGGAAAAATGATTGGTAGAGAAGTAAAACTAGACAAAAAACAAGGATTAATAGTTAAAGAAATTGGTTCATGGACAAAATCTTTTGGTGATGGAATCCGTGAATTATTTTTCGGAGGATCATCAGAGATTAAAAAAGAAGACGCAAAAGAACAAGTAGCATATTTAAGTCCTGGTCAAAAAGACGTTGCTTTGGCCGTTGAAAAAAATATTGCTAAATTAGGATTTAAAGTTTTAATACGTTTTGCTTATTGGGCTCCAAAAGATATATTTTCTAAAGATAGACTTTCTTCTATAGCTGGATTTTTTGTTCAATTTAATACTCAAAATTTAAATGGTTTTAAGCCAAACAAGAAAATATTTACAAAATACAAAATATTTAAAAAATCTAGAGAAGAGCTTCAAAAAAGAGAACGATTTGATGAGTATAAAAAAAGAAAGCTTGTTCCTAAACGAGCATTTGTATTAAGCACTGAAGAATTAGCCACTGTATTTCATATTCCAAATGTATTTGTTGAATCTGAAACAATGGAAAAATTAGAAGCTAAAAAAGGTAGTCCTCCATCTGGATTACCAGTTGAACTATGAGTGAAAAAATAACAACATTTGCTGAAACCAATTTCCGTAATAAGCGGACTAGGTTTGGTATTAAAAAAGATGATCGTCGTCGACATGTATATATTATTGGTAAAACTGGCATGGGTAAAACTGTTGTTTCTGAGAATATGGCCATACAGGACATACAAAATGGTAATGGTGTTGCAATTGTTGATCCACATGGTGACTTTGCTGAAAAGATGCTTGATTTTGTTCCATCAGACAGAATTAATGATGTAATATATTTTAATCCAGCTGATGCTGAAAATCCAATTGCTTTTAATATCATGGAAAAAGTTGATGCTGATCACAGACACTTAGTTGCTTCTGGTTTAATGGGTGCATTTAAAAAAATATGGGCTGGCATGTGGAGCGCTAGAATGGAATATATTTTACATAATACAATTTTGGCTTTATTAGAATATCCTGGAACTACTTTGTTAGGAATCAATCGTATGCTAGCTGATAAGGATTACAGGACAAAGGTAGTTGAGAAGATTACTGATCCTAGTATTAAATCATTTTGGACAAAAGAATTTGATAAATACCCCGATAGATTTAGAGAAGAAGCTGTTGCTCCAATTCAAAATAAGGTAGGGCAATTTATATCTTCTCCATTAATTCGTAATATTGTTGGACAGGTTAGATCTACAATTGACATGAGAGAAGTAATGGATCAAGGCAAGATTTTAATTGTTAATTTATCTAAAGGAAAAGTGGGTGAAGATGCAAGTAATTTATTAGGAGCTTTAATTATTACCAAAATACAATTAGCTGCAATGGAAAGAGCAAATATTGCAGAAGAAGAAAGAAAAGATTTTTATCTTTATGTTGATGAGTTTCAAAACTTTGCTACCGATGCATTTGCAATGATTTTGTCTGAAGCAAGAAAATATCATTTATGTTTAATCTTAGTTCATCAATATATTGCTCAATTAGACGAAATGACTGAAAAAGGAAAAAGTACAAAAGTTAGAGATGCTGTTTTTGGAAACGTTGGCACGATTATTTCTTTTAGAATTGGTGCTATTGATGCAGAATTTTTAGAAAAAGAATTTCTTCCTGAGTTTACTGCTGATGATTTGGTTAATTTAAATAAATACAATATTTATTTAAAATTAATGATTGATGGAGCTGCTTCTCGTGCTTTTAGTGCTTTAACATTAGCTCCATTTGATAAGTCAGAAAAATCTCATAAAGAAAAAATTATTAAAGCATCTCGAGAAAGATATACATCTTTAAAAGAAGATGTTGAGAAAAAATTAGCTAAATGGAGTGAAACAGTTCAAATTGAAAGAGAAGAAAAAAGAAAAAAATTTGAAGCTGTTTGTTCTGAATGTAATAAAAAAACAAGCGTTTCATTTGAGCCTGATGGCGTAAGACCAGTCTATTGTTCTATTTGTTTGCAGAAAAAAAGAGAAGATAAGCCAAAACAAGAAGAACCAAAAGAAATTAGTTTACAAGAGGCAACCAAACAAGAACCACAATCTTTTAAAAGAAAAAAGAAAGAAGTTGATATTGATGATTTAAGATCAAGCATACAAGATGCTATTAAAGAAGAATAAGATTATGTGATTAATTGATTTTGATCATATAAATTTGTTCTTTTGAATAAATAAGGAGGGTTTAAAATGAGAATCTTTTTATTTCGTGGTTTTATTGTCCGGATCAAAGAAACGATTTTGTTGGCAGAAGTGGAATTTGAAAAGTTTTTTAAAATGACAAGTGAGGAAAAAAATAATTTACTTTTGATTTTTAAAGAAAGGGTAAAAGAATAATGAGAAGTAATAAAAAAACAAGAAAAGAAAAAAGAAGGATTGCTCAGTATATAATTGACTTTATTAAAAGAGATGAAGCAAAATTTCAGGCTGATTATGAAAGGAATTTGCTAGAGTCGATAAAAAAATCACAAATAAAAAACTAATTAAGGAGATTTACTGTTTAGTATGGTCTAATTAATAAAGGGAAGCAAAATAATGTTTCCCTTTTTTTAATTTTCTGTTATTATTAAATTAATGAAATCTTTAGATAAAATTAAAAAACATAGACTTGATAAGCTTGAAAATTTGAAAAAAGCTGGCATAAATCCTTATCCAGCTGAATCTTTGCGTAGTTTTAATAACAAACAAGCACTAGATGAATTTAATAAGAATAAGAAAATATCTTTGGTTGGAAGAATTCGTTCTATTAGAGGACATGGTGGTTCTTGTTTTTGTCATATAGAAGATGAATCTTCTCAAATACAAATATATTTAAGAGAAAATATTGTTGGTAAAAAAGAATATAATCTTTTTATTGAAAATATTGATATAGGTGATTTTATTCAAGTTTCTGGAAAAATGTTTTTAACTAAAAAAGGAGAAAAAACATTAGAAGTTAGTTCTTGGAAAATTTTAACAAAATCCTTATTACCACTACCAGAAGAATGGTATGGATTAAAAGATGTGGAGGAGAGATACAGAAAAAGATATTTAGATTTAATTTTAAACAAAGAAACCAGAGATAAATTTGTAAAACGATCAGAAATTATTAAAGAAATAAGAAAATTTTTAGATGATAATGGATTTTTAGAAGTAGAAACACCAATGTTGCAAACATTAGCTGGTGGTGCTAAGGCGCGTCCATTTAAAACTCGTTTAAATGCTTTGGGCATGGACCTATATTTAAGAATAGCCCCAGAACTATATTTAAAAAGATTATTAGTAGGTGGCTTTGAAAAAGTATATGAATTAAATCGTAATTTTAGAAATGAAGGAATGGACAGGGAACATAATCCTGAATTTACAATGTTAGAATACTATGCTGCTTATTGGGACTATATCAAAATGATGGATTTTACTGAAAAATTATTAAAATCATTAGATAAAAAGATTTTTAAAGGAAAATTTAAAAGAGTTGAGTATAAAGATATAGTTAAAAAGGATGAAAAAGAAGCATTTGCTAAAATTAAAGAACCATGTTTTGTAATTAATCATCCTATTGATATTTCTCCATTAGCAAAGAAATTAGATTCTAAAAGAACTGCCAGATTTCAATTAATTGTTAATGGCATAGAATTATGTAATGGTTTTTCTGAATTAAATGATCCAGCTGATCAGAAGCAAAGATTTGAAGATCAAGAAAAATTAAGAAAAAAAGGAGATAAAGAAGCACACCAATATGATAAAGATTTTGTTGAGGCCTTAGAATACGGTATGCCTCCTGCAGCTGGAACTGGTATTGGAATTGATAGATTAATTTTATTATTAACCAATTCAAAAACCATAAGAGAAATATTATTATTCCCAACAATGAAGAAGAAATGAATAGAGATGAATCTTTACAATTAGTTAAAGAAAAGATTAAGAACCAGAATAGTATAAAGCATTGTTTAGCAACTGAAGCAATAATGAAAGCCATAGCAATTCATTTTAATGAAAATGAATCTTTATGGGCAATAACTGGTTTAGTTCATGATCTAGATATGGAATTAGTAGATTATGTTAATGAACCTGAAAAACATGGCATTGTTACTGCTGAGATTTTAAAAGAAAATGGATTTTCTGATGAAATTATTCGAGCAGTTAAATCACACAATCCAGTTAATGGTACAAATCCAGAAACTAAACTAGAAAAAGCTATTTATTGCGTAGATCCTTTAACTGGTTTAATTGTTGCTTCTTGTTTGGTTCTCCCTTCTAAAAAATTATCTGATTTAACTTCTGATAATGTTTTAAATAGATTTAAAGAAAAATCATTTGCTCGTGGAGCAGATAGAGAAATAATTTCTTCTTGTTCTGAAATTAACTTATCATTAGAAGAATTCGTTTCTATTGGATTAAAGGCAATGCAAGGAATAAGTAGTGATTTAGGATTATGATAAAATTTATTAGAGAAAACCCTGATAAATTTAAAAAAGGCATCAAAGCAAAAGGTGTTGATCTTAATATTGATAAATTAATTGATTTAGATGAAAAAAGAAGAAAATTAATTAATAAAATTGAAATTTTAAAGGCTGAGAAAAATAAGTTAGGGGAGAAAGATAGAGATAAAGCAAAGGGTTTAAAAGATGAAATTAAGGCATTAGAACCAGAATTTGATAAAGTTGATAAAGAGTATAATAAATTATTAAATTTAGTTCCTAATTTACCATTAGATGATGTTCCTGCTAAGAGTGAGATTATTAAAAAACATGGTAAACCTAAAAAATTTGGAAAAGATTATTTATCTTTAGCTGAAAAATTAGATATTATTGATGTAAAACGCGCTGCTAAAGTTTCTGGTACGCGTTTTGGTTATTTAAAAGGAGGAGCAGCTTTATTAGAGTTTGGTTTAATTCAATTAGCTTTAGATGTTTTAAAAGATTTTACTCTTGTTATTCCTCCAGTAATGATAAAACCAGAATCTATGAAAGCAATGGGTTATTTAGACAGAGGACAAGATGAAATATATTATTTACAAAAAGATGACATGTATTTAGTTGGTACATCTGAACAATCTATTGGACCAATGCATAAAAATGAAACAATAAATACACCAAAAAGATATTTATCTTTTTCTACTTGTTTTAGAAGAGAAGCTGGTTCTTATGGAAAAGACAACAAAGGAATATTAAGGGTTCATCAATTTGATAAATTAGAAATGTTTAGCTTTGTTAATCCAGAAGATTCTGCTAAAGAATATAAATATATTTTATCTTTACAAGAAAAATTAATGCAATTATTAAAAATACCATATCAAGTTGTAAATATTGGAGCTGATGATTTAGGAGATCCAGCAGCTGCTAAGTTTGACATTGAAGCCTGGATGCCTGGGCAAGGAGAATATAGGGAAACTCACTCAGCTTCTAATTGTACTGATTTTCAAGCCAGAAGATTAAATATTAAAAGTAAAAATGAATTTGTTCATACTTTAAATGGAACAGCCTTTGCAATTGGTAGAACCATTATTGCAATAATTGAAAATTATCAACAAAAAGATGGTTCAATAAAAGTTCCAAAAGTATTGCAAAAATATATTAAGATTAAAAGTATAAAATGAGGAAGAAGAGAAAAGATAAAAAATTTAGGAGAATATTTTTATTAATATTTCTCCTTATTTTAATTTCATTTATTTTATTTTTATCACCATTATTTAAAATAAAATACGTTAATGTAGATAATCAAGAAATTAAAGATAATTTTGATTATAGGAATATATTTTTATTTACAAATAAAAAAATTAAAATTGATTTATTAAATAAATTTCCTAAGATAGCAGATATACAAATTAAAAAAAATTATTTTAAAAGATCTATTGAATTAGAAATAGAGCAAAGAGAAAGACTGGGAATTGTTTGTGGTGATAATTGTTTTTATTTTGATAAAACTGGTTTTTTATTTGAAGATGCACCAAGAACAAGTGGCTCATTAATCCTTTTGATAAACTATAATTCTGATCTTAATATTGGTAAAAATATTTTTAATGAAAAATTTATTAATCAAATTTTAGAAATAAGAGATTATTTAGTTATTGAAACATTTATTAAAGCTTTAAATTTTAACGTAGAGATATTTCCAATTACAGAAATTAAAGTTGCTACGAACGAAGGATGGTATGCACTTTTTGATTTAGAAAGAGATATACAAAAACAACTTTTATCGCTAAAAGTTGTTTTACAAGAAAAGATTCAACATAGAGAGAATTTAGAATATATTGATTTAAGAATAGAGAATCGTGTTTATTATAAATAACTTATTCAGGTATATAATAAACAAAAATTGAATTACCAATAACAGCTACTGGTTCATATGTTATGAGCCATTCATAGTATGTTGTTGATTTTGTCCATCCTTTTGTAGGAATAGCCATTCCTTGTTTTAGAAATGTGGCTGATATAGCTATATATGATCCTTTTGCATCTTCAGGATTTCTAGTATCCCACCATGGCATATATTTATCTCCTAAATAATATTTTGAATCTCCACCACCAAAATAGTCTAAATGTATTTTATCTATATTATTTTCCTCAGTCCATTTAGCCAATCTTTTTAAGTCTTGGCCCCAATCTAAATTAGAATCAGTAACATAAATATGTCCATTTTTAGCCCCACCAACTAATTCTGTAAAATAAGTTAAATAATATGGGAATATTGACAAAGAAGAAACAGCATACCAAACTAATAGCACAACAAATGTTGTTGCATATATTTTAAATGATTTTTTCTTTTTAATATATTCATATATTCTTTTGATTTGTCCTGCCAAAAGAATATATACAAAAGGAAATGTTGGTAAAATATGTCTTACACCAATATTAAGATTACTAGTTATACTAGATGCCCAATAAACAGCTAAGAACAATAACATTGCAAATTCTGGAAAGTATTTATTAAGCCATTTAAATGTTTTTGGCTTTTTTCTTTTAATTTGAAAAGCAATAAATATTAAACAAATTATTGTTAACAATTGCAATGCTAAAGGAGTTTTTAAAATATATGTTATTGGAAAATAGTGGTGCCATCCTTTATTTGTAACATCTCCTAGGAAAAATGTTGTATTTCCACCAACTGCTCTTTGAAAAACCATAAATAATCCTAATGTATATTGAGCATATGGTTTTAATATTGGTGTTTTAGCCATACTTACCAATAGATTTTGAAATGGTTCAGGAAATTTAGAAGTAATATATTGTGTATCACTTATTTGTTTCTCTACTGGATAATTAGCTGTATGAAATGAATAAATTGGATAAATTAAAATAAATCCTATTATTATGATGATTATAACTCTTGAGATATATAATATTAATAATCTTGGTAAGTCTTGTTTTTTTTCTTTAAATTTAACAAAAATCCATATTAAGGTTAATAATCCAAAATATGGAATTAAAAGAATTAAAGAAAATTTTATTGCTTGAGCTATTCCAAAAAATATACCAGCCCAAATTAGATTTTTTGTTGTTGGTTTTTGTATCCATTTAACAAAAAAGTAAATTGCCGCAAAAAAACCAAAAGCAGCTCCTACATCTGTTGTTACGTATCTTCCATGTGCAATAAAAGTAGGTGAGAATGAAAATAAAAATACAGCTAATAAAGCAGGTAGTTTTCCATATAATTCTTTTGTCCAAAAATAAAGAATAAGACCCATTGCTATTAAAAGTAATAGCATGGGTATTCTAGACCAAAAAATTATTTTATCTGCATTATTGCCTGAATTGTATAAAAAATTAAAACCAAAATCCCATTGTCCATTTACTTCTGTTGTCCATGATTCTAGTTTGTCTGGAAAATTAATATCATTCATGAATAAAAGAGGAATAGCTGATAAATCTTTTAAAAGAGGAGGGTGTTCTGGATTTAGCCTCATATCTTTTTGTGTTAAATATGAATACCCAGCAGGAGTATGAGCTACTTCATCCATAATAGCTGATTCTTGTTTTAATGAGATTATTGAAACAATCATCATTATTGATATTAAAATGATTGCAAATAATGGTGTAAGTTTTTTCATATATTTTAATTTTATCATATGGTATAATAAAAGTATATGGTAGAGAAAATATATAGAAAATTTGAACAAAAAAGAGCTGAGGTTTTATCTAATTCAGAAATCAAAGAATTATCTCCAGAAAAAGAAAAAGAAATTCTTAAACAAACTATTTCTGAAGAGATTGCTAAAACATCAAGTTCTCAACAGAGCGATAATCAGCAAGTACAAGACATTCAAGCTCAACCAAAAGAAAGACAAATAAATCTTTTAATTGATTTTGCATTTGAAAAAGGCATTGATCGTGCAATAGAGGTTGTTAAAAGAATGGATAATCCATATCTATTAGATGAATTTCATGATACTTTAGTGGATGAATTGTATAATAAATTAATTGAAACTGGTAAGCTTAAAGCATTATGAGTGTAAATGATTTAATATATTTAGTAATTTTTCTAATTGCTCTTATTATTATTGCATTTGTTGTTTTTTTAATTCTTGAAAGAATGAAGGGCAGGGGAAGAATTGTTAGAGCTCTTAATATGAGCTTGTTTTTAATTAAATTACCAAGAGAAGAAAAAAAAGACATATCAATGGATGAAAAAAAATCTAGGATAGCTGTTATGGAACAATTATTGTCTGGCTTTAGCAATTTAACAGAGAAAAGATTTTTTAAAAGACTTATTTATGACAAGCCATATATTGTTTTAGAAATGGCTGTTCCTTTTTCATCTCCAGAAATTTCTTTTTACTTAGCAATGCCTAGAAAATTTGAATCTTTTGTTGAAAAACAAATTTATGGATTTTATCCAAAGTGTTCTGTTGAAAAAATAGATGATTACAATATTTTTCATCCAAATGGTGTAAGTGCTGGTGGTTATTTAAAATTAGAGAAAAATAGTATTTTACCTTTAAAAACATACAAAGATTTAGAAAACGATCCATTAGAAAGTTTATCTAATGCTTTTAGTAAAATAGATGAAAAAGGAGAAGGTGGTTCAATACAAATAATTATTAGACCAGCTGAAAAGAATTGGAATTCTTTAGCTTTATCTGTTGCCAAAAGAATGAATGAGGGAGTAGATTTTAACGATGCTATAAAAGGAAAACAAAAACAAAGCCTAAAAGAAGGCGAATCTCCTCAAAAAGTTTCTCCTATGGCTGAAGAAACAATTAAATCTTTACAATCAAAAGCTGGCAAGCCTGGCTTTGAAACAAATATTCGCCTTGTTTTTTCTTCAGAGAAAAAAGAAAGATCTGAAGAATTATTATCTCATGCTGCTGGTTCTTTTGCACAATTGGGTGCTCCTAATATAAATTCATTAAAACTTAATAAACAAGACAATAGACAATTTAAAAAACTTTGTTTTAATTTTTCATTTAGACTTTTTTCTTTAAAGGAAAAAATGGTTTTAAATTCTGAGGAAATATCTAGTATTTTCCATTTTCCTTTGACCCAACTTAGTTCTCCAAAAATGCAATGGCTTGAAGCAAGAGATTCAGAGCCACCAGTTAATTTACCAAAGCAAGGAGTTGTTCTTGGAAAAAATGTTTATAGGGGAGAAGAGCAAATAGTTAGAATGGCAGACGAAGACAGAAGAAGGCATATGTATATTATTGGTCAAACAGGTACTGGTAAAACAACTATGATGCTTAATATGATTAAGCAAGATATTGAAAATGGGAAAGGAGTAGCATTTATGGATCCTCATGGTTCTGACATAGAAAACATTTTAGAAAATATTCCATTAGAAAGAATAGAAGATGTTGTTTATTTTGATCCATCTGACATTGAAAGGCCAGTGGGTTTAAATCTATTAGAATATGATCCTGAGCATCCAGAGCAGAAAACATTTTTAGCAAACGAGACAATAAATATATTTAAAAAAGTATGGGAAGGAGCTTCAGCAGATATTTTTGGTCCAATGTTTGAACAATATATGAGAAATGCTATTTTATTAATTATGGATCATCCAGAATCTGGTTCTACATTATTAGAGGTTCCGAAAGTATTGGCTGATGCTTCTTTTAGAAAATATAAATTATCTAAAACAGAAAATAGCGTTGTTAAAGATTTTTGGCAGAAAGAAGCTGAAAAAGCTGGTGGTGAAGCAGCCCTAGCAAATGTTGTTCCATATATTACCAGTAAAACAAATGTATTTTTAGCCAATGATGTTGTTCGTCCAATTATTTGCCAACAAAAAAGTTCTATCAATTTTAGAAATATTATGGATGAGAAAAAGATTCTTTTAGTTAATTTGTCTAAGGGAAAATTAGGGGATGTAAACAGTAGATTATTGGGTTTAATTATTGTTACAAAGCTTTTAATGGCTGCTTTTTCTAGGGTAGATACTCCAGAAAAAGATAGAAATGATTTTTATTTATACATGGATGAATTTCAAAATTTTACAACTGATAGTGTTTCTACTATTTTAGCTGAAGCAAGAAAATATCGTTTAAATTTAATTATTGGTCATCAATTTATTGGTCAGTTAGTAGATAGTATTAAAAATGCTGTTTTTGGAAATGTTGGTAGTATGGTAGCTTATAGGGTTGGTGCAGAAGATGCTGAATTTTTAGTTAAACAATTTGAACCTACTTTTTCTCAACAAGATTTAATTAATATTGATAATTTTAATGCTTATGTTAAATTATTAATAAATAGTCAGACATCTAAGCCATTTAATATTAAAATTGGCCCACCAGTAGAGGGGGATTCAGATATTTCTAAAAAAGCCAAAGAAATTTCAAGAATGAAATATGGTAGAGAAAAAGCAGTTGTTGATAAAGAAATTCAAGAAAGATCAGAAATTGCTGAAGATTTATCTGTTGGAGCTACTTCTCTAGCTGAGGATGTTAAATTTATATAATATGATTAAACTTTTTAAAGATAACAAAAAATTAAATTTGTCTGATTATGATAAAATTTGGACAAAATTTTGCTTTTTAGATGAAAGCGGTAGTCTTAATAATATTAAAGATACGTTTTTTACTGTTGGATTTATAAAATGTTCTCAGCCGTATTATATAAATAGTAGGATAATTTACGAAAGGAGAAAAAATAATTTTTATGATGAAATGAAATTTAATAAATTATCAAAAAACAACATAGGATTTGCGAAGCTTGCTTTGGATCTATTTCTTTCAACCAAAAGCTTACAATTTTGTTCATATTCACTAGATAAAGAAGGCGAATATTTTAAAAATACTTTTAGTGAAAATCCATGGAAAGCATATGAAGATATATCAATTAGGGTACTTGAATCATCAATTTCAGATAATGAAATTCTTATTATTAATGCTGATTATGTTTCAACTCCAAAGGATATTAAATTCGAAGTAAATGTGAAAAGAAAAATTAATAAAAAACTTAAAAGATTAGCTATTGCCGGCGTTTGTCGCTTTGATTCAAAAACAAATGATTTATTGCAATTAGCAGATTTAATAGTTGGTACCATAAATTATGATTTAAAATTATCAACAGGATTAATTTTAAAAGGAGATAAGTATAAGAAAAGATTTTTGAATTATTTTAAGGAAAAAATAGGAATAAGTGATAGAAATTTTATAGATGGTTTTAGGAGTCATATATTTAATATTTTTGTTGATAAAGACATAAAACAAAGATTACCATTAAAATTAAGAGAAAAATGAAAAAGGGCCATCGTCCTAACGGTCGACGCCCTCTTTCGATACTCTTATTTAAGAGTATATGGTAAAAAATCGCTTGTCAAGCAAATCGTGTGATTAGTAGTTTAAAATTCTTACTGGGTTTTTTTATTTTATAAAAAATGATACTATTAAGATAATGATAGAAATAATTAATGGATTTAAATTAATAGGACAAGCATTTGTTAAAGAGCCAGGTATTTGGTGGTTTTTAATACCTGTTTTTTTATTATGGCTTGGTATGGAAATATATTTTGGTCAGTATAAAAAAGATAGATTGGGTTGGAATAGTATTTTAGCTAATGGAATATCTTTTGCTTGGATTAATGTTGCTGCTTTTAGAGTTTTGTTTATGAATGATATGAATGCTAATGATTTTTTAGCAAGATTAATTATTTTAATTATTTTTGCTCTTTACTCATTATTTGTTATTTATATTGGCTTTTTTCATAAACTTTCTCAAAAAACAGGATCATTTTTAGCTGGTCCAACTCAAATATATTTTCTTTCTGTTGTTTCAATTCTTTGGGGTCAAGGATTATTAGTAATTAATCAATTTGTTTTTCTTTGTTTGCTCATTGCATATATTGTTCTAGCTATATTCTTCTGGATTATTAGAAGAAAATTAGGAATACTAGGAGAAGTAGAGGCAATTGAAAAAGGAGAAAAACCAGAATAATATGAAAAAATTAGATATTATTGCAAGTTTAATTTTGGGTGAAATCTTTGCAATATTTTTAGGATTTGTTTTAAGGGGATTGGGATTTTCTTTATTTCCTATTTATATATTGTATTTTATTTTACCTGTTTTAGCATTAATTGGTGTTTGGACTTTTTATCTTATTGGTAAAAAAATTCCTATTGCTTTTCAATTTGGTAAATACGCAGTAACTGGTTTTGCTAATACAGCTGTAGATTTTGGTGTTTTAAACTTATTAATGTGGATGACTAGTGTTTATTCAGGAAAAAGTATTTTTCTTTTAAATAGTATTTCTTTTTTAATTGCTGTTATTCATTCATATTTTTGGAATAAGTTTTGGGCATTTAAATCAAAAGATAAAAATATTGCTGGTCAGTTTTTGCAGTTTGTTGTTATTTCTTTAGTTGCTGTTTTAATTAATGGTGCAATTGTTTATGCTATAAGTAGTTTGGTTTCGCCAATGTTTAATTTAAGCATTGAAGCTTGGGCTAATATTGCTAAGGCTCTAGCAACCGTTGTGTCATTAATTTGGAATTTCTTAGGTTATAAATTCATTGTATTTAAGAAAAAATGAAAGACTTAGTTCTATATAGGAAATATAGGCCTCAGACGTTTTCTGAGGTCTCTGGACAGGATCATGTAGTAAAAACACTACTTAGTGCTTTAAAGTCCGGAAAAGTGGCTCATGCATACTTATTTGCTGGGCCACGTGGTGTTGGAAAAACAACTACAGCCAGATTATTGGCTAAAGCTGTTAATTGTTTAGATTCTTCTTCTTTAGAGCCATGTAATAAGTGTGATTCATGTTTAGAGATTATGGAAAATAGAGCAATGGATTTGATTGAAATAGATGCTGCTTCTAATAGGGGAATCGAAGAAATTAGAGAATTAAGAGAAAGAATTAGATTTACTCCTATTAAGGGGAAGTATAAAGTATTTGTAATTGATGAAGCTCATCAATTAACAAAAGAAGCATTTAATGCTCTTTTAAAAACTTTAGAAGAACCACCAGCTCATGCAATATTTATTTTAGCCACTACCGAAGCTCATAAAATGCTTCCCACAATTATTTCTCGTGTTCAAAGATTTGATTTTAAAAAATTTGGTTTAAATGATATTTTAGATAGATTAGAATTAATTTCTAAAAAAGAAAAAGTAAAAGCTGATAAAAAAGCCTTAAGAATTATTGCTTTAAATGCTGAGGGACATATGAGAGATGCTGAAAGCATGCTTGGTAAGGTTATGGCTTTTTCTGGCGATAAAGAAATATCTGTTGAAGATGTTGAAAATATCCTGGGGATTGTTGATATTAATTTAGCTATAAAATTCATTGATTTATTGGCTGATAAAGATTCTAAAAAGGCTTTAGAATTTATTGACAAGTTTATAAATCAAGGATATGATTTAGTTCAGTTTATCCAATCTTTAATTAATTATTCTAGAAAATTACTTTTAATTAAAATTAGTAAAGATTTATCTAAATTAATTAAAGAAGAATTAAGTTCTGAGCAATTAAATACAGCAATAAAGCAAGCAGATAAATTTTCTATTGAAGAATTATCTAAAATTATTGAAATATTCATTGAAACCTTATTTAAAATGAAAAGATCCTCTTTTCCTCAATTAGAAGTGGAGCTTGCTGTTGTTGAAATTTGTTAGTGCCGGGTCGTCTAACGGCAGGACTCCAAATTTTGGATTTGGCTATCGGGGTTCGAATCCCTGCCCGGCAAATTAAATTTTATTCAAGACGGACAGCAAATATTTAATTAACCCATTGCTTTTTAAGTAAGAATAGTGCATACTCTATATTGTAATAAGTAATATATAAATATATGAGAGATTTTAAACAAAATAAAGGAAAGCGTTTCGGCAGTGGTTATAAAGGCGGATTTGACAGGAAAGATAGAGGTCCAGTCACTATGCATCAAGTAGTTTGTGATCAATGCGGGAAGCCTTGCGAGGTACCTTTCCGTCCAACCGATGGCAAACCGGTGTATTGCAATGTTTGTTTTAGAGATAAAAGAGAAACTGGAAATAATAGAGGAAGCGATAGATTCCCGCAAAAAAAATTTAATAATTATAAAACTTCCATCAAAACCGATTTTGGGAGCAGTATTAGTAAAGAAAATAATGATGAGTTGAAGAAGCAACTAGTAATATTGAATGTAAAAATGGATCAACTTATTAAGGCAGTAGAGGCTATAACAAATACTAAACCATTGGTGGTAGAAAAAAAAGTGAATGAAGTAGTAAAAATGCTTCCAATTGTTAAGGTTGAAAAATTGACAAAAAGGGTTTCAAAAAAGAAAAAAAACTAAATTTAAAAAAATAAAGCCGTCTATCCAAGTCAGCAATCTTGAGTACAGTTTAAGCAAACCGAAAGAGACTAAATCGTCAAAAAGGCGGTTTTTTAATAGAATGAAATAGAATTATGAAAATATTAAAAGCAGAATTTATCAAAGGAGTGATTGGTGATGATTATAGTGTTAGAGATGACCTTTCTCAAATCGCTTTTTT
This sequence comes from Patescibacteria group bacterium, assembly GCA_018829905.1. GTDB lineage: Bacteria > Patescibacteriota > Minisyncoccia > RBG-13-40-8-A > RBG-13-40-8-A > JAHJST01. The sequence continues at coordinate 26,400 of JAHJST010000026.1, forward strand.
GGGTCGTTCTAATGTGGGAAAATCAAGCGTGATCAATTCCTTAATCGGTCAGAAGCAAATTGTCAGAGTTAGCAGGATTCCGGGAAAAACCCGCGAAGCGAATTTTTTTCGCATTGATAATTCTTTCTATTTTGTAGATTTTCCAGGATATGGTTATGCTAAGCGTTCAATAAAAGAACGTAACAAAATGATTAAGAGAATTTTTTGGTATATAGCGTATTCTAATGTTAGGCCTAAGGCTGTTATGCTGATTATAGACGTTAAAGTCGGATTGACTGATCTTGATCGCGAGATGATAAAAATTCTTCAAAAAAATGAGCATAATATTATTATTATCGCGAATAAGATTGATAAATTAGGAAAGATTGCGACAGAAAAAAATATCTCTGCTATTAAAGAAAAATTGCCGCAGATATTAATTTTTCCTTACTCGGCAAAAACAAAAAAAGGGAAAGATAAATTAATTGAAAAAATTGCTAGTTTTGTATAAAAAGACCCAGACCGAGACGGATCAGAGAAACATTCGGAAAAGACCTTAGTTTACTTTCAAAATCTCGGTACCAGACCGTAGTAGCCAGCCACTATGTGCTAGTGACTGAAGAAGGATAAAAAAATTAAAAAATATGAAAGAAAAATTTTCTATTGAAAATAAAGAACAAGAGACTTTTAAGGAAATATTACCTGAAAAATTTGAAGCCCTTGTTGTACTTGGTAAAAATTGGCGTGAGTATCCACCAAAGAAAGCCAATAAAGATTGGCCACTTCGACTAAGCATAGAATCAAAAATGTCTGCTTTGGCAGCTGGAGAGATGTTTAAAGCAGGACTAACAGATAAAATTATTTTTTCTACTGGTAAGACAGCAGGCAAGTATTGGCCATCGGAAGCAGAGATTATGTCTGATTATTTAAAAAAAAATTATTCTATTCCTGATGATGCCATTATATTAGAGAAAGAATCTATTGACACAGTAGAAAATGCAGAAATGGTTGCAGAAATTATTGAGAAACACAATATTAAAAACATTGCTCTAATGACTTCTCATTATCATTTGAAGCGTTCTGTGGGTCTTTTTAATGACTATGGCATGGAAGTCCATTCTTTTCCGTCTGAAGAGATGATTAAAAAACGCTCTTCTCATTATGAAAAATTTGTTGAGAATTATTTAAAATCTGGACGAGTAAAAAAGGAAAAAATAAAAGAAGCAGTTTTAAGAAGTCTTCTAGTAATTGATTCTAAGGGTAAAATTCCTAGAATTATTACAAAGAGACGAGGAAAATGACTTTTAAAAAGTAGATTTTAGGCCGAAGTTGGAAGGATTGAGTGATTGAGACGGGCTCGCCTCGCTGAGTCGAAGCGGGTTCAAGGAAAACACTTAAAAAAGACCCGAACTTGCCCCGTGACGAAGCTTTTCGGGGTTTACCTTCAAAACAGGGGTTCTAAACCGAGGTAGCCAGCCATTTTGTGCTAGTGACCGAAGAGGCTAAAAATTAAAAAATAAATTTTAAAACAAATGAAACAGAAAGTCGAAGAATTAATACATGAATTAAAACATCACGTGCCTTTTACAATATTTGCAACAATAGTTGCTATTGTTGTTGTAATTTTTATTGTTTATTTTATGAGCCAAGAAATTCCAAAAAGTTTCTTTCATAGTTTACATTTTTTGCATATCTTTGTTTCTTCAATGGTAACGACAGCGATATTTTATAAATATAAAAGTAATATTTTTCAAGCTATTTTAGTTGGAATTATGGGAGCAATAATTATTGGAAGTTTGAGCGATGTTGTTTTTCCTTATTTGGGTGGAATTATTTTAAATTTGAAAATAGAATTTCATTTACCAATAATAGAAAAAACATTTTTGATTCTAATGATTTCTTTGATTGGAAGTTTTGTTGGTGCGTATTATAAGACAACTAAAATACCTCACTTTATCCATGTTTTCTTATCAGTATTTGCTAGCTTGTTTTATTTGTTGGTATTTAGCTCTTTTTTTAGCTTAATTTATTTTTTGGGAGCATTTTTAATAGTTTTTATTTCGGTTATAATTCCTTGTTGTGCGAGTGATATTCTCTTTCCTTTTATTTTCTTGAGAGAGAAAATAAAAAATACAGGTGTTAATAAATAGAGATATTTCTGATTTTTTGTTTAAAAAGTTTGACAAATTATATCAGTATGATATAATGATAATTGAATGAGTGGTCGTGGAAAAATTCTACGGCAGGGGGCTTCCGAGGAAGCCCCCTTTTTATTTAAATAATTGCAAGAATAATTTTAATACATTCCAGCCTTTGACTATTAAACTATTGATTTTTCTAGGGTTTTTTGATAAAGTAAAGGCAAGTTTGCACATTTCAATTTAAGGAGAATAAAATGAAAGAAAATACTGGCCCAGTTTATGTAGTAGGACAACATGTTTCCACTTATCGTTGTGGAGAACTTGCTATGGTGATTGGATTGGAAATCGTTAAATCTGAAAATGGTATATCAAGAGGAATTTGTTTTCGTGTTATGTTTATTGATGGCGAAGAAAATCATATTCCTTTGATAGAAGTCGGTAATGAAAATGCTGTATACCGATTACTTACACCTAATGAGATTGAATTAAAATTAAAGAAACCGTTAGATGGTGAATGAGTTTTTAGAAAATCTTTAAAGGGGGGTTAACTTAGTTGAAGAAATTAATAATTAAGTTAGTCCTTTTGTTATATGGGGTTTAATATTGTTTGGTGTTGAGAGATTATATTTTAAGTAAGAATTCTTGATTCTTTCAAGGTTTTTTGGTAATCTGTGAGTGTAAACAAGATCATTAACAAAGGAGAAAAGAATATGATTAAACGGTATGAAGATTCAGAAATTGCCATGATTTGGTCTGACGAGAACAAATTGAATCTTTGGCAAAAAACAGAATTGGCAGTAATTAAGGCGAGAGTCAAATTGGGATATGTATCTCAAGAAATATTTAATAAGATTTCCAAGATTCTTTTAAAAACACCAATTGACCTTGACTGGTGGAAAAAACGTGACAATGAAATTCATCATGATCTGCAGGCATTTATTGATGAACGTCTTCGTTTTTTATCCATTGATCTTCAGCGCTTTCTTCATGAGCGTATGACTTCTTATGATACTGAGGAGCCGGCCTTCTCACAAATGCTTAAAAAATCCTTGTCGCGGGTACACGACTTTTTTTCAGAATTAATGCAGGATATTGCAAAATTAGCGTTACATTATCGTTACACAATTATGAACGCTCGTACTCATGGTCAAGAAGCAGAGCTACAGAGTTTTGGTAAGCGTTGTCTTACTTGGTATCGTGAATTACAAGTTGATCTGGATAATTTAAAGAGAGCTGAGAAAAATCTTTGTTTTTCTAAACTTTCCGGAGCAGTGGGAAATTACGGAGGCATAGATCCAGAACTTGAGAAAGAAGCTTTGAAAATACTTGGCTTCAAACCCTTTTATGGAGCAACGCAAATTATACCCAGAGCAGTTTTCGCACCAATTGCCCAGGCATTAGCTCAAATAGTCTCAACCTTGAATAAAATCGCTATTGATGTTCGTTTAGGCGCTAGAAGTGGCAGAGCTATTTGTCAGGAACCTTTTGCTAAAAAACAAAAAGGTTCATCTAAAATGCCTCACAAGAAAAACACCATTTCTACTGAGCAGACAGAAGGTATGGCAAGAATGGCGAATAAGTTTTTCCAGATGATTATGGATAATATTCCAACATGGGAGGAAAGATCAATTGAACAATCTTGTGTGGAAAGAGTGGCTTGGCCAGATCTTTTCCATGTGGTGGTACGTTCCATAAAAGTCATGACCAAGATACTTACTGGTCTACGAGTTTATCCTGACGTTATGATTCAAGAGATAATTGAATCTCGTGGATGTTATGCTGCAGGTGAGGCTAAAGAAGTTTTAAGGGAACTAGGGGTTGAATTCGGACTTACTAGCGAGGAAGCGTATCGAATTATTCAACTTGCTGCTTTTAATGTATTTAGGTCAACAAAAATGGCTCAAGAAATTCGGGAAAGTCCGCCAACTTCCTTGATCGAGGCAGATTCATGGTTTGAGAAATTCAAAAATACTTCACCTCCACCCGTGGATTCTATTCAGGAAATTATTATTGAAGCAAGGATAGAGACTTCCGAAGACCTTGAAGCTACTGATTACGATGTTCAAAGGTGGAACAGCGTTCTTTCTAAAATATTTCAAAACCAAGAGAATCTTTTACGCTGGAACCAGATTTTTTTACCTTCATATTTATTGCGAAATGAGACCAGACTATTTCAGGAGGTGTTGGGCGCAAAATAAGGAGTGAGATCATTAAGTAGTCGGGGGATTGTGCCAATGGCAATTCCCTGATTTTTTTAATCGTCAACCAGAGTTTTAATAATTCCAGTGGTAGGAATTTCTTTTAATTACAGGGCAAATTACTATATGATAGTGACCGAGACGGTTTGAAATATCAAAAAATCCGAGATTTATTTTCTCGGGTTTTTAATTTAAAAGTAATTATGAATTATCTTGTTTTTTTGTTTCATTTATGATACAATTAAAGCATAAAAATGATACGAATATATTTAAATTATGAATATGGAATTTAATCAATTAAATAAAAGACAGGAAATAATTTTAGATTTAATTGATAAACAAGGAAAAATCTCAGTTTCTGAGTTAGTTTTGATTTTGATTAAAAAAATTTCTAAGATTTCCAAAATTACAGTAATTAGGGATTTAAATCAATTATTAAAACTTAATTTTATTGAAAAAATAGGTAGAGGAAGAAGTGTTGTTTATAAATTATCTATTCAATATAATTTACTTAAGCCAATAAACGTAGATAATTATTTTAAAATTGGTCCTGATCAAAGAAATATTCAAAAAAAATTTAATTTTGAGTTATTTGAAATTATAAAAAATATTTTTACAAATGACGAACAAAGTTATCTTAATCAGCTTAATGCGGAATATCAAAAGAATGTCAAGAAACTTCCAGTTATTAATTTCAAGCGTGAATTTGAGCGCTTGGTTATAGAATTAAGTTGGCAATCTTCTGTTATTGAGGGCAATACTTATACCTTATTAGAAACAGAATTTTTGATTAAACACAATAAACAAGCCAAAGGGCATAAAAAGGAAGAAGCAATTATGATTTTGAATCATAAAAAAACATTAGATTATATTCATAATAATTTGTCATTGTTTAAAAAAATAACAGTTAGTAAATTAGAAGATATTCATTTTTTATTAACGAAAGATTTAAACATTGGTCGTGGATTAAGAAAATTACCAGTAGGTATTACTGGCACTGCCTATAAGTCATTAGATAATATTTATCAAATTAAAGAAACATTAGATAAGTCGTGTAGAATAGTTAATCAAGAAAAGAATGTTTTTGCCAAGGCAATTATTTTAATGATATTAATTGCTTATATTCAGCCCTTTGGCGATGGTAATAAAAGAGTTAGTAGATTATCAGCTAATGCTATTTTAATGGCTCATAATATTTGTCCTTTATCATATAGAAGTGTTAATGAGGAAGAATATAAAAAGGCTGTAATTCTGTTTTATGAACAGAATAATTTAAATTATTTTAAAAAATTATTTATTGAGCAATTCGAATTTGCGATTAAAAATTATTTTCGGGCAGAATAGTAACAATTAAAGAACAAAAATAAAATATATGAGTTTTGAAAAATTTCCAAAAATAGAATCTAAAGAGAACAAAGAAGACTTTGAGGAAGTTCAAGAAGTTAATTTTGATGATTTAAGCGAAGGAGATAAATTGGTTATTTGTACTGCCGATAAAATAGATGAAGGATTTGAATCCGTGTATATAGTTGATGTAGATAAAATTAGAAAAACAAAAAATGGTGAAATAAAACATTTAGACGTTACAATTAAAGAAATAGAAAGAAAAATCAAAAAAGCAATTAAAGAAAAAGGGGAACATCAAACAAGAGCTTCTGAAAATAATGAAGAAATAAAATATCTCAAAGCTTTAAACTTACCAGAAAAAATTTATGAAGATGAATATAAAATATCAGACGAATTAGTGGCTAAAATGCCTGGTGGAGTTAGGACATTAGAAGAAAAATATAGAATGGATTATTTAAATAATGAGTTTGATAAAATTCCCAAAGAAGAACTTGATTCGATAGGTGAGACAAAGGGAATTATTAAAACCGGAGAAAATAATCATCTTTATTTTAAGGATATTAATTATAAAAATGAATTTGAAGAAACAAAGTCAGGCAAGAGAAGAAAGCCCAAAGCGGGCGCATTAAGATCATCAAATCCAATTAGAAAAATCCTGTTGTTTAAAAAAGAAATAACTGAACGCCCCGTAAAACAAGAAGAGGGATTAGAATCTATTCCAACTTCAGAGGATGTACAACTTGTTTTTGAAAAATTACTTGAAGGAAAAGAATATGAAACTATAAGAAAACTTGAAGATGAACAAGGTTTATACCTATGGGATATTAAAATTTTTGAAGAAGATGGTCATACCGAATATCTGTATATGAGAAAAGGAAGATATGCAGAAGGAGGACAATCCTCGAATACTGCTATTCATATTGCTTTTTTTGATGAAGAGGATTTTCCAGTAGGCGGATCTTCAGTAGCTAAATACATAGGGGGGGAATGGAAATTAACTCCTTATGAGATAAAATAAATGAATTTAGATAAAAAACAATAATTAAAAAAGCTTTTATTTTTAAAAAATAATGATATAGGATATTTTACGTCATAAATTCACTAAATATTGACATTTATTAGTTAATTTAATACAATAAATAGGTATAATTAACGTAAAAAAACATGACAACAAAACCTCTTAAAGATAAAATCAAAGAATTAAAAAAAGAATTTGATACATTGCGTAAAAATAAAGAATCTTTGTTAAACATAGTTGATGAAGCTGAAATTTCAGAAAGCGTATATAATTCAAATGCAATTGAAAATTCTACATTAACTTTAAAAGAAACAGAAAAGATTCTTTTAGATATGGAAGTTTCTCGTGATGTATCACTTAGAGAGGTTTATGAAGCAAAAAACTTGGCTCGTGTTATTGAATATATTCGCAATAAATCTCAAGAAGTAGATATAGATAGAGAAATAATCTTGTTTTTGCATAATATGTTAATTATTGGAATTGACGATAATATTGCAGGAAGATTTAGAAAAAAAGGCGAGTATGTTAGAGTTGGAACCCATATTGCTTCAGCACCAGAAAAAGTAGAAAGCATGATAAAATCTACATTATTGGAATATACAAGTGATTTTTCAGCTTATTTCATTGATAAAATAGCTAAATTTCATTTAGATTTTGAAACCATTCATCCTTTTTGTGATGGTAATGGCAGAATTGGAAGAGTTCTTATCAATTATCAATTTTTAAGAATTGGTTTCCCAGTTATTATTATCCGTGATAAAAACAAAAAGGAATATTATAAGGCTTTTAAAGATTATAGAGATAGCAGAAATACAAAAACAATGGAAAAAGTAATTTTTTTAGCTTTAGCAGAATCACTTCATAAAAGAATAACTTATTTAAAAGGTGATAAAATTATTACTCTTTCCGAACATACTAAAAAGTACAAAAAATCAGCTCCAGCAATGCTTAATTCTGCACGTCGTCAAAATATTCCAGCATTTAGAGAAAGAGGTGTTTGGAAAATTGGAGAGAATTTTAAAAATTAAAAGAATAATGTGTTTCCATTGTATAATTTAGATAAAATAAAATTTGCTACTGACGGCCCAACATTTGAAAGAGCTATTGGCTTGTATGAAAATAAAAAAATAAAAGAATTTAAAGAAGATTTTCATGGATATTCAGCCATTGTATTAGGAACACAACCATATAGAGTTTTTGTATCTAATAAGCAATATGATCGTGGTGTTTGTGAGTGTTATGTTGGTCAGAATAATACATTATGTAAGCATATGGTGGCAGTAGCTATTTACGCTATTATGAAAGGCAAACCGATTAAGCAAGAAGATAAGAAATTAATTAATGGTCCTGAATGTAGTAATAGATCAGGGGAATTAAACAAAGAAGAGCTAAATGTAATAAAAAAATCCATTACTAATGCAATGAAATACATTAAGCCATATACTGGTCCTTCTAAAACTTGGTTTGCTAACCAAGATTCACTTTCAGAAGGATGTAATCGTTTATCAGCTATTGTGTCAGATTTACCAGTTAGTCAGCAAACAACAAAATTATTAATTAATATGCTTTTGCGACTTGATAAAAAATTATGCACTGGAGGAGTTGATGATTCTAATGGTATTGTTGGTGGATTTATTGAAGAGACAGTTATTGTGATTGAACAATATATTAAACTTGATCCATCATGTATTAAGGCACTTAAAATGCTTTGTAGTCAATCTACTTGTTTTGGATGGGAGGAGTCGCTTGTTAGGATATTTAATAAAGCTGATTATTAGTTTTTTAATATGAAATACAATAAACTTGTTCGAGATAAGATTCCCGAGATAATAAAAAAGAATAATGATATTCTAATTATTCATATAGCTAATGATAAAGAATATTATAATAAACTAAAAGAAAAGCTTAAAGAAGAAGTAAATGAATTTTTAAAAGAAAGCAATGAAGATGAATTGGCTGATGTTTTAGAGATTATTTATGCTATACGTGATTATATGAAGATAAGCGAACAAAAATTAGAAGAGATTAGAAAAAATAAATCAGAAAAAAGAGGAGCTTTTAAAAAAAGAATAATACTTGATGAAACAAAATGAATTTAGATAAAAAACAATTTGAGTTAATTAAAAAGCTTTTATGGAAAGATGTTTTTAATATTTGGAGAGATAATGAAGAAAATGAACCACACTGGAAGGAATATTATAAAAAAGAAGGATTTGATTCTTGGTATGATTGGAGAAAAATATATATTGATCCAATAAAAGCATTAGATAAAGAATGGAAATTAATAAAAGTTATTAATCCTTTAAAATCCATTCTTGATTTTCGTGGAGGACCATATAAGGGATGGAAAGATTTTTATAATAACCAAAATCTACCAAAATTTGTTGATATTAAAGAACACCCAAGGGCTAAAGATTACTTAAAGAGATTACCTCAAAAAACAACAATGATTGCATGGAATACAGAAAAAGGAATAGTTATTATTGAAGGAATGCATAGATGCGCAGGAATAGCTAAAGCAGCTAAAGAGAATAAACAAATTAATCTTGATTTATATATAGCTATAGCTAATTGTTTTATTAAAGATATTCCTGATTTTAGAAATGAATCAAATAAATAAAGCAGTAAAAATATTAAAACAAGGAGGAATTATTGCCTATCCAACAGAAACTACATATGGTATTGGTTGTAATATTTTTAATGAAAAAGCAGTTAAAAAAATATTTGAAATAAAGGGAAGAGATTTTAATAAACCATTACTAGTAGCTGTTTCATCATTTAAAATGATGCAAGACATATGTTTTATTCCAGAAAAATATATTGATTTAATTAAAAAATATTTACCAGGACCAGTAACATTTTTATGGAATAAGAAGAATAATGTTTCTAATTTAATAACTCAATCTAGTGATTTGGTTGGTATAAGGTTTCCTGATAATAAAAAAGCATTAAAGATTATTGAAAAATGTAATTTTCCAATAATATCTACTTCTGCAAATATTAGTGGACAAAAAGATTCAATTAATTGGAAACAAGTTAAATTAAATGTAGATTTTATTGTTAAGGGAAGATGTAAGTATAAAAAACCAACCAGTGTTATTAATTTAATGGATAAAAAAATTCTACGTAAAGGATATAATATAGAAAAGTATGAGGGGATTATTGAATAAATTATTGATTTTTTAAGAAAAATTTGTTATATTTAAAGAAATTATTCTAAGGGAGGTATAAAGTTAAAAAAATAATTAAAGGGGGACAAATAAAAGAAAATGGAGCAAATCGGAAAAACAAGCAAAAATCAAGAAGAAAAATAAAAAATAGAATAATAAAAGAAAAAAAGATCCCCAGACCTAGTTCTGGGGATATAATATTTGTGATAATATTATATTAATGAATATATTATTTGAAATAAGAAAAGAATTAAAAAGAAATATTGATTTAAAATATAAAAAAGGATCAATTAATTTTTTTAATGAACCAATAAAACTTTATGGAGTTAGAACTCCTTATGTTAGAAAAATTGCTAAAAAATATTTTGATAAAAATCTTGAGAAGAACAAAATATTTAAATTATGTGAGCAATTGTTAAAATCAGATTATTACGAAGAAGCAATAATTGCTTTTAGCTGGGCCAATAGATTGAATTATGAGAAAAAAGATTTTAAAATATTTGAATCTTGGTTAAAAAAATATGTAAATAATTGGGCTAAGTGTGATGATTTTTGTACTCATACTTTTGGTTCCTTGTTATTAAAATTTCCAGAGTTTTTATTTAAATTAAATATTTGGGCTAAATCTAAAAATAGATGGGAAAGAAGAGCTTCGGCTGTAATTCTTATTCATTTAATTGTTAGAAAAAATTATTTAAAAAAGATTTTTGAAATTTCAGATATTCTTTTATTAGATAAAGATGATTTAGTTCAAAAGGCATATGGCTGGGCATTAAAGGTAGCTAGTGATAAATATCAAAAACAAGTTTTTGATTATGTTATTAAGAATAAAAAGATAATGCCAAGAACAGCTTTAAGATATGCTATTGAAAAAATGCCTCAAAATATGAGGCAAAAAGCAATGTTATGAAAAAAATACACATATTTACATTAATTATTATAATAATTTCCTTTTTAGCAGGGATTTATTTATATGATTTTATGCCAGAAAAGATAGCATCTCATTGGAACGCAAAAGGACAAGTAGATGAATATATGTCTAAATTTTGGGGTTTGTTTTTAATGCCAATAGTTTGTATTGGTGTTTTCTTTTTATTATTAATTATTCCTAAAATAGATCCATTAAAGAAAAACGTAGATAAATTTAGAAAATATTTTGATTCTTTTATTTTTCTGATTGTTTTATTTTTAGTATATATTTATGCTTTAACAATTATTTGGAATCTTAATATTGAGTTTGATATGAATAAATCAATTCTTCCTGCTATTGGATTATTGTTTTTTTATTCTGGTGTTTTAATAGGTCATGCAAAAAGAAATTGGTTTATTGGCATAAGAACACCATGGACATTAAGTAGTGATATAGCTTGGGATAAAACACATAAATTAGGTGGTGTTTTATTTAAAATAGCTGGTATTCTTGCTTTTGTTGGATTAATTTTTCCTAATATAGCTATTTTGATTATTATGATCCCCGTAATTCTTTTTACTATTTTTCTTTTTATTTATTCGTATGTGGTTTATAAAAAAACAATTATTTAAAAATCGGGTTTAACCCGATTTTTATTTTATCTCTTCTGGTTCAATTTTCCAAATATTTTCTACAGCATTTATTAAATCATCATAATCAAAATAACTATATAATTGATCTTTCCAATCTTTATCTTCAATATTAATTAATGGTTGAACCCCGTTTCCTTCTATTGGTTGATTGTCATCTTTTAAAGTTAAGCGATGAACTAAAAACATAGAGTATTTTATTTCTGAAACTTGATTTTCTAATTCAAATACTTTTTCTATTGTTCCCCAGCCTTTAGTTGTTTTTCCAATAGAAATTCCTACATTATATTTTTTTAAAACAGAGGCCATTATTTCAGCAGAGGATTGTGTTTTTTCATTAGTTAAAATAATTACTTTTTTGTATCTTACCAAACTAGGCAACCAACCAAATTGTGTTTTTATTGGTTCATAATCTCCTTTGTGAAATAATTCAAAAGCATATTGATTTTGTCCAATAAATGGACCCAATAAATATGGAGTAATATCTAATGATCCACCTATGTTTGATCTTAGATCTATAATTAAACTAGTTGGCCCATTTTCTTTGTCATATTTTTCTGTTTGTATTTTTAAGTCATTTAAGGTAGTAGGAGATATTCTTTTAATATATAAATGTAATATATCTGGAGTTATTAAATTAGGAATAACAGTTGTTTCTACTTCTTGTGTTTCTGGATTAATATTCTCAACCATTTGTTTTAATTCTTGTTCTTGTTTTGGTGTGTATAAACCGCTTCTATTAAATGGTTTTAAATTTATTAAAACCATATGAGCTAGTTGAGGAATAAATTGTTCTTTATTTTGCGTTTCTTCTAGTATTTGTTTTATCATTTTATTCATTCCTTGTTTATTTTTTTCTTCTAATGTTTGTGGTTTTTCTGTAAGTTTTTCTGATGCAAGTTTAAATATATTTGTTAATTCTTCTTCAGATATTTTTTCCCAATAATTTTCTTGTATTTTATCATAAATTTCGTTTATAAAATTAAGGTATATATTTTTTTCTTGTTTTGGTTTATTAAAATATATTGCTGTTGTTATAGCAATGATTATAATTATTATTAAAATAATAAATTTTTTGTTTTTCATTCTTTTTAGTATAATATATGTATAATAATTAATAAAGAGCTTATGATAAACAAAATAAAACAAGAACAAACAAAAATTAGAAAAGAGGCCAAGAAACAAATATTAGGATATATTACTGCTGCTCTTGGCTTGGTTGCTGGTTTGGCTTGGAATGAAGCAATAAAAGCCTTAATAGAAGAATTCATTCCTTTAGGTGGAAGTGATTTAGTTGCTAAACTAATATATGCTTTCATTGTTACAATAATTATTGTTATTGTAAGTATGTATTTAGTTAAAGCGCTTAAAAAAGATGAAGATTAAGGTTATAACCAATGCAAAAAAGCAAGAAATTAAAAAACAAGGTGATTTATTAAAAGTTTATTTAATTTCTAAACCAGAAAAAGGAAAAGCAAATAATGAGTTAATAAATTTATTAACTGATTATTTTAAAACATCAAAATCTAATATTAATATTAGAAAAGGGGAGAAGAGTAAAAATAAGATAATGTTGTCAATCACATAAATGTCGCCTCTAATCGTTCATAGCAATGTCGTCTGAAAGAATAAATTAGAAGCAGAAAGTATTAATTTTTAATGATTTTCTTAAATTGTTGAACAAACTTTTCTTGGACATATACTCTAATC
>JAHJST010000027.1 GCA_018829905.1 Patescibacteria group bacterium
TATTGTATCACAGCGGCTGCTAACAAACTAACTAAAGTCATTTACCACGTTTTAAAAAACAACTGTTCGTTTCAAACTGATTTATTGTAAAAATGCTTCCAGTTAAGAGTTAATAACAGATAACTTGTCATATTCTTATTATATCAGAAAATTAAAAAGATTGCTGGATTTTACTCCAGCAATCATATTCTTACTACTTTTTAAAAGACTTAATAACTTCTCTGTCCAAAAATCTTGGCTTAACCACAAATTCTTCAATCTGAGAAATAGAAAGGCCCTTAATGTCTTTTACTTCTTCTGGGCTTTCTAGAATTGCTTGCTTGTTTACTTCTTCTTTGGTTCTAATAAACTTACTTAGTCCTAAATCTTTTAAAGCATGTAAAATCTTGGACTCATTTCTAAAAACAACTTTTGGAGGAGTAATTCTCCAGCTTATGGATCCATAAGGAAAATTAATGGTCTTAGATCTTCCAGAAAGCAATTCGTCTTTTTTTACTTCAGCAAACGCACAAAGACCATTCATTAATTCATCAATTTTTTCTTTATGGGCTTTAATGTCTTTTCCTGCTTGTTTTTTCAATTTCATAACTTCAACATTCAATTCTTTTTCAATTTCTTCAATCTCGCCCTGATGATAGCCTATTGATCCTATAAATCCATTTGCCTGATTATTATCTTTAGGAACAAAAATACTTTTTCTTTTTACGCTCACTTAATTCCTCCTTTTTTTATTTTATCTCAATGCCCATGTTTTTAGCAGTTCCTTGAATAATTTTCATTGCTGCTTCAATATCATTTGCATTTAGATCTTCCATTTTTTTCTCAGCAATTTCTTTTAATTGCTGTTTTGTGATTACACCAACTTTTTCTTTTTGAGAAACACCTGAACCCTTTTCAATTCCAGCAGCCTTTTTTAATAAAACAGCTGCAGGAGAAGTTTTTAATTTAAAATCAAATGTTCTATCTTGATAAACAGTAATTTCAACTGGAGTAATATCTCCGCCTTTATCTTTTGTAGCATCATTAAACTTAGAACAAAAATCTTGAATATTTAAACCATGTTGACCCAATGCTGGACCAACAGGAGGAGCTGGGTTTGCTTGCCCAGCTTTAATTTGTAATTTAATAATTTTTAAAACTTTTTTCATATTTTCTTAACTTGTAAAAAATCTACTTCTACAGGAGTTTCTCTTCCAAACATATTAACTAAAACTTTTACTCTTCCTCTTTCTTTGTCAACCTCACTAATTTTTCCATCAAAATCTTTAAATGGACCATCAATAACCTTAACAGGATCATCAACTTCAACCTCTATTTTATACTCAGCATTTTCTTTCTCTGATTTTTTGGTTAATTTTTTAACCTCTTCATCAGAAATAGGAACTGGATGAACACCAGAACCAATAAACCCTGTTACTCTTGGGGTGTTTCTAACAACATACCAAGAATCATCAGTAACTATCATTTTTACAAAAACATAATTAGGGAAAATCTTTTCTTCTATTGTGTATCTTTTCCCTGATTTGATTTTAATTTTTTTCTCTTTTGGAACCAATATTTCAAAAATCTTATCTCCCATATCCATAGAATCAATTCTCTGTTTTAAATTTTCAGAAACAGTATCCTCTGATGCAGGATAAGTGTGAATTGCATACCAATGAGCTTGTTTGTCTGGTTGCTGTTTAGGCATATTATATTAAAAATTTACTAATTAATACAGTGAATAAAAAGTCTAAACCACCAAGAAATATTGCAACAGCAATACTTACCCCAATAACAATTAGGGTATATTTTACAGTTTCTTTCCTTGTTGGCCAGTTGACTTTTTTCAATTCAACTCTTGTTTCTTTTAAAAATGTTCCTATTTTCTTTAAAAAATTCATGGTTTTTAAAATGGCCCTAGGGCCACTCTAGTAATATTAACTAAATAATATTTAAATGTCAAGATTTTGTACTTCTTTTGCATGTGTTTGTATAAATTTCTTTCTAGGCAATACTTCATTTCCCATTAAAATATCAAATATTTTATCAGCTTCTTCTATATCATTAATACTTACTTTTTTCATTAATCTTTTTTCTGGATCCATAGTAGTGCTCCATAATAAATCAGGATTCATTTCTCCAAGACCCTTGTATCTTTGAATATTAATATTATCATCTTTGTTTTTTTTCATTCTAGCAACAACAATGTCTTTTTCTTCGTCAGTATAAACATATTCTGATTCTTTTCCTTTTTGAATTTTAAACAAAGGTGGTTGAGCTATATATAAATATCCTTTTTCAATTATTTGAGGGAAGTAACGATAAAATAGGGTTAAAAGAAGAGTTCTAATATGAGAACCATCAACATCTGCATCTGTCATAATAATAATATTATGATAACGAATCTTTTCAATATCAAATTCTTCAGCAATAGCAGTTCCTAAAGCAATTATCAATGCCTTAACTTCCTTTGAATCTAATATTTTATCTAAACGAGCTCTTTCAACATTTAATATTTTACCTCTTAACGGAAGAATGGCTTGAAATCTTCTATCTCTCCCCTGTTTGGCACTATTGTGAACAAAAACACCTGATGCTAAAGCAAAATTATGAGTTTCTGAAACTTCTAAGTCATAAACATCAATCTTTTCTTTAAGTTTTATTATTTTTTTAATTTTGTGATTATATTTAATAACAGCATCTTCTAATTTGTTTATATCAGACGTTTTCCTATAAAGTGGCATTAAAGAGTCTATTTTTTTTAAATTTTTTGCTTCTTTATATTCACCATTTCTTAACATAAATTTATGATCTGGAGTACAAATGATTTCTTCATCATTATCCAAAACAATCTTAATTACTTCTATGTTTCTTTTTGTTTTTCTAACATTTTTAATTTTCTCAATTCCAATAGATTTGTCTTTCTTTATCGTATAACAATAATTTATTTTTCCCATTTTTTCCTCTTTAATTAATTCTCTAAAATCCAAATCCCTTCCATCAACTAAAGCGACTTTTGTATCGCCAGAAAAACAACCACCTGCAGAGTCTCCCTCAACAATATATAGTTCTGATTCTTCTGGATTTTTAGAAGAACAATCAGCTAATTTGCCAGGCAAAGTCATTCCATCTAAAACACCCTTTCTAATAACAGTATCTCTGGCTGCTTTAGCTGCTTTACGAGCTTTTTGTGATAAAACACATTTACTAATTATTTGTCTTGCATCATTTGGATTTTTTTCTAAGTATTCTTCAAGTGCCTCTAAAAATACAGACTCAGTTATTGTTCTTGCTTCTGGATTTCCCAACTTAGCCTTTGTTTGTCCTTCAAATTGTGGCTCTTGTAATTTAACACTAACAACAGCAGTTAACCCCTCTCTAACATCATCACCGCTTAAATTAGAATCATCTTCTTTCATTAATCCATTTTTCTTTGCATAATCATTAATAATTCTAGTTAAAGCAGCTCTAAAGCCAGTTGAATGCATTCCTCCTTCTCCAGTATGAATATTATTTGCAAAACTTATTTCTAATGCTTGTAAATCATCTGTATATTGCAAAGCAATCTCAACAACAATACCATCTTTTTCTCTTTCAATATAAAAAATATTTGGATGTAAAACTTTTTGATTTCTATTTAAATGTTTAATATATGATACTAATCCGCCCTCAAAATAGAAACTATGTGTTTTAGGATTTTTTTCATCTTGTCTTTGATCAATAATAATAATTCTTACATTTTTTGTTAAATATGCTTGTTGTCTTAAATGATCTAATATTTTATCCCACTCAAAATCTAATGTATTAAATATCTCTGAATCTGGCTCAAAAATTATATTAGTACCAGAACCACGACACTTACCTATTTTTTTAACATTTGCTTTTGCTTTTCCTCTTTCATATTCTTGAACATAAATAAATCCATTACGACAAACCTCTGCTCTCATCCATTTAGACAAAGCATTAACAACAGAAACACCAACACCATGTAAACCACCAGCTATCTTATATGAATCTCCGCCAAATTTACCACCAGCATGTAATGTTGTCATAACTGTTTCTAAAGCAGATTTTTTAGTATGAGCATGTTTATCAACTGGAATACCTCTTCCATTATCAGCTACAGCAACTCTATTATTTGGAAGTAATGTTACTCCAATATCAGTAGCATAACCAGCCATTGCTTCGTCCAAAGAATTATCAAAAACTTCCCAAATTAAATGATGCAAACCATCTGTTCCAGTTGAACCAATATACATACCAGGTCTTTTACGAACTGGGGCTAATCCTTCAAGAACATAAATATCTTTAGCATCATATGTGCTCTTTTTAATTGCTGGTTTTTTAATTATATTTTTTTTGGTTATCATTTTTAATTAAGACTATTGTTAATATGAGTTTGAAAGGCTTTTGCTATTTCGTCATCAATCCAACTAAGAAATTTTTCATTACTAGCTTTCTTATCGCTCTTTTCCATCATTTCTACTTTTTTACTTAAATCTTGATAAGCTGATCTTGCTGCCAATGGACGTTCTTTTAATGTTTCAAAAAGCTTTATTGATCCTTCTATTAATTCATCGACTTCAATAAATGCCCATAATGTATTATAGGATGAATCTCTTTGTTTACTTTTTATTTCTTCGTCTTTAATCGCTTGCAATTTTTCAATTGTAGTTTTTTCTTCCTCTTCTATATTCAATTTTTCGATTTCTTCTTTCATATTTTTAATCGTTGTGCTAATCAACGATTGATTAATAATTAAAAGCTTAAGACAATTAATATAAATATGATTGCAATTGTTATTAAAACTCTAAACCAAAAAGGTATTATTCTAATTGAATTTAATAAGCATAAAATAAATCCAAAAATCAATAAATAAAAGATTATTATTATAAACAAACTAGTATCAAATGGATCTATAGAAAAAAGAATTATTAATGTAAAAATAAAAAAAGCTAGAGCCAAAAATAGATTTAATTTAATAAAAAATTTTGTTTTCATAACATTTATTTATGAATTGTATACTATAATTTTACCATAAAATAAATGTAAATACAAACAAAAAACAAGTAAAAATAACTTGTTTTTTCGTGCGGACCCGACCGGACTCGAACCGGCAACCACATGCGTGACAAGCATGGACTCTATCCTATTGAGCTACGGGTCCTTAAATCAAATGCTTTTATAAATTTATTATATTTCCTTTCTAGAAAATAATCTTTTTTAATATTATTATACATGTAATTAAATATTTTAAAACTATCGTTCTTACTAAAAACTAAATCATATCCTCGATTCTTTTTATTTATTCCACCGCCACTGACTCTAGAATTTGTTTTTATTACATTCCATAATTCTTTTAAGAATAAAATATTACAGGAAGAAAATCTTGTAGTAATAATAAAGTTTTTACTATTTCTGTTTTTTCTATCATATAATCCATAGCTTATGCATCCATCTCCATCAAAATAACCTCTTAGAAAGTGAGAAAAATAAATTTTAGGAATGCTTGGTAATTTAATTTTTTCTGTTTTATTTGGCATTAATCCTATCTTAATTAAATCATTAAACATTTTTTTACTACCAATTTGTAAAACATGGGCATCTTTCCAATTACCACCTCTTTTTCTATAACCAATTTTATGCTTAGAACAAAGAATATTTCTTGTCTTAACTATTAACTCACGATCTGTAGAATAAAAAGAAATATAATGAGATCCTCTTGGATTTATAAACATACAACCATCTGCGGTAAAATATCCTAATATATATGCCATTTCTGAAGACCATTTTTTAAAAAAATCCTCGTTGACTGAAATTCTTTGTTTTGGTTTTTTTGCTGGTTTTAGCTTTCTTAATCTTTGATTTGTTCCAAAATATAATAAATTATTATTAGTAAATCTCTTACGATCTTGTGTTGGGACATTTAATTGTCTAAACCAACGAGTTATTGTTCCTTTTGGAATATTTAATTTATTACTTATTTCCCTATGTCTTAAATTTTCTTTCCAGTGCAAATGATATAAAAGGTCCTCTATTGATCCTTTCCATTTATTTTCTATTAATTTTATTCTTGAAGATTCTTTTATTTTCTGCATATTGTCTGTAGCGGGAGTGGGGATCGAACCCACCACAGATCGCTTATGAAACGACCTCAAACCCCAGTTTGATTCCCGCCAATATTAAATTATTGCGGGGGTGGGAATTGCACCCACGACCTCCTGGTTATGAGCCAGGCGAGCTACTACTGCTCCACCCCGCGATAATGATATAATAATATATTTTTAAAAAACTTACAATACCTCTAATTCTTTTAAAGTATTTCTATAATAACCAATAATCATTTCTGCTTCTTCTTTTAGTAAATTATATTTCTTGTCCTCTATAATAATATTCTTCATTTTTTTGCCTTGTTTTATCTCATCAATATTTGAAATTTCATTTTCATTAATATTTTTTAAAACCTTATTAAATAAATTATCTGCTTCAATAATAGCTAATTTAAAATTTTCTTGGGTTCCTGATCTAATCCTATTTTCAATTTTAATCCATTCTTTATCTATTTTTCTTTTTCTTCTTTTCTTTGGTTTTTTTAAATCTTTTTTAAACTTAGAAAGAATATATATTTTAACTAAAAGAAAAACAATTAAAACAAAAAAGGTTAAAGAAATTATTATTAAAATTGTTTTAATTAAAAATAATAATTCCTGCCATTGATAAGAGGAAAAATATCTAATAATAGCTTCCCATGAATCAACAAAAGAATTCTTAGCTTGAGCTAATAATCTTAATGCATTTGCATCTATTGATTTGCTTGGATCATAATTGTTCATATATTTCAGCTATATTAAAAACTAAGTCGTCTTTAAATTGTGGACCAATTAATTGCAAGCCAATTGGTAAATCATTTTTTACTTTAATTGGCAAAGAAATAGCAGGCAATCCAGCAAGAGATGCAGGAGCAGTATAAATATCAGCCAAATACATTGATAAAGGATCTTGTTTCTCTCCTATTTTAAAAGCTGGAGTTGGAGTTGTTGGTGTTAATATTATATCAACCTCTTTAAAAGCTTTTTCAAAATCTTGTTTAATTAAATTTCTTACTTTTTGAGCTTTTGCATAATATGCATCTCTATAACCAGCTGATAAAACATATGTTCCTAAAATTATTCTTCTTCTTGTTTCATCTCCAAATCCTTTAGCTCTTGTTTTTAAATAATTTTCTAAAAGATTTTTATTCTTAGCAGAAAAACCATATTTAATTCCATCATAACGAGCCAAATTAGCACTAACTTCTGCTGGCATAATAATATAGTAAACAGCTAAAGCATATTCAGTATAAGGCAAATCAATTTCTTTTATTTCATAACCAAAATCTTTAAATTTTTTAATTGTTTTTTCTATTTCTTCTTTAACATTAAAATTAATACCATCAGCAAAATATTGTTTAGGAACACCAATTATAATCTTTTTAGGAGTTTTTATTTCTTTTAAATCTAATGTTGTTGAATCCATTTTATCTTTTCCTTTAATAATATTAAAAACCAATCTAGTGTCTTGTACATTATTAGCAAAACAACCTATTTGATCTAAAGAAGATGCCATAGCAATTAAACCATAACGAGATACTGCACCATAACTAGGCTTAAAACCAACAACACCACAAAAAGCAGCTGGCTGACGAATAGAACCACCAGTATCAGATCCTAGTGCTGCTAAACAATGATCAGCAGCTACAGCAGCAGCAGAACCACCAGAAGAGCCACCAGGAACACGAGAAACATCAATAGGATTCTTAACAACTCCATAAGCAGAATTCTCAGTAGAAGAACCCATTGCAAATTCATCTAAATTAGTCTTTCCAATAATTATTGCTCCTGCATCTTTTAATTTTTTAATTACAAAAGCATCATATGGAGAAACATAGTTTTCTAATATTTTAGAACCAGCTGTACAAATAAAATCTTTAACCAACATATTATCTTTAATTGCTATTGGGATTCCTTCTAATTCCCCTATTTTTTGCTTACGAGCAATTTTATCATCAACTTTTTTAGCTTGTTCTAATGCTAATTTATCAGTAATTAAAAGAAAATCATTTAATTTACTTTTTTTAACCTTATTTAAATATTCTTGAACTAATTGAGTACAAGTAAATTCTTTTTTCATTAATGATTTATGTATATCTTTAAATGTTTTCATTCTAATATTTTTGGAACTTTAATATATTTTCCTTTTTTATTGGGAACTTGCTTTAATAATTCATATTTTTCTTTAGAATTGACTTTATCTTCACGAACAATATTTTCTAAACCAGTAACCTGACTTAATCTATCAACATTATCTGTATTAACCTTGTTTAATTTTTCAACAAAATCTAAAATAGAAGAAAGATCTTTTTGAAACTTTTCTTCTTCTTTATCTATTAATTCTATTCTTGCTAATTTAGCAATATGTTGTATATCTTTTTTAGATATATTTGACATAAAATATATATTATTATATTATTAATTTGGAGGCAAAAATGGAAAAAGAAATAAAATATAAATATGAGATTCATCCAATTCCAAAACAAATGTTTGCTCGTAAAAAAATAGAACAAATTTTAAACGAAAGAGGCAAAAATGGATGGAAGTTTATAACATGTATATCGCAAAAAACTCTTTTTTCTCATATTGAATTATTAATATTCGAGGCAGAAATATGATTTTACTGGTCGGTGTTTTTAAAAAACACCGACTTTTCTATATTATTCTAAAAAACTCTTTCTCATTAATAATCTTAACTCCTAGTTTTTTAGCTTTATCATATTTAGAACCTGGCTCTTTTCCAACAACAACATAATCAGTATTTTTAGAAACAGAGCTTGGAACATCTCCTCCTAATTCTCTAACTTTCTCCTTTGCTTGCTCTCTAGAAAACTTATTTAATTCACCAGTAAAAACAAAAGATTTTCCTTTTAATTTATCACCTTTTCTTTTAGGATTAATTAATTTAATTCCTAAATTATTAAATCTATCTAATAATTCCAAATTATTCTTGTTTCTAAACCATAAATAAATACTTTGAGCCATTTTGTCTCCTATGTCCTGTACTTTAAGTAAATCATCTATTAAAGCTTTTTTCAAATCATTTAATGTAAATTTATTAGCCAAATTAATAGCTGATTCTTCTCCAACATACCTTATCCCTAAAGAAAAAATAAATTTATTTAAATCAATATTTTTACTTTTTTCAATTTCTTCGATCAAATTATTAGAAGCTTTTTCTGCAAAGCCCTGTAAAGGAATTAAATCTCCTTTTTTTAATTCAAAAATATCAGCTTGATTAGAAATTAATCCATAATCTATTAATTTATCAATTATTTGAGGGCCTAATCCCTTAATATCAAAAGCTTTTTTAGAAACAAAATGATGAAGATTTTTTCTTTGTATTGCACCACATTTTAAATTAGAACATCTATAAACAATATCTTGTTTTATTATTTCAAAATCACAAACAGGACATTTAAAGGGCATGATAAATTTCCTTTCTTTTCCTGTTCTTAATTTTTTAACAACCTCAACAACATCAGGAATAACATCTCCAGCTCTTTGAATAACAACTGTATCCCCTATTTTAATTCCCAATCTTTTAATTTCATCTTGATTATGTAAAGTAGCACGAGAAATTGTTGTTCCACCTAATTTTATTGGTTTTAAATGAGCAACCGGAGTTAAGGCGCCAGTTCTACCAATTTGTAATTTAATATCCTGAACAGTTGTTAATGTTTGTTCTGCTGAAAATTTTAAAGCAACCATTCCTCTATGATGCCTTCCAACAGAACCTAATTTTTTAAACAAAGAATTATTATTAACAGTAACAACTATTCCATCTATTTGAAAATCTAATTTATGTCTTTTTTGAATTAGTTTTTTCCAAAAATCAATAACCTCATTAATATTTTTACATAAAACACCCTTATCAACTCTAAATCCTAAAGACTCAAGCATTTTATGTTCTTGTTCATGAGTTATTAAATTTAAATTAGTTCCATATGCAATAAATTTTAAATCTCTAGATGCAGCTAGCCTGGGATCTAATTGTCTAATACTTCCAGCTGCTGTATTTCTTGGGTTAGCATATAAAGGAAGATTTTTCTTTTCTCTTTCTTTATTTACTTTTTCAAAAGCTTTTTTATCCATATATACTTCTCCTCTAATTTCAACATCTTTTTCTAATTTTAAAGGAATACTTGGAATTGTTTTTAAATTTTGAGTTACATCTTCACCAATTTTACCATCTCCCCTGGTTGCTCCTCTTTTAAAAATACCGTTTCTATATATTAACGAAACAGCAAAACCATCTATTTTCATTTCAACAAAATATTCAAATTTACCATTAGATAATTTTTTAATTCTTTTTTCCCAATCAAATAATTCTTGATCAGAAAATATATCATCTATGGAAAGCATTGGTAAAGAATGATTAACTTTTTTAAATTTATCTAATGGCTTTCCAGAAACTCTTTGAGTTGGCGAATCAAAAGTAATTAAATCAGGATATTTTTTTTCCAATTCTTTTAATTCTTGTTTTAAAGAATCCCAAACAGCATCTGAGATTTTTGGCCTATCTAGAATATAGTATAAATAATTATGATAGTTAATTTCTTTTTTAAGTTTTTCTATTCTTTTTTTGGCTTGTTCTTTCATATATTAATTATACCAAAAAATCCCTAAATAAGGGATCTTTTTGATAAAATTATATAACAAAATTATTTTTTATTAATAATAGTCACCATTCCCTTATTGGCATCAACTTCAATTAAATCACCGTCTTTTAAAACGCTGGTGGCAATCTTGGTGCCAATGATACAAGGCTTTTTCATCTCTCTAGATAAAATGGCAGCATGGCAAGTTAATCCTCCTTCATCGGTAATAATCGCCTTGGCTTTTTTTAGATACTGAATATAATGAGGGGTAGTTTGTATAGCCACAAGAATCTTATTATCTATCAAATGACTTTTATTTTTTAATTCGGATTTATCTTTAATAATAATAACTTTTCCCCTAACAATCGTATTGGAATTATATGCAACTTGCCCGAATATTTCATTTTTATTGTTTAATTTTTTAGTTTCTTTGTCTAATTCTAAAAAGTATTTTTGTATTTTGGAGACTTCTGTAGGATTATCAACAATCTCTCGTTTATTATTCCTTAAATTCAAATAAATAAAGCCATTATTTCTTCTTGTTTTAATAATATTTTTTATTTTAGCGTCCGTTAATTTCTCATCTAGCCACATCTTAGCTTCTTTTAATGTTAAAAATTTCATTAGAAGCAATGGTGAAATTTTCAGTTTTTTCTTTGTTGTTAGAAATTTGAAAAAATAAAATAAACTTTTATTCATAGATTCTTCTTTAAATGTTAAACCATTCCTCCATGTATTATGCTTTTTTATCACTTGATCAATATTTTTTAATATATCTTTGTTTTCAGCCAATTTAAAACCTAAAGAAAAAATTATGATAAATTGAGCAATCGCTATTTCATAAAGACTAAGTATTTTATTAAATAATTCTATGCTTTTTTGTTGATTATCCTTTTCAATCGTCAAAATTAATTTTTTGCTATACGTATTTATTTTTTGATACAAAAGTTTATTTTTCTCGATATAAGATATTAAAATTTGTGAATTTTTTAATATTTTCTTATTGGAAATTTCATGGAATTTTTTTGCTTGGCTAAGATTAAAAATTCTGATCGGATAATTTTTTTTAAGTGGAATAAATAATGTTTCCGCAAAGCCAATTCCATATTCTTTTTTAATGTATTTATTATGATTATTTCGTTTTGCGGAATAAAATAACAATAATTCTTTAACTCTTATTCCAAAAAACCATTTCTGACTTTTTATATAATCAAAAATATTTTGCTTATTATTTATCATATTTTCCATGCCTTTATTGTATCAAAAAATCGCTAAAAAAGCGATTTTTAGAAGCGGTGATTTAATAAGAATTGATGCGAATAAAGAAATTGTGAAAAATAATTTGAGTTTTATTTCTTTCTATACTTTTCTTTAAAAAGCTGAGCTAATTCCTCTACTCTTTTTATATCAAGTTTGCATTTTACGTCAGATAACCTTTCAGGATTATCAAATTTAAAAGATAGTTCTTCTTTACTTTCTTCATCTAGATTCAATTTTAGTTCAAAAAATTCAGCAGCGTCAAATGGACCACCGATTTCTTTAATATCCTCAAAACCCTTAATTTCGCCTTCTTTTGTTTCTCGAACCAGACATTCTTTCAAAAAACAGGCTAAATCTAAATCATGACTAACATTAACCAAACCATATTTTGATCCACTTTTTAGTCTTTTGGCTAATTTACGATAGTGTTCAATTCTAGTAGCAATTCCGCTAGCTACATCAGCTCGAACTTCCGGTCTGTTATTCAAAACTTCTTCAAAAAACATTTCATAGCCTTCTTCTTTCATTGTTTGCATCAACTCAGGGTAGGATCTAAACCGTGGCGATAGTTCTAATCGAGTTCTTGTTTTTAAATTTTCTGAAGTAGCTTCAGTAATTTTCTCTCCAGTCTCAATGGCCCGTTTCTTAAAAGAAGTATATGCTTTTGCTGAAAATTCAAGCTTGCCCCCAATCTCTCTTAATTTTTCAAATTCTTCTGGAATGACTTTATCTTCTTCGTGTTTAGCATGTCGACCAAACTTAAGAAGCAAAGTAATATCTCTACTTTTTTCTATTTCTGCTTTAGAAACTTCAGGTAATTCTTGTTTGGGCATTTTTTCTTTTGATTCTTCCATAATTTTATATTTTTTTTAATTAATCATTATATCTCTTATTATATCTCTTTTTATTATATAAAAAAATTGCCAAAAAAGCATGATTAGACCAAATACGTTCTGGGGCTACTGGATAAAGTTCGAACATGGATTAAGAATTGCACAGCGTAGTAATCGGCCTAGATTGTGTTATATATATTTTATTATTTTCAATTGCCCACTCTATATCTTGTGGGTATTTATAATGTTCTTCTATTTTTTTACAAATTTCAGCTAATTTAATTATTTGTTTATTATTTAATTTTTGTTTTTCTTGTTCGTTTGTTGATACTTTTATTTTTTCTGTTCCCCTCCTTGTTTTAGTAATCATCATTTTTTGTTTTGAAATATTAATATCCAAAATAGTGTTATTCTTTTTATTAATAATATATGTGTCTGGTGTTATCATTCCACCAACAATAGCTTCTCCTAAGCCATATCCTGCTTCTATAACCATTTGATTTCTATCTTCTGTTACTGGATGAACAGTAAAACATATACCCGACACTTCTGATTGAATCATTTTTTGAACAACAACTGCTACTGATATTTTTTGGTTGTTAAGTTTTTTTTCAAATCTATAGAATATAGCTCGTGGGGTAAATAATGAAGACCAACATTTTTTAACTGATTCTAATAAATTAGACTTTGTTATATTTAAATAACTTTCTAACTCTCCTGCCCAAGAAGCTATTGATGAATCTTCTGCTGTGGCAGAAGAACGAACAGCTACATATTTAGATTTTAATTTATTAAATTCTTTTTCAATTTCTTTTTTAATATTTTCTGATATTGATTTATCATTTATTAAATCTCTAATTTTAATTGATGCTTTTTCTACTGAATTAATATCTTTATGATTTACTTTTTTAATTATTGAATTTATTTCTACATTTAAATCTGTTTGTTTTAAAAATTCATCAAAAGAATTGGACAAAACAACAAACCCAGGAGGAACTAATAATCCAGCCTGAGTCATTTCACCAAGAGATGCTCCTTTTCCACCCGCTATATCTGTGTCATTTTTAGATAATTGTTTAAGTAGTTTAATAAACATTATTTTGCAATTTCAATTATCTTTACTATTCCTTTATTTGCATCTACTCTTACTATATCCCCGTCTCTTAAAACCCGAGTGGCAACTTTAGTACCAACAACACAAGGAATTTTTAATTCCCTACTAACAATAGCTGCATGACATAATTGTCCTCCTGTATCAGTAACAATTGCTTTTGCTTTTAATACTAAGGGCAACGCAGTAGCGTCAGTTTCATCAATAATCAATATATCTCCTTTATTCATTTTATAAAAATCTTTAGATTCTAAAATAACCTTTGCCCTACCCTGCACGATTCCCTTACTAGCAACTATACCTTTAATTTCCTTTTTAGGTTCCTGGCTATCTTTTGTCTCTCTTAAAAGCTGTACCAAGCTATCAATAGCAATAACTTTTTCTGATAATCTCTTGGTTCGTTTAAAAAAATCATTTAACAAATTTATTCTATTAAGCCAATCCTGACAACTTTTCTTTCCTACCTTATTATTGGCCTTGTTTTTAAACTCTTTCATTCTAGGAATTGCTTTTAAATTCAAAATCTCAAACATGCTATTAAATGTTTTGTTTATTAATTTAGTATTGTGGCGATGGAAATAATTGTCTTTAGTGATTTGATCTAAATCATCATAAAAATCTTTTAGAAAATGATCCCAACCAGCTCCCCAGTTAGCTTTGCCACCTTTCTTTTTTCTTTTGAATTCTAGTTTAGTCATTTGGTTTAATTATACCTTAAAGAATAAAACGAAAAAAGGGAGAACAGAGTTACCGTACCTCTCTTGATTAAGACGTATTACTTATGGCCATGTCCTTGTTTTTAAAATCGAGATTTCAACATCGATTCCACATAAATAAGGAACCTTTTCAAGCTCATTAAGATCTTGCGGTATTTCTCTCCCACTAAGATAATAATCGATTGCTGAGATAAGATTGCTTGAAGCAATTACGAGAATGCGTTCATCAAGTGATGGTTTAAAAAAGTCAAAGATATAAAAAACAAAACCCCGGAATAATGGGGTTCTGCTTAATATATACGAATAATTACTCGGTTAATTTTCTTTCAATTACTTCAACAAAGCTTTCAAAGGGTTGAGCACCAATCATTATTTCTCCGTTAACAAGAAACGTTGGTGTTCCTCTTTGTTCTTCTGGTACGCCTGCATTTTCAAAATCCTTTTGTCCTTGATTGTACCAATTTTCTGCTATTTTTAATTTATCTTCATTTATTAAGCACTGAGAAAACTCATCTTTGTTCAATCCAAGCGTTTCAGCAATAACAACTATGTCTTCTATTTTTTCTATTTCATTTGATTTTTCATAAAGAAGATTATGAAATTCAGTAAATTTGTCTTGTTCTTGTGCACACAATAAAGAAGCGCCTAGTTCAACTGGAGGAAATACCCTGATAACCATTTTTACTTTACCAGTAGAAATATATTTTTCTACAATATTAGGATATATTTCATCATGAAATAATTTACAATAACCACAAAAGTAGCTAAAATATTCAACAATTGTTACTGGAGCATCAACGCTACCGATTACAATATCTGAATCTGAAACTTTTGTATCAACCACAGATGGATTGTTATTTACGTTGTCAGTATTAACTGATGCTGGTAAAAAACCATTGCCCCATTTATCATAGGCAAAAACAACTACAGCTAATACTAAAACTACGATAATTATTAAGTAAGGATTAAATTTTTTTCCTTCCATATGTTTTTATTTAATTATTAGTCTTTTAAATCTATCACAAATAATTTATTAAAACAAGTCTTTTGCACGATTCCAAAAACTATAATCATTAAATTCTTTTATTCTCCAATACCACCATTCTACGCCCCATAAGTATGCTTTGTCAAATCCTGTTTTTTTAATATATTCTAAAATAGAATTAAATTGATTAAAACTCATAGATATATCTTGTTCTTCTATGGTCATATCTTTAGTGCCCTTATGTCCCCATGGTTCTGCTTGTACTTCTATAGCAATAACATCTTGTAAATTAAAAAATGTTTTAACTAAATTAGTTTTTCTGTGATAAAAAACAGGAGGGATTGGATATGTGATATAGAATTTTAAACTACCATAAATTTTACGATAAATTGATGTTCCAAGAATATCTGCTCTTTTAGATCCACCTATCCACGTACTAAACTCTCCTGATTCTGTAATCATAATTGGCCTAGACGGATCTATTGATCTTGCTAAAGCAATTTCATAGTCTAATAATTTTTTGTTTAACGCAGGACATTCTCCAAAAAATCCTAAAAATGGTTCATTTTCTATTTGCCAAATTTTAATATTTTCAACATCTTTATATCTTTCAATAACCTTAGAAACAAAAGAAAGCAATGCTTCTCCTTTGTCTTCCTTAGAAAAATTTTTAATCCATTCTGGCTCAAAACATTCTGGCCAGCGAGGCAATCTTCTTCCTAGGGCTAAAATTATTTCTCCTTCTGAATCTTTTACTTGATCAATTTGCCAATCTATATCAGAAAAATCATATTCTCCTTGTTCTTTTTCAATTTCATCCCAATAAGCTATTAATCTAAATTTCTCAACCCCTAAGTCATATATTATTTTTAAAAAAAGAGCTTTCCAATCCAATCCTAAATCAATAGCATATCTTTTACTAAAAGTTACTCCCCAATCTATATTATCTGCTGGTTTTGTTTTGCCGACAAAAAGATACAAGAAAAGGAGAATTATAATTCCAAGGATTATTAATAAAAATATTTTAAGAAATTTTTTCATAAGTATAAATACTATCTATTTTGCGTTTTTTTTCATCTAATTTATGAATGGTTGGTCTTCTTTTTCTATAATTATTGCTTATTGTTTTTTTATTACCAATATAAAAACCAATATGCAAATTAAAACTATTTCCTACTTTCTTTTTTTCCCAAACAATAACATCTCCTGGTTTAATTTTATCTTTAGATATTTTTTTCCATCCAAATTCTTCCATGTCTTTTATTGTGCTTTTAACTGTAGCATGCCCATTAGATGTTAATCCAAAAATTAATAATATATTTGAAACAAAAAAAGCACAAGACAAATTACCATTTTGAGTAGCATCAATTTTTTTATTATCTATTTCAATATATAGATTACGGAACATTTTTGTTCCTACCGAATTTTTAATCATTCTAATATATGAATCATATTTTAATTTCTTTATATCCATATATTACATTATATCAGAAAGAAAGGTCCCGCACCATTTGGCGCGGGACTTCAACTGGGTTCAGTTTAAAAAACGAACAAATTCTTCAGGATAACCTTCTCTTGTTTGTTCAATGAAATTCTTTATTTCAGGATCCTCTTCACATTCATCCGTTATTTTGCAGCGAATTTCTTCTCTTATCTTTCCGATTTTTTTCAAAATTGCACACAAAAAGACATTTGGGCAAAGATCCGAAAGAATTTTTTCTGCTCTTACCAATAATCGCATAACTTCTGCCATTGAACTTAATCTTGCTCTTTTCGAACTATTTATTTCACTCATCTTAAACCCCCTTTGTTTAATAAAATACTAAAATATATTAATAATACTTACTCGCCAAAATCAAATTTTGCATCAATAGATATATCATGAGTAAACTCCTGACAACCTATTGCGAAAATTCTTATTCTTGACCCTATATCAGCATTATTAATATATTCTAATGATTTATTTCCATTATCTAAACATTCTTTATCTTCACAAGCAAGATCAATAAAAAATTCAAAATCCATAGCAGTATTTTTATCATATGGATAAATATCACCAAATGGATAATCAGTTAATTCAAAAAACATATATTCATCACCACCAAGTTTTAATTCTCTTTCATTTCCATTAACAACCAATGTGATTCCTCTTACAAAAGATTTTTGTAAAGCAAATAAATTATCATTTTCTCTTCCCAGCTCTTCGCTAAAAAAATATAACCATATTTTAGGAATATCTAAAATAGTTTTAGATAAATTCTTTATTCTGTATTTTCCTAAACTAATTTTTGTTTCTCCTGCATCTCTTCTTATAATCCAAGATTTATCAGCTTCTTTTAATGTTTCTGGTATAATTGTTTCTGGGCTTGCACATCCCCATGTTTTATCTGGATATATTTCAGTTAATCTTGCTGAATTATCATCTTTAGAAACCAAATCTAATAATTCATATGTTATGTCATCATTTACTGGCTTATTATCTTTTATAGAATCAAAATAGAAAAACAATGCAACCAATATAAGCGCAATAACAACAGGAATAATTATTTGTAAATATTTCTTTTTTGCTTCCATATTTAAATATATATCAGAAAACTATATTTTAGTCAAGTCAATTATCTTGTTGTAGTTATGCTAAAATGTCGTTGTAATGCTTCAAATAAATGTCGCTTATTGGAAAAACCTTTTAATGCGTGTTAAGTTGTTTTTAGCAAGTTGTCTGGAAGATAGATTAAAGCAGAAGAACAATGTTATGGAAAA
>JAHJST010000002.1 GCA_018829905.1 Patescibacteria group bacterium
CATATTAAGGTGGTGCTTAATGCCCACATGAAAAAATCTGACTTTACTTCTTTAACTAATGTTTCTACTAGTTAAAGTGTAGAAAATATTTGATTACTTGTCTATTAATTAATTTTAACTAATAACTATATACATGAAAAAGAATATAAAGAAAATATTGAAATTATTGAAAAATAAAATATTCCTAATTGTTTTAGGAATTGTTTTAATTATTGTTATTCTTTTAATATTTTCTTTTCCTGTTGGCGGTTCTCAAGAAAAATTAATTATTATTGAAAAAGGATGGGGAACAAATGAAATGGGACAAAAATTAAAAGAACAGGAAATGATTAAAAACAAATGGTTTTTTGTTTTTTATGTTTGGTTTCGTGGTTTCAATGATTCATTAAAAGCTGGTGAATATTTATTAAATTCTGATATGAGTGTTTTAAAAATTTCAGAAATAATTTTTAAAGGAGATATTGCTCCTAACTGGGTTAAAGCAACTATTCCTGAGGGTTGGACAAATAAAAATATAGAAAAAAGATTAGTTGAATTGGGAGTGTTTACTGAAAAACAAAAACTACCATTAGAACAAGAGGGTTATTTATTTCCAGATACTTACTATTTTTACAGAAAATCTTCTGTAAAAGATGTTGTTAATAAAATGAATGATAATTTTAATAAAAAAGTTGATCAAGATTTATTATTAGAAATTGAAAAACAAGGAAAAACTCTTCATGATGTTTTAACAATGGCTAGTATTATAGAAAGAGAAGTATTTGGATACGAAGATAGAAGAATTGTTTCTGGAATATTTTGGGATAGATTAAAAATTAATTATCCATTACAGTCTTGTGCTACACTTGCATATATTATTGGAAAAGATAAAAAAAGATATTCATATGAAGATACAAGAATAGAATCTCCATATAATACATATTTAAATCCTGGCTTACCTCCTGGACCAATTAATAATCCTAGTTTGCCAGCTATACAAGCAGCTATTTATCCTAAATTCACAGATTATTTTTTCTTTTTATCTGCTTCTGATGGAACAACTATATTTTCTGCAACAGTAGAGGAGCATAATGCAAATAAAGATAAATATTTGGATTAGACTTGATAAAATAAATTTTTTTTGTTATCTTTAAAATTAAAGGAGATATAAATTGAATCACTCAGAAGCTCAAAAAAATCTTTGGAATAATCCAGAATATCGAAAAAAACAATGCAAAAAAATGAAAAGTGCATGGACAAAGAAAAGAAGAGAAGAATTAAGAAAAAGATTAATTGGCCGAGAACTAAGTCCAGATACCATAAGAAAGATATCAGAATCTAATATTAGAACGTGGAGAAGAAAAAATGGTATTGCATAGTTTTGTCAGCAATTTTAATTAATTGCTGACATTTTTCTTGACAACTCATTTTATATCTTATAAACTTAAATTAATTAAATATTAATACCGTAGACAGTAGGCGATTAATAAGTCCTACCGAGGAAATTAAAAGCTATTTTAGTTTTTGTATTCTATCTACGGTTACGTAGATTTTTTAATTTATGTTAACAAGAAAACAAAAAGAACAAATAGTTGAAGAATTAGCTGATAAAATTAAACGTCAGCAATCTTTGATTTTTACTGATATTTCTGGTGTTAATGTGTCTGAAATGCAAAAACTAAGAAGAGAATTAAGACAATCAGAAATAGAATATCAAGTAGCTAAAAAAAGTTTAATTGATTTAGCTTTAAAACAAGAAAAAATTGATGTAGATATGTCTGAAATTGATGGTTCTGTTGGTTTGGCATTTGGATATAATGATCCGATTTTGCCAGCTAAAATAATTAATACGTTTTCTAAATCAAATGAAAATCTAAAGATTTTAGGCGGAGTAATGGAAAATAAGTTTTTAGATATTAATGAGGTTAAACAATTAGCTATGATTCCTTCTAAACAAGAATTGCTTGGTATGTTTATTGGTAGTTTAAAAGCTCCAATAACAGGATTTGTTAATGTTTTGGGAGGAAGTATAAGAAACTTGGTCGGAGTTTTAAATGCTATTAAAGAAAAATAATAATTAATTAATAATATTATGACTGATGAACAAAAACAAGAAGAAACAAAAGAAGAGACCCTTAAGGAAGAGACTCCTGTTAAAGAAGAGAAAAAAAAAGAAGCTCCTAAAAAAGAGCCTAAAGTAGGTGATAAAGCTGATGAAAAAGTTGAAGTTCCTGCGAAATTTAAAAAACTAGTTGATGAAATTGAAAAAATGAGTATTATGGAATTATCTGAACTAGTTAAAATTCTTGAAAAGAAATTTGGTGTTTCTCCTATGGTTGCAGCAGTAGCTCCTGTAGTAGGCGCTGGTGATGTTGGTGCAGCAGAAGAAAAATCTGAATTCAATATTGAGCTTAAGAGTAGTGGAGAACAAAAAATTCAAGTTATTAAGATTGTTAGAGAGGTTACTGGTTTAGGATTAAAAGAAGCAAAAGATATGGTAGATGGAGCTCCTAAAGTTATTAAGGAAAATGTTAAGAAAGAAGAAGCAGAAGAGATTAAATCTAAGATTGAAGCAGCTGGTGGTAGTGCAGAGCTTAAATAATTTATATAAATCCTTGTATTAAAAAAATACGTATTTCTACGTATTTTTTTATATATCAAATTTATAAACCAAATGATTATCTAGAACATATATATATTTTTCATCATCTGTTATCCAAAGATCTATGAGATTATTAAACTTATCAGAAACATATTGAGTTATTCTATCATCGTTTTTATCATAAGCTAAAATTCTTTTGTTTTCTGAGTCTAGAATATATAGATTTTTCATATTTTCTTTTGTAAATATTTGATTTCCTTTTATTATTTCAGGACTAATATTTAATTTAAATTCTTTTATTTTGTTTCCTTGTGTAAATTTAATAATTGTTCCGTTTTCTTTTGAAACGTATATATTGCCATCAATTGCTATAGATCTAGAATTTATTAAAGATTCATCTGATGCCCAAATTGATCCATTAAGATATGTTTCATTTGGTGAATATTTTAAAATATGTTTATTTTCTGAATCTAAGAAGTATAAATTATTATTATACTCAGCAACATCTTTAATATTAAATGTATTTTGTAAATCTGGTTTTAAAAGGTAAGTATTATAATTATCATTTATACTATAAATATATATTTTTTCTGGACTTGATAAAAGAACAATAGAATTGTCTTTTACAGCTCCTAATTTAAATGTATCTTTTGATGATAAAAATATTAATGTAGGTTGTTTTGTTTCTAAGTCCATTTTGTATAAAAATCCAGAGCTATTTTCATATAAATAAAGACTATCTTTTAATTTTAATATTCCACTAGGATTAAAGCTATAAGTATTTTTTGATAAATCAACTATTTCTTCTAATTGATTAATGTTTACAATATTATTTATGCTATTTTTCTGAAGATCTAAATCTTTTTTTACTTTTTCAATATTTTCTTCTGAAACTTGCTTAACTCTATTTGGTAAATCAAATACAATATTGTTAGCATTTGCTATTAAAATATTTGCCTGTTGCAATAGGGATTTGGCACTAAATTGATCTTGATATATTAAAGATATTTTAGATTTTTCAATTTTTTCATTTGTTCTTTTAATAATATTATCTATGTTTTTGATTTTTGAATCATATGATGTTTTTTGTATTAAATAGGGAGAGAGAAGTAGGGCTAAAAATAGGAAAAGCATGAATAGATATTTTGGAGCATTATATTCTAGCAAATTAAGCAAAAACTTAGATTTAATTTTTTCCTTTAATTTATTATCTATTTTAGACACTTTAAGCTTTAATTCGTTTTCTAAGTCAATGCCAAATATCTTTTCTTCTAATTTAGGTTCTTGTTCTATAACTGTTTCTGGTTTATGCCTTGTTTCTAAAATTAAACAAGCCAAACAAGAAATAGGATTGTTTTTTTGTTCCAATTTATTTTTAATCTCTTCATATAATTGTTCTGTAGATGGATAAGATATCATTTCCTTTACTTTTTGACTTGTAATTATTTCTGATATTTCTTCGGTAGCAACAAAAATTCTATCATTTTCTTCTAATTTTCCAGATGCAATATTAGAAAAGACTTTTGATGATTGTCCTGTTTTTTCTTTGTTTGTAAATTTTCTAGCAATATTAGTCATTGTTCCTCTTCTGAATAAATATGCTAATGCTTTTCCTGTTTGTCCAATATGAATATTATCTTTAACAAACGCTAAGCAAGTAAAATCTAGATTTTTAATTAAATCTTTATGTCCTTTTTTAACAAAATCATCTAAATAAATATTTGATCCTTGAAGCGCAGATTCCAATGCTTCTAATGTATTTTTATTTGGATCAGAATAAAAATCTCTTTTAATTGCTGAAGATAATAAATTTAAAACAAAATCAGCATTTTTTTGTTTTTTAGGAGAAATATTAGATATTTTCCCAATTAAGTATAAATTTCCTAGTTTTGTTTCTTCAATATTTAATGCCTCGTATGAAAAAACCCCACAAACACAGTCCTTTTTGTTTGAAGGGTTATGATAAACAATTTCTTGGAAATATAGATTAAGATCTCGTAAATTCATAATTTTCATTATACATCATAAATTAACTCTTTACAAGATTGATTTTAGGGGGTAATATACAATATATGGCAAAAAAGACAAAAATAATTAAAGTAAAAGAAAAAACTGCTAAGAAAAAAGCAGTTAAAAATAGTAAATCAATTAAATTGAGAAAAAGTGGTAAAAAAGCAAGACAAATGTTAAAGCCTAAAAAAAGGGTTGTTAAAAAATTTAAAAAGAAAGTTGTTAAAAAGCCAGTTAAGAAAATAATCAAAAAAACTATTAAAAAGCCAGTTAAGAAAAGAGCCAGAAAAATTGTAAGAAAACCAGCAAAAAGAAAAGCAAAAAAACAAGCATCAAAACCAAGGGTTTTTGTTGGTAAAGATCCTTTAGATCAATTATTTGAATCACAAGTAAAAGTAAAGCTTTTAAAGTTTTTCTTTAGAAATGCTGAAGATGTTTTTGAACAAAAAGAAATATTTAAACATTTAAGATCTAATGTTATTTTATTAAGACAAGAAATGAATAAATTAGAAAAAACAGGAATTATTAAACAAAAAAAAGCATTTTTATCTTTTGAAAATAAAAAAGGTGATATTAAAAAAATACAAAAAACAGTTTTTTATTTAAATCCAGAAATAGAGTTTATTAATGAATTAAAAAATTTAATTCTTAAATCTGTTATATCTTCTAAAGAAGATTTATTAAATGATGTAAAAAAAATAGGAGCTATTAAGCTTTTTGTTTTAAACGGTATTTTTACTAATAATAATAATTCAGTAGCTGATATGCTTATTGTTGGTAGTAAAATAAATCAAAGAAAATTAAATAATTTCATTAAAGATTTAGAAGCAGAAGTTGGAAAAGAATTAAATTGCGCAGTTTTAACATTAAAAGAATTTGATTATAGATATGATATGTATGATAGATTTGTTAGAGATTTAATAAGTGATAAAGGAGAGATTTTAATTCAAAGAGTTAGGTTGTGGTAAAAGCCATTTATATATTTTAAAGACCTTGATTATTTCAAGGTTTTTAAAAATATTGTATAATATAAGTATGATAATATTAATTTTCTGGAAATGGTATTATACTAAGGGAGTTAAGAATATTTTATTTGCATGGAAAAACTTTATTTTATTTTCTGTGGAATATTTTTCTATTCCCTTGCTTTTAAAAACTTTGTTTTCTCCATGGAAAAGAGATATTACTAAAAAGCCACGTGGTCTTGATTTAAAAAAAATATTTGAATACATATCATTTAATACTATTTCTCGTGGCTTAGGTTTTGTTATAAGATTCTTTACTATTTTAGTTGGAATCTTATTTTTTTTATTAACTTTAATAATTGGTTGTTTCATTTTTATTATTTGGTTAATTTTGCCTTTGATATTTATTGGTTTATTAATTTTAGCCTTTTTTCTAATTGTTTAATATGTTTAAAACAAGAAAAACAAATTTAGTTTATGAAGCTGTAAGATTAGAGAGATTATTTCATCCAGATGTTGTAAAATCATTTAATTGGTTGTTTTTTCTTTTGGCAATATTCTTTTTTTTGGTTTTTATGAAACCAGGATTTTTAAATTTATCATCAGAAGAAATTCTTGGTATTTTTATACTTTGTATTTTAGTAGCTATAAAGGGTTTAATTTATTTATTATTTTTATCTGATCTTAAGGCTAATTTTTCTTCAAAAAAATCTTTAGTTGATGAGATTGCTTCTGGAAAAAACTTAAAAGATATTAATTTAGCAGAGTATTTGGGCTTTAGAGTTACCAGGGCAATTGCAAAAACATCTCTTTTTTGTAAACGTAAAAACATTCCTTTAGACGCTTTTATTGTTGTTTGTATTTTTTTAAAAGACAAAAGAGTTAAGGCAATTTTTGAAAAATTAGATTTAGACTTTGATTTATTTAAACAAAAACTAAAAGATAGAATAGAACAATTAAAGGAAAGTAAAAGTGAAGAAAGATTTTTAAGTGTTTTGGAAAAAGCAGCATATATAGCTAATACTAATTTTCATAGTCAGATTTGGGCAATAGATTTTTTAGTTGCAGTTGCTATACAAGATCAATCTTTTATTGAAATTCTTGCTCAAGCTGATATGAAGGCAGAAGATGTTGATCATGTTGTTGCTTGGGAAGATTATGTTGAACATGAGTTTAAGGTTAAAAAGCAATTTTGGAGATTAGAAAATCTAATGAAGATCAGAGGAATAGGAAAACAATGGGCTGCTGGTTATACAGTAAATCTAGATCGTTATAGTATAGAAGTATCAAAAATTATTAGAAAACAAGATCTTTCTATCCATTTAATGGCTCATGAAAAAGAAGTTTATGCAATAGAAAGAATTTTAGCCAGAAGTGGTGAGAATAATATATTATTAATTGGTAGGCCAGGAGTTGGTCGTTCAACAATAGCTTATTCTTTTGCTAAAAAAGCATGCGAAGGAAGATCTTTTTCTAATCTTAATGATAAAAGAATTTTAGAATTAGATATACAAGTTGCTTTGGCTGGCCTAGACACAGAAGGAGAAATGCTTGGAAGATTAAAAATAATATTTTCTGAAGCAGTTAGCGCTGGAAACGTTATTCTAATAATTGATGAAATACATAATTATCTAGGTTCAAATAAAGGTCCAGGAGCAATAAATATTGGTCCTGTTATTGCTCCTTATCTTTCTTCTCCTAATTTTCAAGTTATTGGTATTAGTTCATATGATGGTTGGCACAAATATATTGAGAATAATTCTACAATTAGAAGATCTTTTGTTAAATTAGAGATTAATGAGCCAGATAAATTAAAAACAATTTTAATTTTAGAAGATATGCTTCCTGGTTTAGAAAAAAAGTATAAGGTTTATGTTAATTATCGTGTTTTAAGAGATATTGTTGAATTAACTGATCAATATATTCAAAATATTCCTTTTCCGGAAAAAGCAATTGATTTATTGACTGAAATTCTTGTTTATACAAAAAGACAAGGCAAAAACAAGGTTTTATCAGAATATGTTAATCAAATCATTTCAGAAAGGACAGAAATTCCAGTAGGAGCAATTAAAGAGGAAGAAAGACAAAAATTATTAAACTTAGAAAAAATTATTCATAAAAGAATAATCAATCAAGAAGAAGCAGTTAAAATGATTTCTGAGGCAATGCGCAGAGCAAGAGCTGGTGTTCAAGAAGGAAAAAGACCAATTGGTAGTTTTTTATTCTTAGGTCCTACTGGCGTTGGAAAAACAGAAACATCAAAAGCATTAGCTAATGCATATTTTGGTTCTTCTGAAAGAATGATAAGATTTGATATGTCTGAGTATCAACAAATACAAGCAATTAGTAGATTAATTGGTATGCCTGAAAAAGATGAACCAGGGCTATTAACCAAAGCTATTGCTGATGATCCATTTTCTTTGGTTCTTTTTGATGAAATAGAAAAAACCAATCCAAATATTTTAAATTTGTTTTTACAAGTTTTTGATGAAGGCTGGTTAACAGATGCTTTTGGTAGAAAAGTAAGTTTTAGAAATTCAATAATTATTGGAACATCTAATGCAGGAGCAGAATTAATTAGACAAAAAGTTAGACAGGGGAAAGGATTAGAAACATTTAAAGATGAATTAATTGATTACTTATTAAAACAAAATTTATTTAGACCAGAATTTTTAAATCGTTTTGATGCTGTTGTTGTATTTAAACCATTAACTCATGAGAATTTAATTGAAATAGCTAAATTAATGTTAACCAGCTTAGCTAATAGATTATATGAAGGAAAGGGGATTCGTTTTGTTATTAGTCATGAATTAGTAGATATGGTTGCTAAACTTGGTTATGAACCAGAATTTGGTGCCAGGCCAATGAGAAGAGTTATACAAGATAAAATAGAAAGTAAGATTGCTAGAGATATTTTAGAGAATAATCTTAAAAGAGGGGATTTTGTTGAGATTAAACTTGAAGAATTAAAATAGCCTTGTTTACAACCTGTGGATAAAATTTTTTAATACTTTGTTTAAAATAGGAATTTTGAAGCTAAATTCCTATTTTTTTTAATTGTTTAAACATATGGTTTTTAAAGGTGTTGACATGGGTATTTTAGTGGAATAAAATTTAGGTATAGTGTTGCGTTGTGGATAAAAGTGTTAATAAGTTAATTCTTTTGTGGATAAAACATGT
Source organism: Patescibacteria group bacterium (assembly GCA_018829905.1). Taxonomy (GTDB): domain Bacteria; phylum Patescibacteriota; class Minisyncoccia; order RBG-13-40-8-A; family RBG-13-40-8-A; genus JAHJST01. Next base: position 8,737 of record JAHJST010000002.1, read on the forward strand.
TAATTGGAGAATACACACATATAATTGATACAAAAAAAAGATTAGCCATTCCTTCTAAAATAAAGAAGGACCTTGGCGATAAAGCAGTTATTACTAGAGGACTAGATAGCTGTCTTTTTGTTTTTACCACAAAAGAATGGCAAAAATTAGTTGATAAATTGTCTAATCTTCCTTTTGGAGACAAAGATAGTAGAAGTCTTAAAAGACTAATGTTAGCTGGTGCAAGTGAAGTTTCTTTGGATGGCTTGGGTCGTATTCTTATTCCTGACTATTTAAAATCCTATGCTGGTTTAAAAAAGAATGTAGTTATTGCTGGTGTATATGATCGTTTAGAGATCTGGGATAAATCAAAATGGGAAATATTTAAACAACAAAGCGAAAAAGAAGCTGACAACATAGCAGAAAGATTAGGGGAGTTAGGTGTTTAATATATTATGCATATACCCGTTCTTTTGGACAAAGTTATTGAATATTTAAGACCAAGACCAGGAAAGAATTTTATAGATTGTACTCTTGGACAAGCAGGGCACGCACGTGCCATTCTTGAGCAAACAAAGCCAGATGGAAAAGTATTAGGAATTGATGCTGACTTTGATTCTTTAAAAAGATTAAAAGAATATAAAGGGTTAATTATTGCTCATGGAAATTTTAAGGATTTAGAAAAAATTGTTCAGAAAAACAATTTTAAACCAATTAATGGAATTTTATTTGATCTTGGTTTGTCAAGCTGGCAAATAGATGAAAGTGAAAAAGGATTTACTTTTAAAAAAGATGAACCATTAAATATGATTTTAAATAGTAGTCAAGAAGTTAATGCTCAAGAAATATTAAACACATGGCCAGAAGAAAGCTTAATTGAGATATTTCAAAAATATGGAGAAGAAAAGTTTTCTCGTAGGATTGTAAGACAAATTGTTAGTTATAGGAGGCTTAGTCCAATAAGAACAACATTTCAATTAAAAGAAGCAATTAGAAGGGCTGTTCCTATTTCAGAAAAAGGAAGAGGAAGATTAAATAGGGTTTGTGCTAGAATATTTCAATCCTTAAGAATTGTAATAAATGATGAATTAGAAAATTTAAAACAAGCATTAGAACAATCATTAGAAATTATTAATCCAAAAGCAAGAATAGTTGTAATATCATTTCATTCTTTAGAAGACAGAATAGTTAAAAGATTTTTTAAAGAAAAAGAATTACAAGGAAAAATAAAGATTTTAACAAAAAAGCCTCTTATTGCTGATGAAATAGAAATGAATCTTAATCCTAGATCAAGAAGCGCAAAATTAAGAGCAGCACAAAAAATTTAAATAATATTCCAATATAATATTAAGGATACTAAGGATTTGCCTTAGAATCTTAGGCAAGGTAGAACCTTGCCCAAGGTTCTAAAAAATATATGACTGTAATTGGCTTAGCTCAATCTAATATTATCAAGTCTAAATCATCTGTATATAGAGAAAAGACTTGTTGTAAAAACAAGGCTAATAAATTTTTAGCAATAGCTTTGATTTTTGTAATTGGATTAAGTGTTTTCTTTTATCTTTTTCAAGTAAATAATATTTCAACTAAAGACTATAAAATTAGAGAAATTAAAAAACAAGCATCTGAAATAGAAAATAGGAACAAAATATTGCAAGTGAGTGTTTCTAGTTTAAAATCAATTAATGGTTTACAAATAAAAACACAAGATTTTGATATGGTTGCAGCTCAAGAAATAGAATATGTGAATCTTTCTGCTGTTAATGGAGTGGCAATAAAGTAAAAATACATCCAAATTTATGAAAAACTGGCGTTTCTATGCATTAGTTTTTTTTATTAGCTTGATTTTCATCATTGTTATTTTTAGATTTTTTTCATTACAAGCTTTAAAATATAGTTTATATAAAACATTAGCATTTAATCAACACCAAACATTTCAAATAATAGAACCATTAAGAGGAGAGATTTTTATGAGAGACAGATATACTTCTTCAGATTCTCGTTCTCTTTTGTTTCCAGTTGCTCTTAATAAGGATTTATATACTGTTTATGCGATACCGAATATAATTGAAGATAAGGATGAGGCCATTGAACAATTATTTCCTATTTTAGAAATGGATAAAAGTATTTTAGAATCTAGAATAAATAAAGTAGATGATCCTTATGAACCATTAAAAAACAAAATTGATGAACAAACAGCTGAAATAATTAAAAACTTAAATATTAAAGGAATAGACTTAAAAAGAGAAAATTGGAGATATTTTCCAGCTAATAATATGGCTTGTCATTTATTAGGCTTTGTTGGTTTTGATGAAGATAAAAAAATTGGTAGATATGGGATAGAAGAAAATTATGAAGACGAATTAGGTGGTGAGCAAGGATTTGTAGAGGCAAAAAGAGATAGTCTTGGCAACATACTATCAGTTAATAATAATGTTTTAAAAGAAGCTGAAGATGGCGCAGATATAATTTTAACAATTGATCCTAATGTTCAATATTTTGTTGAGGAAATATTAGAGAAATCTATAAAAGATCTAGATGCAGAATCAGGTACAATATTGGTTATGGATATTAAAACTGGAGCTATTAAAGCAATGGCTAGTTATCCGGCTTTTAATCCAAATGAATATAATGAAGTGAAAAATATTAATGTTTTTTTAAATCCAGCAATTCAAGAATTATTTGAACCTGGTTCAATATTTAAACCAATAACAATGGCAGCTGCTTTAGATAGTGGAGCTGTTACTCCAAGAACAACATATGAAGACAAAGGAAGTATAGCAATTAGTGGATATATTTTGAAAAATGCTACTGATGGCATTAAGGGGATACAAACAATGGTTCAGGTTTTAGAAAAGTCTTTAAATACTGGAGCAATATTTGCACAACAACAAACTGGTAAGGATAACTTTAAAAAATATGTTGAAAAATTTGGATTTGATGAAAAAACAGGAATAGATTTAAAAGGTGAATTAAATGGTAATTTGTCTAATTTAAATAAAAAACAAGACTTAGAATATGCTACTGCTGCTTTTGGACAAGGGATAGCAATTACTTCAATTCAAATGATTACAGCCTTGTCTGCAATTGCAAATGATGGTATCCTATTAAGACCATATGTTGTTGAAAAAATTATTTATAAAGATGGATCAGAAAAAATAACTAAGGTGAAAGAAAGAAGAAGGGTAATTTCTTCTCAAACAGCTTCTAAATTAACAGCAATGCTTATTAGTGTAGTAGATAATGGATTTAGTAGAAAAGCAGGAGTTGATGGTTATAAAATAGCTGGTAAAACTGGCACTGCCCAAATTGCTGAAGCAGGTGGTTATTCTGAAGAAACAATTCATTCTTTTGGTGGATTTTTTCCAGGATTAAGTCCTAGATTTTCTATTTTAGTTAAAATAGATAAACCAAAAAGAATTCGTTTTGCTTCTGATTCTGTAACTCCAATATTTAGTAAAATAGCCAAATATATTCTTAATTATTACGAAATAGCACCATGAGAAAAATTTTAGAAAAAATATTAAAAATTTTATCTAAGTTAGTTTTAAAAAAGTATAAACCAGTTATTATTGCAATAACTGGCTCTGTTGGCAAAACTTCTACAAAAGAAGCTATTTTTCATGTTTTAAAAACTCACTTTGGAGAACACAGAGTAAGAAAAAATATTCATAATTACAATAATGAAATTGGAGCTCCTTTAACTATTTTTGGTTTAGAAACAGGTGGCAAATCTATTTTAAAATGGTTATTAAGATTTTTAAAAATATTTTATATGTTAATTGATAGAATTAATTATCCTGATTTTTTAATTTTAGAAATGGGAGCTGATAGACCAGGTGATATTAAATATTTAGTTGATTTTATTCATCCCAAGGTTGGAGTAATTACTGCTATGGGTGATATTCCTGTTCATGTAGAGTTTTTTAAATCACCAGAAGCTGTTGCAAAAGAAAAAAGAAATTTAGTTTCTTGTTTAGAAAAAGATGAAACAGCTATTTTAAATTATGACGATAAAAGAGTTAAAAATATGTCAAAAGATTTAAAATCAAAAATATTATTTTTTGGATTAAATGAACAAGCTGATATTAAAGCTACAAATTATTCTTTAAATGAAAATGAATTAAATTTTAAATTAGAATTTGATGGTAAAAGCGTTCCTGGAAAATTAATTGATGTTTTGGGCACACAACATTTATACTCTGCTTTGGCTGCTACAGCAGTAGGAATTGTTTTTAATATGAATCTTATTGAAATTGTTGAAGCATTAAAACAATTTAGACCACTTTCAGGAAGAATGAGATTAATTAAAGGAATTAAAAATTCTTTAATTGTTGATGATTCATATAATGCTGCTTTATTATCAATGCAAGCTGCTTTAGATTCTTTAAAAATATTTAACAGAAGAAAAATTGTTGTTTTAGGAGACATGTTAGAAATAGGGGATTATTCTTTAGAAGCTCATAAGCTTATTGGTAAAAAAGCCAATGAAATAGCTGATGTGGTTTTTTGTATTGGTGCTAGAGCTAAGTTTATAGCTAAGGAGATTAAAAACAAGCCTGTTTTTGAATTTGATACATCTGACCAAGCCAGATTAGCTATTCAAGATGAAATTAAAGAAAATGATGTAATCTTATTTAAAGGATCTCAAGGAATTAGATTAGAAAAAATCATTAAAGAAGTAATGGCTGAGCCAAACAAAGCAAAAGAATTATTAGCTAGACAAGATAAGGCTTGGTTAAAAAAATAGGGCCCTATCGTCTAGTGGTCTAGGACGTCGCCCTCTCACGGCGGAAACCGGGGTTCGAGTCCCCGTAGGGCTATTTTAAAAATCGCTTTTTTTGCGATTTTTTTTATGTTAAAATATAATTAATGAATGAAAATTGGCACAGTATGAGTGTCGAAGATATTTTTCGGCACTTAAAAACAAATAAACACGGTTTATCAGAAGAAGAAGCTGAATCAAGACTTCGTAAGTTTGGTTTAAATAAATTACCAGAAGAAGAATCTGCTTCTAAGTTGATGATTCTTTTTGAACAGTTTAAAAGCCCTTTAATATATATTTTAGTTATTGCTGGCTTAATAACTTTGGCTTTACAAGATTGGACTGATTCAGTAGTAATATTTGCTGCTGTTTTTTTAAATGCTTTAATTGGATATTTTCAAGAAAACAAAACTTCTAATATTTTATCTAAATTAAAAACAGTTGTTCGTGATAAAGCAATTGTTATTAGGGGCGGACAAGAAAGAGAAATTGCTCAAAGCAGAATAGCAATAGGTGATATTATTATTTTAAGACCAGGAGATAAAATTCCAGCAGATTCCAGAATAATTGAAAATTATTCTTTAAAAATTAATGAATCTACTTTAACTGGAGAATGGTTGGCTTCTAATAAATCTGTTGATATTTTACCTGAAGGAATTGGCTTGGCTGATAAAAAGAATATGGTATATATGGGTACAATTATTGAAAGCGGTAAAGGAAAAGCAATTGTTATTGGCACAGGTCTAAAAACAGAGATAGGCAAGATTGCTTCTTCTTTGAACACACTAGAAGAAGAAAAGACTCCTTATCAAATTAAAATATCTAAATTTAGTAAAATTATTGCAATAATTGTTGGGTTAGTTTCTTTAGCAATTTTTATCGGAGGAGTAATAACTGGTCGTGATATTTTAGAAATGTTTGTTACTTCTGTTGCTGTTGCAGTTGCAGCAATTCCAGAGGGATTGCCAATAGCTATTACTGTAATTTTGGCTCTTGGAATGAAAAATATTTTAAAGAAAAAAGGATTAGTTAGAAGGATGGTAGCTTCAGAAGTATTGGGTAGCACATCAATAATATGTACTGATAAAACAGGAACTTTAACTCTTGCTAAAATGCAGGTTACTGATATTTTTGATGGTGGAAGTGGTGTTTCTCACGAATTAGCCTTAAAAACTGGAATGTTTTGTAGTGAGGCATTTGTTGAAAATATTCATGAACCAATGCAAAAATGGATTGTTAGGGGAAGACCAACAGAAAAAGCTCTTCTTATGGCTGCTTTGCAATTTGGTTTAAGAAGAGATATTTTAGAGAAAAAAGAACCCAGAATTGATATTCTAAGCTTTAATGCTGGGTATAAATATTCTGCTGCTTTACATGGTGATAAAAAACAAACCTTATACATGTTAGGTGCTCCAGAAATAGTTTTAGATAAATGTACTTATTTAGATTCAAAAAAATTATCTAGCAAAGACAAATTAAAACTTAAAAGGAAATTTGAAAAATTAAACAGCAAAGGACTAAGATTAGTAGCTACTAGTTATGTTGAAATTAAAAAAGATTCTTTATTTAAAGATTTACAAAGTATAAAAGATTTATCTGAAGAGCAAAGACAAAAAATTTATGAAAAATATTTGCAGAATATGTCTTTTATAGCTTTTATAGCCATAAGTGATCCAGTAAGAAAAGATGTTAAACATTCAATAGATATTTGTAAACAAGCTGGTATGAGACCAATTATTGTTACTGGAGATCATCCGTTAACAGCAAAAGCTGTTGCTCAAGAAATCGGTATTTTAGCAGATGATAAAAATATTATTACTGGATCAGAGTTTGAAAAATTAACAGATGCAGAATTTGAAAAAAGATTAGATAAGATAACTATTTATGCTCGTATGGAGCCACAGCAAAAATTAAGAATTGTTAAAGCATGGCAAAAAAGAGGAGAAGTTGTTGCAATGACTGGAGATGGTGTTAATGATGCACCAGCTTTAAAAAGAGCTAATATTGGTATTGCGCTTGGTTCTGGAACAGATGTTGCTAAAGAATCTTCTGATTTAATTCTTTTAACTGATAATTTTTCAATTATTCTTACTGCTATAAAACAAGGCAGAACAATGGTTGATAATATTCGTAAAGTAATTACACTATTGTTTTCTAATGCTTTTGGAGAAATGATTTTAATTGGAGCTAGTATTGCTGTTGGTATGCCATTGCCTCTTTTGCCAGCTCAAATATTGTGGATTAATCTTATAGAGGGTAGTTTACCAGCTGTTGCTCTTAGTTTTGAAAAATCAGAAAAAGGAATAATGAAAAGAAAGCCAGAAAATCCAAAGGCTTCTCTTTTAACTAAAGAAATAAAAGCATTAGCTATTGTTATTGGTGTAATTACTAGTATTATCCTTTTTGGATTATTTGCTTGGTTGTTTAATAAGAAGTTTGATTTAGCTGAAATTAGAACAATAATATTTGCTGCTTTGGTTATTGATACTATTTTCTATGTTTTTTCTTGTAAAAATTTAAGAAAAAATATTTGGCAGATTAATATATTTTCTAATAAACCTTTAATTTTATCTTGGGTCTTTGCTGTTATAATGTTATTAATTGCTATTTATGTTCCGTTCTTTCAAGTAATTTTAAAAACAGTTCCTTTAAATGTTTTTGATTGGGGTTTGGTTTTTAGTATTGGAATTATTAATTTATTTTTAATTGAAATAACTAAATTCTTTTTTAAAGAAAAATGATATTTTTGTATTTAATAATTTTTGTTATTGCGTGTTTTGTTTTAATAAAAAGCGGGGGATTTTTAGTTAAGATATTAATTATGTTGTCCCGCTATTTTAAATTAACCGAATATGTATTTTCTTTTGTTTTAATGGCTTTTGCTACTTCTGTTCCAGAATTATTTGTTGGTATTACTTCTGGAATTAGGGGATTATCAAATATTTCTTTGGGAAATATTATTGGCGCCAATTTAATTAATTTAACACTTACATTAGGAATAATTGTTATTGTATCTAAAGGATTAAAAATACAAAGCAAAATAGCTAAAAAAGATGCTTGGATTGTACTTTTTATCTCTTTATTGCCTTTGCTCTTACTTTTTGATAAAAACCTGTCTAGGGGCGAAGGAGTGCTTCTTGTGCTTGTTTTTGCATGGTATATATATCGTATTTTAAAAGATAAAGACGCTTTTCATAAAAGAATGGATCATATGAAAAGAGATGTTGGTGCATATATTAAATTAGTAAAAAACTTTTTATACTTTTTTATAGCTTTTATTTTTTTAATTATAAGTTCTTTGGTGGTTGTTGAAACAGCTAAATTAATTGCCATAGAATTATATTTGCCATTAGCTCTGGTTGGAATAATTTTAGTTGCAATTGGTACTTCTTTGCCTGAATTAGTTTTTGGTGTTAGGGCTGCTGTTACTAAGCATGAAGGATTAAGTCTTGGTACCCTTATAGGTAGTATTGTTGTTAACTCAACTTTTATTTTAGGCCTAGTAGCCATTATTCATCCAATTCAATTAGAATCATTAAATGTTATATATATTGGTGGTTTTTTTATGGTTGTTTCTATTTTACTTGTTAATATATTTATTTCTTCAAAAGAAAAAATTTCTTGGAAGCAGGGATTATTTTTAATTCTTTTTTATGTTGCTTTTTTAATTGTTGAGTTTTTGTTTAGGGGTTGATAATTTGTTTACTTTACGATACTATTGGGTCATAAATATGAAAGGAGGTATTGATGAGTTCTTTAATAATTGTTTCACCAAGAATATGTCCTTCTTGTAATTCAATTTCTGGCATGAGCCGTGGAAGTGATTATGATTGTCCTTTTTGTAGAAAATCATTTTGTAGTCATTGTTACAAAACAGATCCACAAGGATCAGGTAATTATGTTTTTTGTCCACATTGTAATAAAAAATTATATTTTCCAAAAGAAGACACTTAGTCTAATTCAGGGCCCTCTTAATTGAAGGCCCTGTTTTTTTATTTATTAGTATTTGAAAAATGATTTTTATGTGGGCGCCTAAGTTATAGATGTCCCTTTTAATGTTTTTATAAAAATGCTACCATAATCATATGATATATTTTCTTTTAGCGTTAATAATTGTTTTGTTGGGTATTTTAATATATCTTGTTTTTATGAAACAGGAGCAGATTAGAAAAGAAATGATTGATTCTAGAGAAAAAAGCATGGAATCAATGCAAAGACAATTAATAGAAAGCGGTAAGATAGCAAGAGATGCAAATATTAATATTAAAGAAGTTACTTCTCAATTAGAAAAAATTCATTCTGGTCAACAACACGTAAAAGATGTAAAAGACCAATTAGGTAAATTAAGTGATATTTTAGCTAATCCAAAACAAAGAGGAATTTTAGGGGAGTATTTTTTAGAGACATTATTAAAAAATGTTTTCCAACCAAATCAATATAAACTACAGTATAAATTTAAGGATGGAGAAATAGTTGATGCTGTAATATTTATTAAAGACAAAATTATTCCTATAGATTCTAAATTTTCTTTGGAAAATTACAATCGTATATTACAAGAAAAAGATTCTTTAAAAAGAAAAGAATTAGAAAAACTTTTAAAACAAGATTTAAAAAAAAGAATAGAAGAAACAGCAAAATATATTAGACCAAGTGAGGGAACAATGGATTTTGCTTTTATGTTTATTCCTTCTGAGGGAATTTACTACGATCTATTGATTAATCGTGTGGGAGCTGTTAAGATATCTACTTATGACTTAATTGAATATGCCTTTAAAGAAAAGCATGTTATTATAGTATCTCCAACATCTTTTTATGCATACTTACAAACTGTTTTGCAAGGATTAAGGGCTTTGCAAATAGAAGAATCAGCTAAAGATATTCTTAAAAGGGTTGAAATCTTACGTAAACATATGTTAAACTATAATGAGTTCTTGAGTAAGCTTGGAATACATCTTGGAACTGCAGTTAATGCATATAATAGGGCTTATAAGGAATTTTCTAAAATTGATAAAGATACAGCTAAATTAACTCAAGGAAAAGAAAGAATTAAATCTAAAGAAATAAAAAATGTTAGCAATAATTAAAACAGGAGGTAAGCAATACCTCGTAAAAAAGGGTGATAAGATTAAAGTTGAAAAGATAGAAAAGAAAAAAGGTGAAGAAATTGAATTCACTGATATTTTATTATTAAAAGATAAAGAAATAGAAATAGGCAAACCATTGGTTAAAGCTATTGTAATTGGAAAAATTTTAGAACAAGAAAAAGCAGATAAGATTATTATTTATAAATATAAAGCAAAAAAGAGATATTCTCAGAAAAAAGGGCATAGACAACCATATACTGAAGTAGAAATTATAGATATTAAAAAAACAACCCAAAAGGTTGCAGAGAAAAAAGAGGAAAAATAGATTTATATATTAACAAATTTGTCGACAGTTGTTATTAATTTGTCGATTTTTTTATCTAAGATAGACATTTTTTCGTCAATAGCATCAATAATAACCACTGATTGTTGATTAAGTAGTTTTTCTATGTTTTTGGCTTGTTTATCAAACAATTTTTCTATTCCTTTTAATGTTATATTTTTTTCCATATCTTAATTTTATTTCTTTAAAATTCTCTTGTCAAATTTATTTTCTTCCTAAAAATGCATTACTTAAAGTATCTTCGTCCATATATTCTAATTCACTACCAGTAGATAACCCGCGTCCTAGCCGGGTTATTTTTAATTCAGGATAAATCTTTTTTAATTCTTCTAATTGTTTTTGTGCGTATAAAGCAATTGTTTCTCCTTCAGTTGTTGCATCAGTAGCAATAACTATTTCATTTAATTCTTTTTTTGATTTTTTAATTCTTTCTATTAATTTTTTCAATCTTTTTAATTGTTCTTTTTCATTTTCTGTTAAAATACAATATATTCCTTGATATCTTTTTGTTTTTTCTATTGCTTCAATGTCTGTGTCTTTTTCTATTAAACATATACTTGTTCTATCCCTGTTATTATCCTTACATATTTCACATACATTTGATTCAGTAACTCTATTACAAAAATCACAATGAGTGATTTTTTTAATTTCATCAATCTTTTTAGAAAATTTTTCTATTTCTTCTTTTGGTTGACTTAATAAATGAAAAACAAATCGGGCTGCTTGTCTTGGCCCAATTGAAGGTAGTTTGGCAAATTCATCTATTAAATTTTGTATAGGTTTTGGTAACATTATTCGTCTCTATGTTTTTCTAATGTTTTAAAAGTTACTCGATCTTGATCAAAGTATAGTTCTATTTGTCCAATAGGACCATTTCTATGTTTTGCAATAAATATATCTGCTATATTTTTTCTTTCACTGTCTTTTAAATCTAAATCTTCTCTATAAATCATTAAAACTACGTCTGCATCTTGTTCTAAGGAATTATGAACAATAATATCATTAGCAATAAAATTATGTGCTTTTTCTACTGTTGCATCATACACATCTTCTATTTTGAGTTTTTTTATTGAAACAATTTTTTCCCAAAGAATATCAGAGTTTGCTAATTTTCCTAAAAATGGGTCTTTTAGCGTATTGTATATTTTAGTCATTCTTGTTCTGCTTATTCCATTTTTAAAGTTAGGAGAATAACGAGAAGAATTAATAGATTTAAAAACACCCTTCCATCCTACTCCAATTTTTTCTTTTGCTGGAATAACTGCAAATTGCCATACTTGTCTTGGAATAATATCAATATTTGTATTTGTTGAAATTTCTTTAAGAGATTTTTTAAGTTCTGGAATGATTTTTGCTCTTTGTCCAACAATTCCTATTTCGTTTAAAAACTTTAATTGTTCTTCAGCTCCTTCTATGTGTATATGATACATTTTTCTATATCCTTTTTTTGTAATTTCTCTTAAAGAGCTTTTAATATTTAATCTTAATAAAAGATGTTGTACTTGTTCAGCAAGAATTATGCTACTAGTAGCATAATATATATTTCCAGCTGGTTTTCTTCCAGTAAGTTTTTTCCAGCTTAAATTACCATCAGTTGCCCATAAATGTTTTAAAAACATTGCTATTCTTTTATTATCACATTCAAATATGGCTTTTGGCATTTTTTTATTATAAGAACGAACGCGATCAATTTCTAATTTATTAAACCAATTGGTAATTGGATGATATTTTTTATGAGTTAAATGATATGGACTTGTTAAATATATATGATACCAGTTTTTCTGTTTTACAATTCTTCCATCTATATTAAATAAATCTTTTGCTGTTTTTTTAACTATTTCAATATTTTCTTTATCAGCGCTTGTATAGTGATATGGTTGTTTTGGCAAAATACAACCATCTCCGAGTAGATGTGCAAGTAAAATAAGTTCTTTTAAGGAAATAGGATTTGATGGTTTTTCTGGCTCGAATTTTCTAGGAAGTGCAATAAAATCTCCAATTTCTAATTTGTCTAATCTTTGCCATCCCTCTAATTTTAAAAATGGATGATTTGATGATGCTTTAATAGTTTTTCCACTTCTAGTTTTTAATTCATAAGTCATTTTTTTTCCAGAAGAAAATACTTTTGTCATTTTGTGTGATTTAACTTTTAAATTTTTATCAACTGCCAATATTTTAATTGGTTTTTGTTCTTTTCTTTCAGCTAATTCTCTAATTGGCATTCTTTGACCAGTATCTGCTATTGTAATTAAAGTATCTCCTGTTAAACAACCAGAGCTACGTAAGTCAGATAATCTAGGAATTTTTGGATGTCTTTGTTCTGATGCTCTAGACAATTGAGAAATAGCTAAAACAGGAACATCTAATTCTCTTGCTAATGCTTTTAAGGATCTAGAAATATCAGTCATTTGTTGAACCTCACTTTCTCTATAATTGCCTGGATTTATTAATTGAATATAGTCTACGATTATTAATCCTAATCCGTGTTCTGATTGTAATCTTCTTGCCTTTGTTTTAATTTCTAAAACAGAACAAGAAGCTGTATCATCAATAAATATTGGTGCTTCTGATAATTTTCCTATTGCTTTTTGTATTTTTGTAAAATCATTATCTTCTCCTTTAGAAGATAGTTTTCCAGTTCTTAATTTCCATAGATCAATGCCTGCTTGAGAACAAAGCATTCTATCTACTAATTGAGATGCTGACATTTCTAATGAAAATATTCCTACTGGTATTTTTTCATTTACTGCAATGTTTCTAGCTATGTCTAGCCCCAAAGTTGTTTTTCCTATGCTTGGCCTTGCAGCCAAAAGAATATAGTCTGATTTTTGAAGACCAGCTAAAAGATTATCTAAATCATTGAATCCAGTGGGAATTCCTCTTAGGGTCCCTCCTTCATGTTTGTGTAATTGATCAATTCTTTCAAATGCTTCTTCTAAGGCTGGTTTTATTGGTGTAAAATATTGTTTTAAAGATTTTTGAGATACGGCAAAAATTCTTTTTTCTGCATCATCTAATATCACTTCTATTTCATCTGATTCTTGAAAACTAGTTTGTGTGATATTATGAGCTGCTTCTATTAAATCTCTTAACATCTTTTTTTTCTGAACTATTTTTGCATATTTAACAACATTAGCAGCTGTTGGCACAAAATTAACCAATTCTGTTAAATAGCTTGATCCACCAATATTATTTAATGTTTTTTTCTCTTCTAATCTGCTTGATAGAGTCATAATATCAATTGGTTCATTTTTTTCAAATAATTCTAGCATTATATCAAAGATAATATTATGTGTGTCTCTATAAAAATCTCCTGGATGTAAAATATCAGCTATTTTAACAATAGCTTTTTTATCTAAAAGCACAGAACCTAAAACAGATTGTTCTGCTTCTATACTTTGAGGTGGTAGTTTGTCTATTTTTTCATCTGGCATGTTTTAATGTTAACAAATAAAAAAGCCTGTAGTCAAACAAGCTTTTCCGGAAAAAATGTGTATATTCTGGGGGTTAAATTTTCTTAATTTTTTGTCCTTTTTTTGTGTCTTCAATTATATATCCTAGTTTTTTAATTTTATCTCTTAATTTATCAGATTCTTTATAATTTTTGTTTTTTCTTGCTATTTTTCTTTTTTCTGTTAATTCCTTAATATTTTTAGGAATAGATATTTCTTTTTTATTAAATAAATCTAATGCAAAAACTTTTTCCATTTCTTTTATTGTTCTAACCTTTCCTTGTGCTTTTTTGTCTCTTATTAAATTCCATAAAATACTTAAAGCTTTTGGCATGTCTAAATCATTATTAATTGCATTTTTAAATTCATTTAAATATTTTTTATTAATTTTTTTATCATCTTTTAATTCTTGAATAATATTTTTTAATTTAGAATATGCATTATTAGCTTTTTCTAAAGATTTTAAAGAAAAGTTTAATGATTTTCTATAATGCGTTAAAAATGTTAAATATCTAAAAGATAGGGGATTGCATTCTAATTCTGATAATGTAAACAATCCACCAGTGCTTTTAGATGCTTTTTTGCCATTTGATAATAGAAATGCTCCATGCATCCAAAAATTAACTACTTTTTTTCCTGTTGCTGCTTGGTTTTGTGCTATTTCATTTGTGTGGTGTGTTGGTATGTGGTCTATTCCACCAGTATGTATGTCTATTTTATCTCCTAAATATTTTAAAGCCATTGCTGAACATTCTATGTGCCAACCAGGAAAACCAATTCCCCAAGGAGAATTCCATTCTTGTTGTCTTATGCCTGGTTTTTCTGAAAACTTCCATAAAGAAAAATCAGTAATATTCTTTTTTTCTTTTAATTCTATTCTTTTTCCTGCTTGCAATCCCTTAATATCTAATTTGGCTAACTCTCCATAATTTTTAATTTTAGAAGTATTAAAATATATTCCATCCTTTGTTTTATAAGTAAATCCTTTTTTTTCTAAAATTTTAATTAATTCAATTTGCTCTTTAATGTGTTCAGTTGCTTTTGCCCAGATATTTGGTTCTTTAATATTAAGTTTTTTAAGATCTTGTTTGAAATTATTTAAATAATAATTAGCTATTTGTTGTGTTGATTTTTTTTCTTTTTTAGCTGCTTTTTCTATTTTATCTTCTCCTTGATCAGCATCTGATGTTAAATGACCAACATCAGTGACATTTATTATTTGCTTTGTTTTAAAATTATTAAATTCTAAAACTCTATTTAATATATCTGAGAAAATATATGATCTAAGGTTTCCTATGTGGGAAAAAAAATACACAGTTGGACCACAAGTATAAATCCCAACTGTTTTTTTAATTGGTTTAAATATTTGTTTTTTTCTATATAAAGTATTGTATAATTTTAAAGCCATTTTTTGCCTCTAAACATTATTAACATAAACATAGTTCCAATCATCATTATTGATAGAATAATCCAAAAATCATTAGATGTTCCTACAAATGGCAGATATTTTGTATTCATTCCAAATATAGCAGCTAAAAGCGTTAATGGAAAAACAACAACAGCAAACATAGTAAGAACAGTCATTATTCTATTTGCTTTGTTGGTTAACAAAGAATCATTTGTTTCTTGTAAAGATTCTATTGTTTCTTTATGATTTTCTAATAAATTCCATATTCTCATGTGATCTCCAATAATATCTGTAAAATATGGTTTTAGTTTTTTACCAAAAAATTCCACACCTCTTATTTTTAATGATTCAAGAATAGATTCTTGTGGTTGAATTGTTCTTCTAAAGTTTAAAATGTCCATTCTAATTAAAGAAATCTTTTTTACTAATTCATCTTCTTGTTTTGCTCTTCTGACTTTAAACATGCCTTTTTCTAAATGATTTATTTTTTTAGTGATATGATCTATTTGTCTTAGAGAAAAATTAGTTAATTCTTCTAAGATGCAATGCATTAGAAGAGCAGGTGAGTTTAGTTTTTGTCCTTGTGTTTGGCATGTTTTCCAAAATTCTTCTAATGGTTTAATACTTTCGTATCTTATTGTTATCAATGTATTTTTTGTTATTAGAAAATCTAATTCTATTGAATTTGTTGATTTTTCTTTTGGATCATAAATAGGAAAGCGCAGAACCATAAAAAGATAATCATCAAAGTGTTCTACTTTTGGTCTTAGGGTAGGGGATAATAATTCTTTTAAAGTAATTTTATCAAAAGCATATTTTTTTGATAAATGTTCAATATCTTTTTTGTCTGGATCTATAACATCAATCCAGGTTAATTCATTTATTTTTATTTCATTCATAATTTTATATTTAATTCTTATTTATATATTATATCATAAAAATATTTAAAAAAGTCAAAACAGTTGACAATCATATGATTTGTATGGTATAATTGATATGTTCTTTAAAAATTAAAAAGGAGATTATTATGGAAGAAAAGAAAGATGTAAAGATTGAAAGGTTAAAAAAGGAAGAAAAAGAGATTGAGGAATTAAAGAAAAAATTTAGATTAGCAAGAAAAATCTTTTTTGTTATTTCCATTGCTATGCTTGTATTTTCTTTTACTATTTCTTATTCTTTCTTTGCTTTGTTTTTGGTTTTTTGTTCTCAGCCTATCTAACCTTTTCATTTAAGTTTGTGCAAGAATGGGAAGAGGCATTGATTATTTTTCTTGGCAAATATAAAAGAACCAGAAAAGCTGGACCAACTAGCATTTTTTGGCCATTTGAGAAAGTAATCTTTGTTGACATGAGAATAAAAGAAAAAGACATGTCAAAGCAGGAGGTTATAACGTCAGATGGAATAACCTTAGAAGTAGATGCTGTAATATGGTACAGGGCAGATGATGCAAAGGCATATACTTTTAACATCCAGGACCCAGATGGATCGACCCAAGATTTTTCAATGGCTGTTATAAGAGGCAAAATGGGAAGAATGACAGAAAAAGGATGCATTAAAGAAAGACGCAAAATAACAGAGTATTTAATGAGTGAGGTTGATGGAAAGACAAAAGAGAATGAAGCAGAAAAACCAATTGACTGGGGAATTAAAGTAACAGGAGCAGAAATAAAGGATATTCGAAGACCAAAAGAAGTTGAAGCCGCAGTCCATAAAAAGAGAGCAGCAAAAGACGAAAGAGATGCTACAATACTAAAAGCAGAAGGAGAATCTAAGGCAAAGATGTTGATGGCTGATGCAGAAAGATATCAAGTAGAAGAAGAGGGGAAGGCTGATGTTTTTTTTACCAACCTTTCAATTGAGATGTTGGAAAAATACACCGGAGACAAGAAATCAGCTGCAGAGCTTTATAAGGTTCTCAGAGCTATTAATGAATTTGGTGGCTCTGATACAAAAACAATTCTTGCGGAATTTCCTGGTATTAGTGATTTGTTCGGAAAATTTCTAAAATAGTTTTTTATCTCGGGTATGGACTCAATGTTCATGCCCGATTTTCTTTTAGCACTCTTGACATGAGAGTGCTAATTTAATAAACTTAATATATGACAGAAAGACAGAAAAAATTATTAGAAATAATTGTTAAAGAATATGTTAAATATTCTAAGCCAATTAGTTCAAAAAACTTAGTTAAAAAATTAAGCCTAAGCTCTGCTACAATTAGAAATGAAATGAATGAATTAGAAAAAAAAGGATATTTAATTAAGCCACATATATCTGGAGGAAGAATCCCAACAGAAAAAGCATATAAGGTATATATTTCTTCTTTAGAAGAAGTAGACGTTCCAATAAATGTATGTGTTTCTGATTTTAGAGAAATGACTAAAATATTAGCTGAATTATCTGGTGGTTTTGCGTTTGGTGGAATAAGACAAGATTTTCATCAGTCTGGTTTTTCTAATTTATTAAAAGAAGCAGAACATGATGAAGATTTTTCTATTGAAACTAGAAAAATAATGGAGGAATTTGAAAATCATTTTGATGAACTATTTGAAGATATATCTGATAATCAAACACGTGTTTTTATTGGAAAAGAGAGTCCATTTAAAAAAACTAAAAAAATAAGTTTGATTGTTTCTGGTTGTAATACACCAGAACAAGGATTAATTGGATTATTAGGTCCAATGAGAATGAAATATGATTACAATATTTCATTAATTAATAAATTAAAACAATTAATTGAACAAGATTATGAGTGAATTAAAATATGTTTCTGAACAGGAAGATAAAAACAAAAAAGCAAAAAATAAGTTAAAGATCTGTCAAAAAGAAAGATCAGAATATTTAGCTGGTTGGCAAAGAGCTAAAGCAGATTTAATTAATTTTAGAAAAGAACAAGAGAGCAGAAATTCTGATATTTTTAAATTTGCAAATCAGAATTTTGTTTTAGAAATTCTTCCTGTTTTAGATTCTTTTGAATTAGCATTAAAACATAAAAACGAAGGAATTGAACAACTATATTTACAATTTAAAAACATATTAAAATCTAATGGTTTAGAAGAAATAAAATCTATTGGAGAAAAGTTTAATCCTGAATTTCATGAATCTATTGGAGAAATTAAAGGAAAAAAAGGATTTGTTATTCAGGAAATACAAAAAGGATATGTTTTAAATAATAAGGTTATTAGGCCCTCAAGAATTAAAATTGGTAAAAATTAATTAAAAAATATATGTCAAAAATATTAGGTATTGATTTAGGCACAACCAATTCAGCTATGGCTATAATTGAAGCTGGTGAGCCAAGAATTATTGAAAACAAAGAAGGAAACAGAACAACTCCTTCTATTGTTGCTATGTCTAAGGCTAATGAAAGATTAGTTGGTCTTTTAGCAAAAAGACAATCTGTTACTAATCCAGAAAATACAATTTTTTCTACAAAAAGATTAATTGGTAGAAGATATTCTGATTCAGTTGTCCAAAAAGATAAAAAACTTTTTCCTTTTGAAATGAAAGAGTCTAAAGAAGGAGGCGTGGAAGTAAAAATGGGAGATAAATATTATCGTCCAGCTGAAATATCAGCAATGATTCTTCAAAAACTAAAACAAGACGCAGAAGATAAATTAGGAGAAAAAATAGAAGAAGCTGTTATTACTGTTCCAGCATATTTTGATGATTCTCAAAGAAAAGCAACAAAAGATGCAGGAGAAATAGCTGGTTTAAAAGTAAAAAGAATAATTAACGAACCAACAGCAGCTGCTTTAGCTTATGGATTAAATAAGAAAAAGGATGAACAAATTGTTGTTTTTGATTTTGGTGGTGGTACTTTTGATGTTTCGGTTTTAGAGGTATCAGCAGATACTGTAGAGGTTAAATCAACTGGTGGAGATACTCATTTGGGTGGAGATGACTTTGATCAAAAAATAATTGATTGGTTAATTGATGAATTTAAAAAAGATCAAGGAATTGATTTATCTAAAGATCAATTGTCTCTTCAAAGACTAAAAGAAGCAGGGGAAAAAGCCAAGCATGAATTATCTTCTACTCCAGAGGCAGAGATTAATATTCCTTTTATTACTTCTGATGCTAATGGACCAAAGCACTTAAACATTAAATTAACTAGAGCTAAATTAGAAGAATTAGTAGGAGAATATATTGATAATGCAATTGAAGTTACTAAAAGAGTTGTAGATGATTCTGGTTTTAAAATTTCAGATATTGATGAAATTGTTTTAGTTGGTGGGCAAACAAGAATGCCTGCTATTCAAAAAGCTGTTAAAAAATTATTTGGGAAAGAACCTCATAAAGATATTAATCCTGATGAAGTTGTTGCTCTTGGTGCTGCTACTCAAGCTGGCATTTTTCAAGGAGATGTTAAAGATGTTCTATTATTAGATGTAACGCCTTTATCTTTGGGAATAGAAACCTTGGGAAGCGTTATGACTAAATTAGTTGAAAAAAACACAACTATTCCAGTTTCTAAATCACAAGTATTTTCTACTGCAGCTGATAATCAACCATCTGTGGAAATACATGTTTTACAAGGAGAAAGACCAATGGCTAGTGATAATAAAACATTGGGAAGATTTATTTTAGACGGTATTCCACCTGCTCCAAGAGGAATTCCTCAAGTTGAAGTATCTTTTGATATTGATGCTAATGGAATATTAAATGTTTCTGCCAAAGACAAGGCAACAGGAAAAGAACAATCTATTAGAATAGAAGCATCTTCTGGTATTCCAGAAGAAGAAATAGAAAAAATGAAAAAAGATGCTGAATTACATGAACAAGAAGATAAAAAGAAAAAAGAATTAATTGATGCTAAAAATACAGCAGATACTTTAGTTTTTTCTACAGAAAAAACATTAAAAGAATTTGGAGACAAAGTTAAAGAAGATGATAAAAAAGAAATTCAGGAAAAAGTAGAAAATCTTAAAAAAGTAAAAGATATAGATGATGTTGAAGAAATTAAAAAAGCTTCTGATGAATTATCACAAGCTATTCAGAAAGTAGGGACAGAATTATATAAAGCACAGCAAGATGCTCAAAAACAAGATGAGAAAAATCCAGACGTAGAAGCTCCAGATGTAGAAGAAGGTGAGATTGAAGAAGATAAAAACCAAGATTCAACTGAACAAGATAATTAAATTTGATTTACAAAAATTTTGATTTTTATTTGTTTTTTAAGAAAACAAATATATTTATAGTATAATTAAATAATAAAAATTAAATTTAAAATTATGACCAAATTAAAAAAAGAATTAATTTTGGGATCAATTCTTTTTATATTATCGATCTTTTCTTGGTGGTTTATTAAATCCATTTTTTATTTTGGCAATTTAACATTAGCTTGTTGGATATCTGGGATAATCCTTTTAATTATTTGGGGAGTTTCTTTGTGCTTATCAATGTTATTAATAAAAGATAAAAGAATTTTATTTGGTTCTTTTTTTATTTCTTTAGTTTCTTTTGTATTTTTCTTTAACAATGAACCATTTTATTATTTAATTGTATTAATTCTTTTATTTTTTTCTTTTATTAATGCAAGTAGAAAAATTAAAAAACAAGAACAAATACAAATTAAATTAAATTATTGGAAAATATATAAATCTGGTTTTTCTTTTTTAATTACATTTTTAATTATTGTTATTTCTCTTATTTACTATTTTTCTCCATCTCTAATGCAAATCAAAGAATTTGAATTTTCTTTATCTAGAGATATTTTTAATAAAGTAATAAGTCCATTAGAAAATCTAATTGCTGAAAGATTACCAGATGGTGTTAATTTAGATTTTAATGCTAATGAATTTTTAAAAGAAGATGAGATTTTAGATTTAAAAGAAAGATATGGTATTGTTGTTGAAAAAACAGACACAGGAAAAGATGTTTTATATAATTTAATTAATTTTCAATTAAATAATTTTTCAGGGCCGTATAGAAAATTTATTCCTTTTGGATTAGCAATAGGACTTTTTATTTTTCTAAAAATCATAAGCATAATATATGTTATAACAGTTGTTTCTTTTAGTTCTCTTTTAACTTATTTTCTAATCAATATTAAATTTATTTCTAAAGAGAATATTAAAAAAGAAGTTTCAACAGTTAAATTATGAGTAAAGATTATTATTCAATTTTAGGCGTTTCAAAATCTTCTTCTAAAGAAGAAATTAAGAGAGCTTATAGAAAATTAGCTCATCAATATCATCCTGATAAAAATGGAGGAGATGATAAGAAGTTTAAAGAAATCAATGAATCTTATCAGATTTTATCTGATGATCAGAAACGTCAACAATATGATCAATTTGGAACTAATTTTAATCAAGCAGGTTCTTCTGGTGCTGGTTTTGAAGATATGTTTAGTGGATTCCAAGGAAATTTTTCTAATTTTGATTTTTCTGATATGTTTGGAGATGTTTTTTCTAGAGCTGGATTTTCAAGAAAACAAAAAGGAAAAGATATTGTTGTTGATGTAGAAATTAGTTTAGAAGATGCATTTAAAGGAATTGTTAAAGAAATTAATTTAAGAAAATTAACCAATTGTTCTAATTGTCGGGGAACTGGTGGAGAGCCAGGAAAAGGAAAGAAAAGATGTTCTGATTGTAATGGGGCTGGAAAAATAGAACAAACAAAAAGAACTTTTTTTGGTATTTTTTCTCAAGTAATTTCTTGTCCTAAATGTAATGGGAAAGGAGAGGTTCCAGAAAAAGAATGTAAAAAGTGTAAAGGAAGGGGCAAGGTGTATGATATTGAGACAATAAAGCTTAAATTACCAGCTGGGGTTAATAATGCGCAAACAATTAGATTAGCTGGTAGGGGAGAAGTTTCTAAGTCAGATGGTTCTTCTGGCGATTTATATGTAAGGGTTCATGTTAAAAAACATAAAGAATTTGAAAGAAAAGGAGATGATATTTATTACAATGCAAAAATTAAATTTACTCAAGCTGTTTTAGGAGATAAAATAGATATTCCTACATTAGAAAATAATGTTAAATTAAAAATACCAGTTGGTACTGAATCTAATAAAATATTTAGACTAGCAGATAAAGGAATGCCAAGACTAAATCGTTCTGGTAGAGGAGATTTATATGTAAAAATTAATGTTATTGTTCCAAAAAGATTATCTAGAAAAGAAAAACAATTAATTGAAGAATTAAAAGAAGAAGGTGTATAAAACTTGACAAGTTAATTTTATGTACGTTATAATGTACATATAATTATTAATAGTATATTTATGAGTAAAAAAATAATTTCTATAACAGAAGGTCGTAAAAATCTCTTTAAAATTGCCGAATACGTACAAAAACCAGCTACTTATTATGAATTTACTGTAGATGGGAAACCAAAGGTTGTTTTAATGTCTAGCCAAGAATTTGATTCTATTGTTGAGACAATGGAAATTCTTAGTGATCCACAAACAATGAAAAACATTAAAAAAGCAGAAGAAGAACACAAAAAAGGAGAATATATTAGTTGGGATGATTTAAAAAAAGAACTTGGTTTAAGTAATAAATAATTTATGTCTCGAAAATTTAAGATAATAGTTTCTAAATCATCTGCAAAAGGATTGAAAAAAATTCCTTTACCATGGAGAAGCAGAATTATATTGAGCATAGACCCGCTTCAAGAAAATCCTTTTATGGGTGAGAAATTATGGGGGAAGCTTGAAGGAAAAAGAAAGATTCACATACATCCATATCGTATAATTTATGAAGTTAGTGAAAAAGAGAAAACAATAATTATTTTAGAAACAGGCCATAGATCTAATGTGTATAAATAAAATATTTAAAGCATATGATATTAGAGGAATTTATCCTGATGAAATTAATGAGGATGTTGCTTTTAAAATAGGACAAGCAACAACTAAATTTTTAAAAGCAAAAGAATTAATTGTTGGTAGAGATAATCGTTTGTCTTCAGATTCTTTATCTAATTCTTTAATTAATGGAATAATAGATCAAGGAGTTAATGTTATAGATGCTGGGTTAATAACTACCCCAGCTTTTTATTATTCATCTTTAAATGGAAAATTTAAAGGAGGAATAATGATTACTGCTTCTCACAATCCAAAAGAGTATAATGGGTTTAAAATAATTGGGAAAAAAGCAATTTCTATTGGTATAAATTCTGGACTTTTGAAAATTAAAAAATTAGCTGAGAAAAATAAATTTAGATCTAATGAAAAAGGAGAAATTAAAAAAGTTAGTATTTATGATTCATATATTAAAAATGTTTTAAGATTTATTAAAATAAAGGATATAAAAGAAATAAAAGTTGTTATAGATACTTCTAATGGTATTGCTGGTAAGATAATTCCTATGTTATTTGAAAAATTACCGTGTGAATTAATTCATATTAATTCTGAATTAGATGGAAATCTTATTAATTCTTCCAATGAAAATTTACAAGAAAAAGTTTTAATTGAAAAAGCTGATTTAGGTGTTTGTTTTGATGGAGATGGTGACAGAATATTATTTATTGATGATAATGGAGATAAAATTGATCCTGATTTAATTTCTGCTCTTTTAATTAATTATTTATTACCAAATAAAGGAAAAATAGTTCATACTACTGCAAGCAGTAGAAATTTAACAGATCAAATAGAAAAAACAAATAATATTGCTATAGATTCTAAGGTTGGTCATACTTTTGTACAACAAGAAATGAAAAATGAAAAAGCTATTTTTGCATGTGAATCATCTGGCCATTATTTTTTAAAAGAAAATAATTATTTAGAATCTCCTTTGATAATATTATTAAAAATATTAGAAATTGTTTCTAAAAGGCCATTGTCTAGTTTAATTGAACCATTTAATATATATATTACTGAAAAAATTAATATTAAAGTTAATAATAAAAAAGCATTTAAAAAACTTAAAAGAAGAATTAAAAGAAAGTATAAAAAAACAACAGAAATCTATGAATTAGATGGAATTTCTGTTGAAAGAAAAACTTGGTGGTTTAATATTAGAATGTCTAATACTGAGCCAATTATTAAGATTATTATAGAAGCAAAGAGAAAAGATATTTTAGAAAGAAAAAAAGAAGAACTGTTTAAATTAATCCCATTTTAGTTTTTATCTGTTTCATTGTTTGTTTTGCAATTTTTTCTGCTTTTTTGGCGCCCTGAATTAGTATTTGTTCAACTAATTTAGGGTTTTTTTCATATTTTTTTCTTTTTTCTTGAAATGGTTTTAATGCTTTAATAATAACTTCTGCTAAATCTTTTTTAAATTCTCCATATCCTTTTCCTTTGTATTGTTTTTCTATATCTTTAATCTCTTTATTAGAAAATAAATGATATATATTTAATAAATTAGAAATAGCTGGTTTATTTTTCTCATCGTGTTTAATTTCTTTTTCAGTATCAGTTACTGCTTTTTTTATTTTCTCTCTAATTTTATTTGGAGAATCTGTTAAATAAATATTGTTTTGGGAACCAAGTGATTTTGCCATTTCTTTTTTTGGATTACAAAGTGCTTTTATTCTAGCCCCAGATTTAGACAAATATGTTTTTGGCAAAGGAAAAGTTTCTCCAAACTTATTGTTAAATTTTTTAGCTATTGTTCTTGCCAATTCTATGTGTTGAGATTGATCTTCTCCAACTGGAACAATATTTGTTTTATACAAAAGAATATCTGCAGCCATTAAAACTGGATAAGAAAGCAGACCAGCATTAATATTTTTTTCGTGTTGTTTTGACTTTTCTTTAAATTGAGTCATTCTTTGTAATTCTCCAATTGGTGTTATTGTGCTTAATAACCAAGCTAATTCTGCGTGTTCTTTAATATGAGATTGTATAAAAATTATTGATTTTCTAGGATCAACTCCAGCAGCTAAGTAATCTAGTGCAATATCAAAAATTCTTTTTTGCATTTTTTTTGGATCATAATCTATTGTTATTGCGTGTAGATCTACAATAATAAAAATACATTCTCCTTGTTTTTGGAGTTCAATCCATTGTTGTAATGCTCCTAAATAGTTTCCTATATGAAGCTCTCCAGTTGATTGCATTGCACTTAATATTCTCATCTTATTTTTGATCCATTAATTATTTTTTTATCTGGATGTATTAATGTTGCTTTATTATCAACATCAATAGCTAAAATCATTCCTTTGCTTTCAATTCCTTTTATTGTTTTTGGTTCCAAGTTTATTAATATTGGTATTTGTTTTCCTATAATATCTTGCGCAGAATATGTATCTGCTATCCCAGCAACTAAATCTCTTTGTTCGTTGCCTAAATCAATTTTTAATTTAAAAAGCTTATCTGTTTCTGGAACAGGTTCTGCTTCTAATATTTCACCAATTCGTATATCTAATTTTTGAAAATCTTCAAAGCTAATCATATTTTTATTATATTATACTTTTTTAAAAATAGAAAGGCCTTATTTGTGCAAGGCTCTTATTAAAAAATGAGGTTTAAATTCTTTTTATGATTCATATATTAACCAAATAAATTAAAGGACTCATTATAGCCTACTTAATACAATAGATATATAGCCCAAGAGATATGCATTTATTTAGATCCTCTTTATTTGCACCTATGTCTAGTAGAAATATCTAGTATTTATCCTGGTACCCATGGAGGGGGATCAAAGTCTGAGAGCGTACAGAATTAATATATGGTTGGTTAACAATTTTTTCTCTTAAAATGAAAAATCACTAAGCAAATAAAAAAAGAGCGTCAGAGCAACTTAACAAGTTGATAACGCTCAATCGGATTGGTGGGGACAGATTTTATCGTATGCGCTTCCCATGCCCCCTTTTTAACTCTTTGGGCATTCGAAAACAAAAAGAAAATTTTCCTTGATTTGATTCGACCATGTACCAGGCAATTATAAGACCAAGCAATCCACTCATTCCAACAAGAAGACAAATGACTTCTTCCCAGAGGGAATATTTGACAATTGCTTCGTGTTCAAGAGATTCCTTCATGCCTCCTTTCAGCATACCATACGCCAAAATACCAAGGATTAACCACGCAATGATTATTAACATTTTAATCTCCTTTTCAAATTTAAATCTACTATAATTATACACCTATATTAGTAATTTGTCAATACCATTATGACTAAGCAATGACTAAGCAAGAACAACAATTAAAAGATGTTTATTTAGAATCTGAAGAAACCCTTTGGGATTTAAGTATTGACGTTAATGACGATGTTAAATTATATAATATAGTTTATTAAATAAAATAAAAAGACCCCCAGCCAAGAAAGAGAGGGGAAACCAAAAAGGAGGGGATGGGCTGGGGGTGGAATGAAGAACTATTTTTATTATATCTTTTTTAAAATACCTTTGTCAAATGTATAATTCTCAGGATTTTTTAAAAAGTCTAACTCTTGTAAATTAAATTCTTTAATTGGTTTTGAAAAATCTTTGTTTGGTTCTATTATTTCTAATTCGGGTATGTCTGTGTAATTGGGATTTTTAATCCATTGATTATTTTTTATTAAATAATATGCTAGTCCCTTTTTTTGTTTTATTGAATCATAAATATTATTGCCAAACTCATATATCCAATTACATGTTTTTGCTTCATTTTCTGTAGTATTTATCATTATATGCTCATAATTAGGTGGAATGATTACTTTATCTGTTTTTTTTGCATTTATTGTGTATACATGTTTATCGTTTTGTAATAAAAAAATTACTTGACCTTCTAATACTTCATATAGTTCAGGATAATTTGATGGATGTTTGTGTCCAGCTGTTTTGTTGTATTCCTTACCAAGCATTAGTGGTTTTAAAATCGTAATATCATATCTAAGATTATGTTTTTTTTCTACCCCTCTTTGCATGTAATAAAGTTCTAAATCTTTATTAGCTGTTTTTAGCCATTCTTTATCATATATTACATCATCCATTTCATTTAAATATCTAGTTGATTGTTTCATTTTTTTCTCTTTTTGTTTTAATGTACCATTCTTCAATATCATTAAATCTTTTTGATGGAAGAACAATATTTTCTGATTCTATGCCTTTTACTTTTTTATTAACAAAGTATAAATTATATGAACTGTATAAAAATATTCCAGGAACATCATTAACAACTATTTCTTGAAAATCTTTGTATTCTTGTTTTCTTTCTTCATTGTCTAAATTTTGTCTTGCGTTTTTTAACAATGTATCTACCTTTGAATTGTCATAAAGACAAAGATTTAATCCAGGATCTTTTTTTTGAGAAGAGTGCCAAAATGCAAATGGATCAGGATCTGATCCTAATACTTGTCCAAATAAAAGAGCTTGATAATCTCTTGGTCTGATATGCTCTTGTTGTATTTCTCCAATATTTAAAATTTTAACAGTTATTTTTGCATCTAGTTTAGACCATTGTTCTTGTAATAAATTTGCTACTTGTTGTAATTCTTTTAATTCAGTAGTAATTAATTCTATTTCTAAATTAGTAGTTCCTCTTTCTCTTATTCCATCTTCATTTTCATCTGTCCACTCTCTGTCTGTTAGTATTTGTTTTGCTTTTTCTAAATCAAATTCATATTTTTCAACCTCTGTATTCTCCCAATCTCCAAATGGAATAGGCGAGTAAGCTGGTTTTGCTTCTCCGTTTAATACCTCATTAATAATTGTTTGTTTGTCTGTGGCATAATTTAGGGCTAATCTTACTTGTTTATCTGATAGTGCTTTGCTTTTGCTTTGATTAAAAAATATTGCAAAATATCTAGGAAGATTTAATTTATATATATTTTTGTTGTCATTTATTCCTGTTAACAAGGATTTATTTCTAACTGAAGATAAGTTGATATTATCTATTTTCCCTTTATTATATGCTCTAATTAAACTTTCTTCGTCTAAATAAAAAGATAGTTCAATTTTTTCAATATATGGTTTATGTGGTTTAAAATTATCAAATGCTTTTAATTCAATAAAGCTAATAAATCCTTCTTTGTCTTTTTTTAACCTTTTAAGCACATATGGACCAGTTCCAATAGGTGAAAGATTTTGTTCAGTGAAAGCAAAACTATCTGCAGGAATGTTTTCCCAAATATGTTTTGGTAATATTCCAACTGTTGTGTTTGTTAAAAATGGAGCATAAGGAGTTTTTAATTTAAATCTAACAGTATAATCATCTATTTTTTCTATTTCTACTCCAGTCCAATTAATTCTTAAAGGACTTCTATATTCTGGGTTTTGTATTAATTGGATTGTAAATATTATATCATCTACTGTAAATGATTGATTATCATGCCATTTAATGTCTTTTCTTAAGAAAAAATCATATGTTTTTCCTAATTCATCAATACTATATTTTTCAGCTAAATCAGTTACTAATTCATTATTACTATTATATTTCATTAGACCAGAGAATATTAATTGAGTTGTGTCTCTGTCAGCATCACTTGTTTCGCTTAAAACAGGATTTAAATATTGAGGACTACCAACAATTCCTTCTTTAAAAGATCCTCCGTGTTTTGGAACTAAAATTGTATTGTTTAAGCTAAGGGCAACAATCCATAAAATCAAAGAAATTATTAGAATTAAAAAAAGCCCGAGTATAAAATAGCGTTCTTTTTTTGCCAGAACACTCGGGAGTCTTTTAAATTGATTCCAAGAAGGTATATTTAACATTAAATTATCATTCTAATAACAGCACTAATAATAAATAGAGCTGCTAAGATAATTGAAGCAGTAAAAAACATTTTTTCTGCTCCTCGTTTTTTAAAATAAACACTTCCACCGCCACTATCACCACCACCAAAAGCACCAGAAAGGCCTTGGCCTCTTTGTTGGAACAAAACAGTGATAATTAATAGGACAGAGATAATTATTTGAACTATATCTAATATCATTTTTTCTTTTTAGCTATTGGTACTATTATAGCATTAATTATACTAATAATTAATGTTGTCCATAAATATGCCCAAAAACCAATAATTGTTAAATTGTCTATAAAGAAATCTACTCCAAAAAGAATTATACCATTTATTACTATTAAGAAAAGACCCAGGGTAATAAAAATTAATGGAGTAGAAATAAGTCTTAAAAATGGTCTTATTATTAAATTGGCTAGAGTTAGTATTGCGCCAATGATTAAATAATCTGTTAAATCTCCTAAAAATGAAACATTTTGTATAAAATATACTGCTATAAAAATACCAATAGCATTAGCTATCACTTGTATTATCAATTTAGTTAAAAATCTCATATTATTTTTTTATTAATTTTTTAATTTCAAAAACACTTTTACCAGAAACTTTCATTTTTGGTTTTCTCTTTTTTTCTCTAGATTCTATCTTATTTTCTGTTTTTTTAGGCAATTCAGCCATTAATTAATTTTATCCTTATTTTATTTTTTTTACAAGTGATATAATTAAAATATGAATCAATTAGAAAAATCAGTTTTAGCAACAATTAAATATTATGATATATTTGATTATCCATTAACAGGATTTGAAGTTTTTAAATATTTAATTAATCCTGTTCATTTAATTTCTAAAGATTCATTAGAGCCAATTAAAAAAATTAAATATTTAGATATTTTAGAAATTTTAAATAAATTAAAATCTGTTAAAGAGTATAATGGATTCTATTTTTTAAAAAATAGAAATATAGTTGATAAAAGAATTAAAAGACAGAAAATATCTATTAAAAGATGGAAAAAGGTAAAAAGAATAATTAAAGTTCTTAAGTATGTTCCTTTTGTTAAAATGATTTCTGTTTGTAATGGATTAGCTATTAATAATTCTAAAAAATCTGCAGATATAGATCTTTTCATAATTATTAAAAAATCAAGAATATTTATTACTAGATTTTTAATTACTTTTACTGTTTGGGCAATGGGACAGTGGAGGCATAATAATAAAATATCAAATAAAATATGCTTAAGTTTTTATATTACAGATGATTCTTTAAATCTAAAATCTATTAAAATACAACCTTTTGATATTTATTTAGCTTCTTGGGTATTTCAATTAAAGCCTGTTTATTCTGTTGATAATATTTATGAAAGATTTATTAAAGAAAATAAATGGGTAGAATCATATTTTTTTAATTATGGAAAAATCTTAAATAAATACTATTTAGACAGTAAAGAGCCTTTTTTAAAGAAATTTTTTGAATTAATTTTTAATTTTAATTTTATAGAAAAAATATTTAAATTTATTCAAATTAAGAAAATGAAAAAAATCGATCATAGTCTTGAAACTGCTGTTGTTGTTTCTGATTCAATGTTAAAGTTTCATGAAAATGATAAAAGAGAGTTCTTTCAAAATAAATTTAATAAATCATGTTGTCAATCACATAAATGTCGCCTCTAATCGTTCATAGCAATGTCGTCTGAAAGAATAAATTAGAAGCAGAAAGTATTAATTTTTAATGATTTTCTTAAATTGTTGAACAAACTTTTCTTGGACATATACTCTAATC
>JAHJST010000001.1 GCA_018829905.1 Patescibacteria group bacterium
GATTAGAGTATATGTCCAAGAAAAGTTTGTTCAACAATTTAAGAAAATCATTAAAAATTAATACTTTCTGCTTCTAATTTATTCTTTCAGACGACATTGCTATGAACGATTAGAGGCGACATTTATGTGATTGACAACATGTTATTATTCTGCTTCAATAATTTTCCCTTATTCCTGGTAAAAATTATCTCTATTATTTTCATTTTTCAAATAATTAACAGCTTTTAAAAATAATTCTTTTTGTTGTGGCATAATGTCTGCGTTTAAGATCTCATCCTTATGAAGCCATATAAATTCTATACCGTCAGGATGTTCTTTGGATTTAAACTTTATTTTTTGGAAAACATCTAGCAAATACACGAAATAGACTCGATGATTTAATCCGTCTTTTGATAAATATGTCCATGCATCAATTAATTGCGGTTCCATCTTAAGCTTAAAACCGATCTCTTCATCTAATTCTCTTTTCAAAGCCTCAAGAATGGTTTCCCCAAAATGTATATGGCCTCCAGGTATATCTTTTATGCCTTTACGCGTCCTATAATACAAAATGTAATCGCTACATCTAAAAATTATCTTTACACACGCTCTAGGAAATTTTTGTAATGATTGATCCATATTTTTTATTATTTTTTAAATAAATTCACAACTTTTTGTCTAGCTTCTATTGGATATAAATTGGATAATTTTAAAATCTTATTTAAATCTATCCATATCGGATAGTATTGATTGTTTTTATTCATCCGTTCTTTCTCTTCACCACCTAATTTGAGAATACCAGAAAAATTTTTGATTAAAAAATAGAATTCCTGTTGACCTTGGTTTTCTATCTGAAAAAATGATTTATTCAATTTAGCACTAAGACTAAGTTCCTCTTTAACTTCTCTAACCATAGCATCCTTAATAGACTCGCCCCGCTCAACTCCTCCGCCAGGAAAAACAAAATATTCCTGCCCCCTTCTAATCCGACGCATCAATAAAATCTTGTTGTTTTTAATTATAATCGCACAAACTCTTTTAGACATATACTTACATTCTAATTTAAAATTAATACAACCGTAATATCCCCATCAATTTCTCCTGGTGTTCACTCTTCACATTGCCGTGCTTGAGCAAAATTTGGGAAGATAAAAAGAAAACCAATTCCTAGTATGCTGGAGATTAGAATGAATAATAATTTAGTTTTTATATGAATATATATATTATATCAGAAAAAATAAAAAGCACGAGAAAAATGAGAAAAAATGATTTACAAAACATATTTAAATTTTTTCCTCCCAAAATATAAACACCTGGTTCTTGTTTAATTAAATTAATATTTTTAATTGTTTAATCAAATGGTCCTTTCATATTATAAATTAATTAAAGTTATTAATTATTCGACTTTTTAATATCTAAAAAGTTATCCACAGTTGACATTTGGAAGTTCACCAAATGTTCGCTATAATATAATTATAGCAATTAAAATAACTAAGTCAAATAATATGCTCACAAAAAGACAAAAACAAATCTTGAGCTACTATCAAAAATCCATAAAAGAAAACGGTTATGCCCCCACCCTCGATGAAGCAAGGCGACATTTTAGATTGGATTCAAAATCAACAATACATAAACACTTGGAAACTTTGAAGGCAAAGGGATATTTAGATAAATTAAATTATCAAGCACGAGCCATAGATATTTTAGAAAACAAAAAATCTCCAAGATTAATAAAGATTCCTTTAATGGGTACTATTTCCGCTGGGCAACCCATCGAGGCAATTGAAATTCCCAATGAAACGATTTCTATAATGCAAAATGAAATAGAGAAAAACGACAAGCACTATGCTCTACGAGTTGAAGGAAACAGTATGATTGATGAAGGTATTTTTGATGGAGATATTGTAATTATTAAACAACAAAACACTGCTGACAATGGACAAACCGTTGTTGCTGTTATTAATGATAATGAAGCAACACTTAAAAGAATATATCGGGAAAAAGACAGATTTAGATTACAACCATCTAATCCTACGCTTTTTCCGATCTATACAAAAGAAATCGAAATAAGAGGAATAGTAGTAAAAATAATTAGAAATTTTGAAAAACAAGAAGAAAAAACTTCAAATCACAAACTACAAAGAAAAATTGATTATTCATGGGATTTTAACGGCGCCAAAACAAAATCCTACACTCATGGATTTCATACTTATCCAGCAATGTTTATACCACAAGTAGCAAGACGGCTTCTGTTAACCTATAGTAAGAAAGGAGACACTATTTGTGATATATTCTGTGGTTCTGGTACTGCCCTAGTTGAAAGTAGATTACTTGATCGAAATTCTTATGGAATAGATCTCAATCCATTGGCTGTTTTCTTAGCCAAGGTCAAAACAATCCCAATTAACCCCAAGTTACTTTCGAAAGAATATTTAAAACTTTTAGACAGAATTGAAAAAATTAAAAGTACCGAAATAAAAAAACCAAACTTTTATAATCTAGAATTTTGGTTCAAAGACCAAGTTATCACAAAATTAGCAAAAATAAAAAAAGCTATAAAAGAAACTAAAAACACTAATGTTCAAAATTTCTTTATGGTTTCTTTTAGTGAAACCGTTAGAAAAGTATCAAATACAAAAAATGGAGAATTTAAATTAGTAAGAATTAAAAAAGAAGAACTAGAAAAACACGATCCTAATGTTTTAGAAACTTTCAAAAAAATAACTGAGACAAATATAAGAAGAATGGAAGAATATTATAAAGATGTAAATAAAAATACATGGGCTAAAGTTATTTTCGGAGACTCTTCTAAAGATAATGAAATAAAAGAAAATTCCATAGACTTCATCATAACTTCTCCTCCTTATGGAGACAGTAGAACTACTGTTGCTTATGGTCAATTCTCTAGACTTTCTGCTCAATGGATAGATATTTTTGATAATCCTGATGATGCTTCTGGCGTAGACAATGAATTATTAGGCGGAAAGAAAACCCAAAATCTTAAACATTCTTTAATCTCAAAACACCTTATAGAAACTCTAAAGAAAATACAAAAAAAAGATGA
Organism: Patescibacteria group bacterium; assembly: GCA_018829905.1. Taxonomy (GTDB): domain Bacteria; phylum Patescibacteriota; class Minisyncoccia; order RBG-13-40-8-A; family RBG-13-40-8-A; genus JAHJST01. Next base: position 3,044 of record JAHJST010000001.1, read on the forward strand.
AAAAAGAGCAAGAGATGTTTTAAGCTTTTATCTTGGATTAAATGATTGTCTTAAAAGAGCTTACAAGTTATTGAAAAAAAATAAATACTTTTGTTTGGTAATAGGAAATCGTCTTGTAAAACAAGTAAGAATACCTACAGATTTTATAATCGCTGAATTAGCAGAAAAAATTGGATTTGTTTGCGAAGATATTACTGTCCGTAATATTCCAGGAAAAAGAATGCCAATTAAAAACTCGCCAACCAATGTTGCTGGCGAATCAGAAAAAACAATGACCAAAGAAAGTATTGTTGTATTAAGAAAAATTTAACGACAAAGTTTTTCTAAATCTTTTATAATTTTTGAAAATAATTTTATATTCTTGTACTCTTTTACGTCTTTATTGCAAACATATACTCCATCAAGCTCTTGTACTCTTTCTTTATTAGCACCACTTTCAAATATATCCCATGCCGTAACCAAAAATACTTTTATTCTTAAATAACGAGACCAACTTATCGTCTGCATTATTCTTTCAGCTAAAGTTGTTTTGGCAGATATTATTACAACTGGCTTATTCTTTTTATCAATTCTAACTAAAATAATATCAACATCTGGTCTATAATCACGTACACCCTTTTTACCAATTTTCGTTTTAAGGTTTTGTTCTAACTCTTTCTTAATTTTTCCACTTGTAATCGCTTCAAGTGGAATCTTTTTTTGTAAAAAATAAGCATTTAATATTCTAGCAACCCATAGAGCAAAATTGTTTCCAGCCAATGGACGCATTGTATTAGCAATACTTCTTCCTATAATTCGTAATTCTAAAAACATTTGTGGGTCTTTTAGAATCTTTTCCCACTTTGATAATGTTTGTGGACTCGCCCACTTTTTAACAGCTCTCGGAGTTATAATTTTAACAACATCTTCATCGGACTTTTTCAAAATCATAGCTAAATTGTCCCCTATTTTTAAAGGACTTTTTGATTTTTTTAAAGCAAAATTTATTTTGTCATCAAAAAACTTTTTGATAACTTTTTTAAATTCATCTTCCTGCTTTTTATTCCAATTTGATTTAACCATATTTTTAATTTAAATATAATAGTTTTTATAAAAAATTCCAAATCAAACCTCCTTGGTCATTAGCACAAGGAGGAGCATTAGATCTGAACCATGTTTAATTTTTTATCTAAAATCTAAACTCTTACAGCTTGTTTTTCAGCAATCTTTTTAACAATGATTTGTTTTGATTTAGCATCAATTTTAACTTTATCTCCTTCTTTAATCTCTCCATCAACAATCATTTTAGCTAAAGGGTTTAAAACAAGAGATTGAATTAATCTTTTTAATGGTCTTACACCAAAATCAGGATCAAAACCTTTTTCAGCTAATAAATTTTTAGCTGAAACAGAAACATTAATTTTAATCTTTTTATAACTCAATCTTTTTTCTATTAATTCTATTTGCAAATCAACAATTTTTCTTACATCTTGTTTTCCTAAAGAGTTGAATATAATAATCTCATCTAAACGATTTAAAAATTCAGGTCTAAATTGTTCTTTTAAAGAACTAAATATTCTTTCTTTTGTTTCTTCTTCTTTTCTTTTTTTAGCAGCACCTGAATGAGTAAATCCAAATTCAGCCATTTTTTGTAAATATTCTGACCCAACATTAGAAGTAAGAATAATAATTGTATTTTTAAAATTAACAGCTCTTCCTTTAGCATCAGTTAATCTTCCACGATCTAAAATTTGAAGTAAAATATTAAAAACTTCTGGATGAGCTTTTTCAATTTCATCAAACAAAATTAAAGAATATGGTCTTCTGCGAATAATTTCAGTTAATTGACCACCTTCTTCATATCCAACATATCCAGGAGGAGATCCAATCATTTTAGAAACAGTATGTCTTTCCATATATTCAGACATATCTAAACGAACAATTGCATTTTCATCATTAAACATAAATTCAGCTAATCCTAAAGCTAATTCTGTTTTACCAACACCAGTAGGACCAAGAAACATAAAAGAACCTATTGGTTTTTCTTCTTCAGAAATGCCAGCCCTACTTCTTCTAATTGCATTAGCAACAGATGAAATAGATTTATCTTGACCAACAATTCTTTTTTGTAATTCTTGTTCTATTCTTGCTAATTTAGATCCTTCTTCTTCTAGCATTTTGTAAACAGGAATGCCTGTCCAACGAGAAACAACATTAGCAACATCTTCTGGTGTTACTTCTTCTTTTAATATTTGTCTTTTTACCTGTAATTTACTTAATTTTTCCTGATTAGCTTTAATTTTTTTCTCTAAATCAGGAATATTACTATATCTAATCTCAGCTGTTTTTTGTAAATCTCCTTTTCTTTCTGCAATATCAGCTTTTCCTTTTAAAGAATCTATTTCTTTTTGAGAATCATGTATATCAGAAATTACATCTTTCTCAGATTTCCATTGAATTTCTAATTCTCTGGATTTTTCTTTTAATTCAGCTATTTGTTTTTTAATAATTTTTAATCTTTCTTTAGAGTCAGTATCTTTTTCCATTTTTAAAGCACGAACCTCAATTTCTAATTTCATTTGTTGTCTTTTCATTTGATCTAATTCAATTGGCATAGAATCTATTTCCATTCTTAAAGCAGAAGCTGCTTCATCCATTAAATCAACTGCTTTATCAGGTAAAAATCTATCAGAAATATATCTGTTAGAAAAAATAACAGCTGAGACAATAGCTGGGTCAGTAATTCTTACACCATGATGAACCTCATATTTTTCTTTTATTCCTCTTAGCATTGCAATAGCATCATCAATGTCTGGTTCTTTAACAAAAACTGGTTGAAATCTTCTTTCTAAGGCAGGATCTTTTTCAACATATCTTTGATATTCTTTTAATGTTGTAGCACCAATAGCTCTTAATTCTCCACGAGCTAAAGCTGGTTTTATCATATTAGAAGCATCTATTGATCCTTCAGCAGCGCCTGCGCCAATTAATGTATGTAACTCATCTATAAAAAGAATAAACTTACCTTTGGCCTTGTCTACTTCTCTTAAAACAGCTTTAAATCTATTTTCAAATTCTCCTCTAAATTTAGTACCAGCAACCATTGCACCTAAATCTAAACCAATAACTTCTTTTCCTTTTAAGTTTTCTGGTACATCTTTACTAACTATTCTTTGAGCTAATCCCTCTACAATAGCTGTTTTTCCAGTTCCAGACTCTCCAATTAAAACAGGATTGTTTTTTGTTCTACGACTTAATACTTGCATTAATCTACGAATCTCATTATCTCTACTAATTACAGGATCAAGTTTTTCCATACGAGCCAATTCAGTTAAATTACGAGTATATTTTTCTATTACTTGATATTTAGCTTCTGGCTCTGTATCTGTGATTTGTTCACCTCCTCTTAAATCAGCTAAAATCTTTAAAACATCATCATAATTTAAACCATTACCCTCTAAAACTTCTTTTACCTTAGAAGAAACAGATAACATTCCTAAAAGAAAATGTTCAGTAGAAACAAATTCATCTTTCATTTTTTCTGCTTCTTTAAAAGCTGTTTCTAAAACTCTTCCTAATTCTTGAGTTAAATATGCTTGCATTAAACCACCACCAGGAATTTTAATATTTGGTAATTTAAGCAAACCAGCATCAATATCTTTTTCTATTTTATTAATATCAATTTCTTTTTTAGCTAAAATAGCTAAAACAAGAGACTCTTCTTGAATTATTAGAGCTCTTAATAAATGAAGTGCATCAACTTGTTGTTGACCACGTTCATTAGCTATTCCATGAGCATCTTGCAATGCTTCTTGCGCTTTGTTTGTAAACTTATCTAATCTCATATTTCTATATTAACACATATATTAAGTTTATTAAATTAGCACTCTCATGTCAAGAGTGCTAAAATAAAAAACGCAATTACAAATGTAATTACGCAATAAAACAAATCTTCCTTTATTTTTTCTTTCTAATAAAAGCTGGAATATCCCATTCATCTTCATCATCAGACAACGGACTTTTATACTCTTCTTTTGTATCTTTTCTCCTTTTTTCTACTTCAATAACAGGAATGTCTTTTGTTTTTTCATCTAAGCTCAATTGTGGCTCCATATTCCTATAATTCTCACCAAAACCAGTAGCTATAACAGTTATTTTAATCTCTCCTTTTTTAGCCCTATCATCTAAAACAGCTCCGAAAATTACTTTTGCATCTGGATCAGCTGATTCAGTAATGATTTTAGCTGCTTCACTTATTTCAATCATGCCCATATCAGGACCACCAGAAACATTTAAAAGAATACCTTTAGCACCTTCTATTGAAAACTCTAGTAAAGGAGAACTAATAGCTGCTCTAGCTGCTTCTGGCGCTCTTTCTTCTCCAGTAGCGCGCCCAATACCCATAATAGCTGGTCCAGCGTTTTCCATAACAGCTTTAATATCAGCAAAATCTAAATTAATTATTCCAGGATGTACAATTAAATCAGAAATACCTTGAACAGCTTGTTTTAAAACATCATCAACTATTTCAAAAGCATTTAACAAAGAAATCTTTTTATCAATAATATGCAATAATCTGTCGTTTGGTATAACAATTAAAGTATCTACTTTATCTTTTAATTCTAATAATCCTTGTTCAGCTATTTTGCTTCTTTGAGCGCCCTCAAAAGAAAAAGGCTTGGTAACAACCCCAACGGTTAATGCACCAGCCTCACGAGCTAATTCAGCAATCAATGGCATAGCACCAGTACCAGTACCACCACCAAGACCACCAGTTATGAAAACCATATCAATTCCTTTTAAAGAATCTTTAATGTCTTCTTTGTTTTCTTCAGCTGCTTGCAATCCTATGCCAGGATTCATGCCAGCACCTAAACCACGAGTTAATACTTTACCAATATGAATCTTTTCTCTTGATTTATTATTATGCAAAGCTTGAACATCAGTATTAGCTGCAGCAAAATTAACGCCTTTTATTCCTGAAGACGCCATACGGCTAACAGCATTGCCCCCTCCACCACCAACGCCTATAACCTTAATTTTTGCAAATGTTTCTATTTCCGGTTTTATTTGAGGCATAGATTTTAATGTTATATCAATTACGAAAAAATGTCAATAATTTATGGTGAAAAGCTTTTAAACCAATTCTTTATTTTATTAAACATATTTTTTAAGTTTAAGAATGTTTTGTCTTTGAATCTATCTTTATTACCACCTACTTCCAAAGCCCACATTATTAATCCTGTAGCAGTGGCAAAGCTTGGATCATCTACTTTATCAGCTAAACCATCAAATCCTTGTGGATTGCCTATTTGAACTGGCAATTTTAATCTTTGTTTTGCTAAATCAACAATGCCTGGTATTTTAGCTCCTCCGCCAATTAAAACAGCGCCAGAAGGTAATAATCTTTCTCTATCAATTTTTTTTAATTCTTTATTAACTAAATGAAATATTTCTTCAATTCTTGCTTCAATAATTTTAACTACTTCTTTACGATCAGCAACACCTTCTTCTTTTTCATCAAAATTAGATAAATCTATTTCTTCTTTTTTGCCAACACTATTAATTAAACAAGTACCATGTTCTAATTTAATTTTTTCAGCTGTTTCAATGCTTGTTCTTAATCCAATAGCAATATCATTAGTAATATGAGAAGATCCTATTGGTAAAACATTAATATGTATTAATTTTCTTTCTTCATAAACACTCATACTAGCTGTACCACCGCCTAAATCTAAAACTAAAACTCCTAATTCCTTTTGCTTTCTTAAAAGAACAGAATTAGAAGAAGCTAAAATATCTAAAACAAGTCCTTGTATTTCAACTCCAGTATTAGATAAACATTTTCTAAGATTTTTAATATATGGAGTTAATCCTTCAATAATCAAAGCATCTACTTCTAGTCTTACTCCGGTCATTCCTCGAGGATCTTGTATTCCTGATTGTCCATCAATAGAAAATTCTCTAGGAATAACATGAATAACTTCACGATTAGGGTCCATTGAAACAGCAGAAGCATTAGAAATAGCTCTTATTACATCGTCTTGAGAAACTTCTTCATCAGCACGAGAAACAGCAATTATTCCTTTGCTTGTTTTTGCTCTAATGTGACTACCACCAACACTAACATATGCTTTTTCAATATGCACACCACTTGATCTTTCTGCTTGATCAATAGCTCTTTTAATACTCTTGGTCATTTCTTCTATGTCAACAACAACACCTTTTCTCATTCCAAGAGAATCACTTTCACCAATACCAATAATTTTAGGTTTTATTTCTTCTTTTGGTTTTACAGAAGCAACAATTGCTCTAACTTTACTAGTACCAACATCTAATCCAATTATGATATTATTTTTTGCCATACCTCCTTTTGTTTTTTAATTATTTTATTATACTTCTCCTCTGTTTCATGAGTATATCCTGCTAAATGAAGAATACCATGGATTAATAACTTATTAATATTATCAGTTTTAGATGGACAAATAAAGATTTCTCCGTAATCAAAGCTTAAAATATCAGTAGACTCATTCTTTTTTCTATATTTTTTATTTAATTCTTTAATCTTAGACTCAGAAACTAAAACTATACTAAGTTCAAAATCTTTTTTAAGAATTTTACAAGCTTTTTCTGCAGTTTTTTTTAAAAAAGATTCATTAATTTTCTTACGAGTTAAATTCCTAATTTGAATTTCCATTTAATTTTGGATTTGGTCCATATTTATTAGAATTTGGATTACTATCCTGAAACGTAAAAATTAAAAGAATAATACCACCAATAATTGGAATAAGATTCAAGAACCACCATAATCCACTACGATTAGTGTCATGCAATCTTCTTATTAGCACAGCTAAACTAGGAATAATTATTAATAATGAAAATGCACTAAAAAAAATACTTAAAGCCAAGCTGCCTCGATTACCACCAACTATTATTAATCCAATTCCAAAAATAAAAATACCAACAATTAAATTACCCAAAACAAAAAACCAATATTCTTTTCTGCGAGAACGCCCATTAAAATCTGCATATTTTTTAAAGCCTTCTATATAATAATAAACAAAGCTTTTCTTTTCTGGTTTTGAAACATTAACAGGTGGCACAGGCACACTATAATCAAAAGCTTGATTTATATCATTTTCTTGCCACCCGGCTTTTTTTAATTCTTGTTTTATTTGTTCATCAGTAAAACCAGAATTTTTAGATTCTTTAATATAATTTTCTAATTCTTGATTCATAAATTTAAAAAATTAATTATTATTTTAATAACTCTCCAACTATTTTACTAACCAAACCACCATCTACTTTTCCTTTTAATTTAGGCATTAAAATAGACATAACTTTTCCAGTATCAGATGGATTAACAGCTCCAGATTCTTTAATAGCTAATTCAACTTCTTTTTTAATGTCATCTTCACTCATTTGTTCTGGTAAGTATTTTTGTAAAATTTCTAATTCTTGTTTTTCTTTTTCTACTAAATCTTGTCTTCCGCCTTTTTCAAATTGTTCAATAGAATCTTTTCTTTTTTTAGCCTCAGATGAAATAACTTGAATAATTTCATCTTCATCTAATTCTTTTTTCTTTTCAATTTCTCTATTTTTAACTACTGCGATTACTCCACGCAAAACAGAAAGCAACAATGCGTTTTTTTCTTGCATTGCTTTTTTAATATCCTGAGTAATATTTTCTTTTAACATAATTTTATATTAATTATATTCTACCCATTCTTTTTAATCTTTGTTTTTCTCTTCTTTTTTTATTTCTCTCTAATGCTTGTTTTCTTCTCTCACTCCTACTAGGATCTTTTTCTTGAAATCTAGCTTTTTTTGCTTCCATTAAAATATTACTTTCTCTTACTTTTTGAGTAAAACGTCTGATTAAAGAAGAACTTGTTTCTCTTGGTTTTTTCTGTACATCTACCATATTATTTTTTTAGTCTTTTTTTAACTTCATTAATTATTTTTTCTAATGGTATTGTTTCTTGAGCACCAGATACCATATCACGTATAATTATACTATTTTCTAAAGCTTCTTTTTGTCCCAAAATTAAAGCTAATTCTGAACCAAGCTTATCAGCAATTCTTAATTGAGATTTAATGCTTGGCTTAGAAAAAGCCTCACCAACCTTTATATTATTCTTTTGAAACTCTTCAAAAAGCTTTAATGATTTTTTCTTTCCTAAATCGCCAAGTTGAATTATGAAAACTCTTGGCTTATCATTTTTAACAACTTTAACATCTTGTTTTTTTAATTCTTCAATAATTCTTTCCATTCCAGCAGCTGCACCAACAGCAGGAGTTGATTTCCCTTTAAACATTTCTACTAAATTATCATATCTACCACCACCTACTAAAGTTGATTGAGATCCTTTTTCTTGCCCAAAAATTTCAAAAACTGTTTTTGTATAATAATCTAAGCCACGAACTAAATATGGATTTAAATTATATGCAATATCCATTTCATCTAAAAATTCTAAAACTTCTTTAAAGTGATTTTTACACTCATCGCAAAGAAAATCAATTACATGAGGAGCTTTAGAAGCTAATTTTTTACATCTTTCTTTTTTACAATCTAATAATCTTAATGGATTTTCCTTATACCTTTTCTTACAATCAAAACATAAATTATTTATATCTCTTCTATAATGAGTCAATAATGCTTTTTTGTAATCAGGAACACAAATAGAACAACCAATGCTATTAATGAATAATTCTGGTTTTTTTAAACCAAGCTTTCTAAAAATAGTAAGAAATACTTGAATAATTTGAGCATCAGAAACACCAGAATGATCACCAATAATTTCAAAGTCTATTTGATTAAATTGTCTATATCTCCCAGCTTGTGGTTTATCATGACGAAATAAAGAACCAGTAGTAAATAATTTAACTGGCTGAGGAAGATTTTTCATTCCATGTTCAATATATGCTCTAACTATTCCAGGAGTAAATTCTGGTCTTAATGCTAATATTTCTTCTCCTCTGGTTTTTATTGTATATATTTCTTTTTGAACAATATCAGTGCTTAGCCCAGTACCTTTTTGATAAAGACGTATATCTTCAAAAATTGGAACATCTATTCTTTGAAAGCCATAGTTTTTTGCAACCTGAGATACAATTGTTCTAAATTTTTCCCAATAAGCTTGTTCTTCTGGTAAAATATCATGTACGCCCTTTGGAAGTTGTACTTTAATTTTAGCGAATTTTGGTTTTCGCGGTTTACTTGGCCTACCCCTTCTAGAGGCAGTTTTTTTTGTTTTTTTTACTTGTGTCATTTTACTGTACCAACCCTATTAAATGGCCAAGCTCTAAACCAAACTTGTCCAATAATTAGCTTTTTGTTTAATTCTCCCCATTTTCTAGAATCAGAACTAGCATTACGATTATCTCCTAAAACAAAATATTCATTTTCTTCTAAGTCTATTATTAAATTACCAGGAGTATAAGCATCTTCTAAATATTCTGATTCATCTAAAACAATTTTTTCATCTGGAGTTTCTGTGGAATAAATAAAAACTTTTCCATTTTTAATTTCAACTTTTTCTTCTGGTAAGCCAATTATGCGTTTTATAAAAAACTGTGATTTATCTAAGGGATATCGAAAAATAATTACATCACCCCTTTCTGGGCTTTCAAATCTATAACTAATTTCATCTATTATTAAATAATCGCCGTTATAAAAACTAGGATCCATTGATTCTCCTCTAACAAAAAATGGTTGGATTAAAAAATATCTTATTGGGATAATAATTGCTAAAGAAATAATTACAATTTTTAATATCTCCCAGGAAAAATCTAACCAATACTTAAATCCTGAAGCTTTTAATTTCTGTTTCATTAATTCTAGTATACAATTTTATTGATTCAATTGCAAATGATATAATAAAGACATGGATAAACAACTAAAAAACATAAATAAAGAAATAGAAAAACCAGAAAAAGAAAAAAAAGACATATATAAATATGTATCTATTGTTATAATCCTCTTAATAACAATAATATTAATACCAACAATTAAAAATAAAGAAATATCAATAAAAAATTCTCCAGAAACAATAATAATTAATTTAGGACAATTAGGATTAACTAATTCTTCTGCTTTAAAAAACAAAGATAGAATAAACTTATTATTCTTAGGAGTTCCTGGTCAAGGAAATAGCGCACCAGAATTAACAGATACAATAATAATTATTAATTCTGATGTAAAAGGAAAAGATATAAAAGGAATATCTATTCCTAGAGATTTATTTGTTAAATATGAAAACTATTATACAAGAATAAATGCTTTATATAAATACAAAGGAATAGAATTAATAAAACAATCCTTAAAAGAAATAACTGGATTAGAGTTTGACTATTATATAGTCTTAGATTTACAAGGAGTAGAAAAAATAATAGACAAATTAAAAGGATTAGATATTTATGTAGAACAAGATATTTATGATCCTAAATTTCCTAATCAAGAAAACTATGAAATATTTTCTTTAGAAAAAGGAAATCATCTGCTAAATGGTGAAACTGTGTTAAAATATCTAAGAAGCAGAAATCAACAAGGAGGAGACTTTTCTAGAATACAAAGACAACAACAAGTAATAAATGCTTTAAAAGATAAAATATTATCTTTAAATCCAATATTCAACTTCCCTACAATAATAAGCATATGGAATACCATAAACAAACACACAAAAACAAATATTGGATTAAATGATTTAAAATATATATATAATCTGGCAAAGAAAAATGATTTTGATAAAATAGAATTTCACACATTAGACACTGAATTATTAATACCAGATGTTATTAATCAAGCTCAAATATTAAAACCAAAAGCAGGATTAAATAATTACGAAGAAATTAAAAAATTTATTAATGAAAAAATATGAAACTAATAACAGGCCTAGGTAATCCAGGATTTAGATATAAAAAGACCCGACACAATATCGGGTTCATGGTTATTGATGAATTAAAAAAACAAATAGACAAACAACATATTTTATTAAAACCAACCACATATATGAATAATTCAGGAAAACCAATAAAATCTGTAATTGAAAAGAACAAAATTTTAATACAAGATTTAATTGTTATTCATGACGACGTAGATATTCCATTTGGAGAAATAAAAATTAGTAAAGATTCTTCTTCAGCTGGTCATAATGGTGTTCAATCAATAATCAATGAATTAAAATCTCAAGATTTTACAAGAATAAGAATGGGAATAGGATTAGAGAAAAAAATAAAAGCTGGAAAAATTGTTTTAGAAAAATTTACAAAACAAGAAAAAACACAATTAAAGAAAATAATTAATAATGCTGTTGAAATAATAAAAAAAGAGCTAGCATAGCACTTTTATTTAAAAATTCTTGTTTCCGGTCCTGCCTCCGAGCGTTTTAGAATTTCTCACATTAGTGAAAAATCCTAAAATACTTTTTGACTACTTATCAAACCAAGGAGGGAGGGTTGATTTTCATCACTCATGAAGCAGGACTAGAAACAAGAATCTAATATAAGTATAGCATAATGCATAAAAAATGTCAATATTAAAATTAGAAAATTATCCCTATTTACTTAAACAAATTCACGATCCCCCAAAGCAATTATATATAAAGGGATCTATTATTGAACAAGACAAAAAAGCAATAGCAATTGTTGGAACAAGAAATTGTTCTGATTATGGGAAGAAAATTGCTTTTGACTTTTCTTTTAAATTAGGTAAACTAGGAATTACAATAATTAGTGGTTTAGCATCAGGAATAGACACACAAGCTCATAAGGGCGCCTTAGAAGCAAATGCAAGAACAATAGCTGTTATAGGAACTGGAATGGATAAAGAATCTTTTTATCCTAAAGAAAACTACGAATTATTAAAACAAATTGCAAAAAATGGAGCTGTGATTTCTGAATATAAGGAAGGGTCAAGAGGAACAAAATATTCTTTTCCTCAAAGAAACAGAATGATTAGTGGACTAAGCTTAGGAGTAATAATAATAGAAGCTCCAGAAAAATCTGGAGCATTAATAACAGCTGATTTTGCAATAGAACAAAATCGAGAAGTATTTGTTGTTCCTGGTCCAATTAATTCAGAAAATTCAAAAGGAACAAATGAATTAATTAAACAAGGAGCAAAATTAGTAACAAATATTAATGATATTTTAGAAGAATTAAATTTATGAAAATTAATTATTGGACAAAAGAAGAAATATCTATTCTAGAAAAATATTATCCAAATCTTTGGATAAAAGATTTTTATAAAAAACTATCAAAAAGAAATAGATATACAATTGCTATAAAAGCTAGAAATCTTGGCCTTCCTTCTGCAAAATTATGGAAATTAGAAGAAAACAAAATATTAAAAAAATATTTTGCTGAAACAAAAATGAAAGAATTAACAAAATTATTACCAACAAGAACAAAAACAGCAATATTAGCACAAGGAGAAAGACTTGGACTAAAAAGAAACAGAAATAAATCCATTTGCGGAGTTAACGAGAATTATTTCAAAAAATGGTCATCAAATATGGCATATATTTTGGGATTCATAATAACAGACGGATGTATAGTTCAAGCGACTCGCAAAGGACATAGTGATATACTATCTTTTGGTGTACACATAAAAGATATTGATATATTGGAAAAAATAAAAAATAAATTAGAGTCTAATCACAAAATATCTACAACAAAATCAACCGCATATTTTAGAATAACAAATCAAAAAATAGTTAATGATTTAAAAAGGTTAAAAATAAAACACAGAAAAACTCTTTGTGAAAACGTTCCTCCGTTGCCTAAAAAATATATCAAAGATTTTATTAGAGGTGCAATAGATGGTGATGGAAGTATTTATATCGCTAAAAATTATCCATGTATTAACTTTTGCGGTGGAAAAGAAATGGTTACGTTTGTACAAAATCATTTATTGTCAAAACTTAATGTTTATTCAAAAATAGGAAAAAGAACGAAGGCCAAGAATAAGAACAGATTTTTATTTAGTATTTTATATAAAGGAAACACCGCAAAAAAAATAATTCATTATTTATATAATAATTCTGAACTTTATCTTAAAAGAAAATTTCAAAAAGCTCAAGATTGCTTAAAAATAAAAATTGAAAACAAAGAATATACAAAAAAAGAAGAACAAATCATTAAAAAACTATATACAAATAAAACAAAAAATGAAATTCTAAAAATGTTACCAAAAAGAAGCTGGAGAGCAATACAACAAAAATCAAGAATATTAAATATATATAAATATAATATAAAAATAAAATTATGAATTTAATTATAGTTGAAAGTCCTAAAAAATCCAAAACCATAAAACAGTTTCTTAATAATAAATATCAAGTTTCTGCAACAATGGGACATATAAGAGACCTGCCAACAAAAAAAATTGGCATAGATATTGAAAATAATTTTGAGCCAGAATATGTAATTATTCCTAGATCTAAAAAAATAATAACAGAATTAAAAAAACAGGCTAAAAATGCAAATGTTATTCTTGCTATGGATGAAGATAGAGAAGGAGAGGCAATTGCTTGGCATTTAAGTCATGCATTAAAATTAGAAAATCCTAAAAGAATTGTTTTTCACGAAATTACTAAATCAGCAATAGAAAATGCTTTAAAAAATCCCAGAGAATTAAATTTAAATCTAGTAGATGCTCAACAAGCAAGAAGAATATTAGATAGATTGGTTGGATACAAGCTATCTCCTCTTCTCTGGAAAAAAGTAGCTAGAGGATTATCAGCAGGAAGAGTACAATCCGTAGCAGTTAGATTAATTGTTGAAAGACAAAGACAAATAGATAAATTTAATCCAGAAGAATACTGGACAATAGATGCTGAATTTAAAAATAGCTTAATTGCTATATTAGCAAAAGAAAATGATAAAACAATTCCTAAATTAGGAATTAAAACAAAAGAACAAGCAGAAAATATTATTAAAGACTTACAAGGAAAAGAATACAAGATAAAAAATATTGAGAAAAAAGAAATTAGAAGATATCCTCTTCCTCCTTTTACAACTAGCACATTACAACAAGAATCTTCTAGAAGATTAAGATTATCAGCAAAACAAACAATGATGTTTTCTCAACAATTATATGAAGGAGTAAATATTAAAGGAAAACAAATTGGTTTAATCACATACATGAGAACTGATTCTTTAAGTCTTTCAAATCAAGCAGTAAATGGTCTAAGAAATGAAATAGGAAAAATAGGAAAAGAATATTTACCAGAAAAACCTAATTTCTTTAAAACAAAATCCAAAGGAGCTCAAGAAGCTCACGAAGCAATTAGACCAACTTTTCCAGATAAAAAACCAGAAGATATTAAACAATATTTAAATAAGAATCAATTTAAGTTATATAATTTAATTTGGCAAAGAGCAATGGCCTGCCAAATGACTCCAGCAATATTTGATAGCACAAATGTATCTATTCAAGCAGATAAATATGAATTTAAAGCAAATGGAAATATTTTAAAATTTGATGGATTTTTAAAACTATATCCAATAAAAACAGAAGATGTATTATTACCAAAAGTAAAAGAAAATGAAATACTAGATCTTGAAAAACTTATTCCAGAACAACATTCTACAAAACCACCTGCCCCCTATTCAGAAGCTACATTAGTTAAAGCATTAGAAGAAAATGGCATAGGAAGACCATCTACTTATGCTCCTACATTAGATACGATTCAAAAAAGAAACTATGTTATTAAAAAACTACGCTATTTATATCCAACAGATATTGGGATAATAGTTAATGATTTATTAGTAGAACATTTTCCTAAAATAGTAGATATTGATTTTACAGCTAAAATGGAATTAAACTTAGATAAAATAGCTGAAGGAAAAACAAAATGGGTTCCAGTAATTAAAGAATTTTATATTCCATTTGAAAAAAATCTAAAAGAAAAATACGATGAAATAGACAAAAAAGAAATAACAGAAGAAGAATCAGATGAAATATGTGATAAATGTGGAAAACCAATGATTATTAAAGTAGGAAGATATGGAAAATTCTTAGCTTGTTCTGGTTTTCCTGATTGTAAAAACGCAAAACCTTTAGATAATTCTCTAGATATTAAATGTCCTAAATGTAAAATAGGAAATGTTGTAGAAAGAAGAACAAAAAAAGGAAAAACATTTTATGGATGTAGTAATTATCCTAATTGTGATTTTGCTGTTTGGGATAAACCATTAAATGAATTTTGTCCTAATTGTAAATCTATTCTTGTAAATACTAGAGGAAATAGAATAAAGTGTAGTAATAAAGAGTGTGGATTTATAAAAGAATAAGCCCGAGTGCTGAAATTGGTAGACAGTCACGATTCAAAATCGTGTGGATTTCGATCCGTGTGGGTTCGACTCCCACCTCGGGCATAAATATAAAAATCTGTTATTAAATAAATAACAGATCAAATTATCCACAAAACTATTGCTTGACATTTAAATTTATGCTAATATAGATATATAGTTTAAAATACTTCATTTGAAGCAGTTCGCTTAATGAAACGTGCGAAGTTCGCACTTCCTTAAGTGGATAGTTACAGCGGATTGCTTCGAGTGAAGTATTTTTTATTACAAATATCTTGAACTTTTCCAATCTTTTTCTTAATAATTTCATACCAATATCTGTTATCTCTTTCATATGCTTGAAAAATTGCATAAGCTACATAATCAGCTATTTGAAGTCCTCCGTGGGTATAATGAGGATTGTGTTGATAATTTATATCAAGACTAGACTCTAATTTAGGATGTTCTAATAGATATTCAATTCTTATTCTTTCTACCTCATATTCTAATTCTTGTTTTAGTTTTAATTTGCTGTCTTTTCGTGAAAAAATTATTTCAGTATTTTTTGTTTGATGACAAATATTTTTTAAAAGTTGACCAGACATTACGCCGTACATTTTCCCAGGATTATTTTTTAAAGTATCGTGACATTTTAATTTCTCAACTACTATTATATCAATCTTGATATCAAGTGAATTTATAAAATTATAAAATTCTTCTCTAATTTCTGGATAATCTGTTTTTGCATGAAAATTATCTAAGGCATAAGCAGAGGAAAAAATATTCATTAATTCTTTATTCCGTAAAAGTTCGGCTTTAAAATCAGTAATTTTTTGCTGGAGAATTAATTGATCATCACATCTAATAGCTACTAATACCAAAAATCTAGTTGCACTACCTTGTTCAACTAAATTTACTCTTTTTGCAGAATAAATTTCTGGTTTTCCAGATTCATCTATAAAAATGTAATTTTTTTTATTTTTTTTCATTTTCTTTTATCCTCACTCTCCTCTCTTCAATCTTTAATTTATCATCACAAAATAATTTTATAGCTTCTGGTAATGCTTCGTGTTCAATTTTTAATCCTCTTTCTTTAAAAGACTCTAAAGTATCATCTTCTCTAATCTCATTAACTCTTTGAATAATTATTGGGCCAGTATCTACTCCAGCATCAACAAAATGAATAGTACAACCAGATACTTTTACACCATATTCAAATGAATCACCATAACCATCGGTTCCAGGAAAAGAAGGAAGTAACGCAGGATGAATATTTATTAATCTTCCTTTGTAATTATCTACAAAATATTCAGATAAAATTCTCATATATCCTGCTAAAACAACTAAATCAATATCATATTTATCTAATACTTCAATAATCTTTTTCTCATGCTCCTCTCTTTCTAGTCCCTTATGAGAAATAGCAAAGGCTGGAATACCAGCTTTTTTTGCACGCTCTAACCCATAAGCATCTTCTTTATTAGACACAACAACAGAAACAACATAATTAGATTGTTTATCAATAATAGATTGTAGATTTGTACCTGAACCAGAAATTAAAACTGCTATTTTTTTCATAATTTATAATACAATATTAATTAATTTTTCTTTAATAAAAATTATCTTTTTTGGTTTTTTCCCAATAAGCCAAGATTTAATTTTATCAGAAGATAAAACTAATTTTTCTGCCTGTTCTTGAGATATTTCTGAATCAACTTCTATTTTGTCTCTAATTTTTCCATTAATTTGAACAACTAGTTCAAATTTATCTTTTTTAATTAATTTTTCATCATATTCAGGCCAAGATTCTAAAAATATACTATTTTTATTGCCTAGTTTTTCCCACAATTCTTCACAAATATGAGGACAAAAAACAGAAAGTATTTTTAAAAACATTTCAGCATGTTTTTTATCTAAAGAATTTTCTTGCCAAGAATTAACAAACTCCATCATAGCAGCAACTGCTGTATTAAACTTATTATTCTCAATATCATGTCCTACTTTTTTAATAAGATAATGTAGTTTTTGAATTATTTCCTTATTACTTTCTCCAATATTATCAAAACTAAACCAAACTTTTTTTAAAAATCTAGAACAACCTTCTAATCCTTGTGTGTTCCAATTAATAGTTTCTTCAAATGGGCCCATAAACATTTCGTATAACCTTAAAGAGTCAGCACCATATTTTTTAACAATCTCATCAGGATTAATTACATTATTAAAAGATTTGCTCATTTTTCTACCATCAGAGCCTAAAACAAAACCATGAGATCTTCTTTTAATATATGGTTCTGAAACAGGAACTACTCCAATATCATATAAAAATATATTCCAAAAACGAGAATATAAAAGATGTAAGGTAGTATGTTCCATTCCGCCATTATACCAATCAACAGGCATATAATAATCTAGTTTTTTCTTATCAGCTAATTCCTTTTTATTATTATTATCACAATATCTTAAAAAATACCAAGAAGAACCAGCCCAATTAGGCATTGTATCTGTTTCTCTTTTTGCATCATTATTACAATTAGGACACTTAACATTAACCCATTCTTTAATATTAGCTAAAGGAGATTCTCCAGTATTACTTGGTTCATATTTCTCAACATATGGTAATTCTACTGGCAAATTTTCATCAGCAACTAAACCACACTTTTCACAATGAATTATTGGAATAGGCTCTCCCCAATAATGTTGTCTAGAAAAAACCCAATCTCTTAAATGATAATTAATAGCAGAACCACCTAATTTTTTATCTTTCAACCACTTATTTATTTTTTCAATAGCAGTTTTAGAATCTAGTCCATTAAATTGTCCAGAATTAATTAATTCTCCATAATCAGTAAAAGGAATTTCTCCTCCAGAAATAACTTGTTTAATTTCTAAATCATATTTTTTTGCAAATTCATAATCTCTTTTATCATGAGCTGGAACAAACATAACTGCACCACCTCCATAAGAAGCTATAACATAATCTGAAATCCAAACAGGTACTTTTTCATCATTTAAAGGATTAATAGCATAAAGATTAGTAAATACGCCAGTTTTTTCTTTTTCTAAATCCATTCTTTCTAATTCTGATTTTTTCTTTGTTTTTTCAATATATTCTTTTACATTTTTATCATCAATATTTTTAACTAATTCATGTTCAGGAGCTAAAACTAAAGCAGTAACACCAAATATAGTATCAATTCTAGTTGTAAATACTTGAATCTCTTTATCATTAATTTTAAATTTAATATTTGTTCCTTCTGATCTTCCTATCCAATTAATTTGTTGAGTTTTTATTCTTTCAGAATAATCTACTTTTTCTAATCCTTTTAATAATTTTTCTGCATAAGCAGTAATTTTTAACATCCATTGTTTTTGATTTCTTTTTTCTGTTTCTGAACCACATCTTTCACATTTTCCATTTATAACCTCTTCATTTGCCAAGCCAATTTTACAAGATCCACACCAATTAATTGGTATTTCTGCTTGATAAGCTAACCCTTTTTTAAATAATTGAAGAAATATCCATTGTGTCCACTTATAATAATCAGGATCTGTTGTATTTATTTCTCTATCCCAATCAAAAGATAATCCTAAAGATTTTAATTGATTTCTAAATATTTCAATATTCTTTTTTGTAACTTCTGCTGGATGAACACCCATTTTTATTGCATAGTTTTCTGTTGGCAAACCAAAAGCATCATAACCAATAGGAAACAACACATTAAATCCTTGCATTCTTTTTTTACGAGAAACAACATCTAAAGCAGCATAACTTCTTGCATGACCAACGTGTAATCCATCTCCAGAAGGATATGGAAATTCAACTAAAATATATTGTTTTTTTCTCTTGTCAAAATCCTTGGCTTTGTTTAAACCAAGTTTTTCCCATGTTTTTTGCCATTTAGATTCTATTTTTTTAGGATTATATTCTCCCATATATTAATTATACCAAATTAAACAGTTTTTTAGCATTTTCTGTTGTTTGTTTTGCTGTTTTTTCAAAAGATTCTCCTTTAATTTCAGCTATTTTTTCAACAATAGCCTTAATATTTAAAGGAGTATTTCTTTCTCCTTTAATAGGAGATAAATATGGTGCATCAGTTTCAACTAAAATTCTATCTAAAGGACAATTTTTAATTACTTTATCATAATCTCTTGCATAGCATATTAAGCCAGTAAAGCTAAGATAATATCCTAGTTTTAAATATTCTTGAGCATAAGACCAACGACCCATATAACAATGCAAAACTGCTTTAATATTATACTCTTTAACTATTTCTAATATTTCAGGAAACAACCTACGAGAATGAATAATAACTGGTTTATTTAATTCTTGAGCTAATTCTAAATGTTGTTTAAAAACTTTTTTTTGTAATTCTTGTAATTTCTTGTTGTTTTCACAAAAAGCATAATCTAATCCAGTTTCACCAATTCCAATAGCTTTTTTGGTTAATTCTTTTAAATTAAACTTTTCTTTTCCTACATTATGTGGATGAATGGCTACACAAGCATAAACTCCTTTATACTTCTCAGCTAATTCAATAACTTGTTTAGATGATTCATAATCAACACCTATATTAATAATATTAATATTATTATCCAAACAAAGACCGATTATTTTGTTTCGGTCTTTATCAAAATCTTTAAAATTTAAATGACAATGCGTATCTATTAACATTAAAATTACTATATCATTAATTTAAATAATAAAAAAGGGAGATCAGCTACCTGATCCCCCGTGAAATTACTTAAAAAAATCTTAATCCAATAACAATTTTGTTATTTTCAACAATTGTCTCATTCTCTGGCCTGTTCAAAGGAGTTCTCCCCTCTAAAAACAAGCCAATGTTTTTCTTAATCATTATTGTTGCATTAACAATAATTTCTGTTTGGTTTGGCTTTAAATCAGTCATCTGTGTTGCTAGACCAACACCAATTCCGCCTCTGAAAATTTCTTTACGATAAACAAGCAAACCATCAAACAAAAATACATTCTTCCATTGAGGTTCATCTTTTTCGATTGGGAAAGAAACACCTCCAATCAGATTAAGCCCCCAACCATCTTCAGTTGGTCCAAGTCCTATTCTTGTTACTATGTATTTTTGGTGGCATCCCACGTAAAGACTTGCTGCTCCATCTGCAAAAAGTCTGTATTTGTATGTTTTTTCAGTTGGTTTGGGTTTTCTGTATTCCAATCTGCTTTCAGCTTGTCTTGGCCTTGGTGGTGGCGGTGGTGGTGATTTCTTAAATGCTTCTTCAATTTCATCTAATGCTGTTTGTTGAATCATTTCTTCTGGATCTGCTTCTCTTGTTTCGATTTTCATTAATGATATGTTTCCACATTTTTTCGGGACTTTAAAATAAAAAACTTGATTTCCATAAATCAAAGCAAATGAATATGCTGGAACTAAATATTGACTGGCCCACTCAAGTTTATGAGTAATTACAACTTGCCCAGTCTTCTTGCTTTTCCAAATCATGCTCTCAATTCTTTCTTTTGGATAAATAAAGTCTTCTTGAATATCAATATCATTAACAATGTTCAGAAAATCATTTGCAACAGACAAAGAACTAGCATTAAGATAATTAGCAAATAAATTAACTATTTCTTTGCTTTTTTCAGATAAAACATACCTTAATTCATCTTTGCTCTTCAGCTCATTTTCAACATATGGAGCGATTCCGATTCTGTAAAGCTTCTTATGCTCCTGCGAAAAAAGTCCAAGAGAAATAAAAAAAATCAACCCAAAAACTAATAATTTTTTAATGTTCATGTTTCCTCCTAAATTGAGTATATCAGAAATCTATTTATTTGTCAATTCTTTTGTTGTAGTTATGCTAAAATGTCGTTGTAATGCTTCAAATAAATGTCGCTTATTGGAAAAACCTTTTAATGCGTGTTAAGTTGTTTTTAGCAAGTTGTCTGGAAGATAGATTAAAGCAGAAGAACAATGTTATGGAAA